>CAZZVE010000039.1:0-30276 GCA_964657325.1 uncultured Ktedonobacterales bacterium
ACTGAGAGGGTGTATTTTTTTATAGTAATGTTACTTAGCAGCGCTGTTCTCAGCAAGTACACGATCAATTTCGCTCTTGAGGCGTGTTGGATGAGGACCAACCAGACGACCGATTGCCTTGCCACCCTGGAAGATCATCAACGTTGGGATAGCTTGAATACCCAGTTTGCTAGGTGTCTCGTTATGCTCGTCGATGTCCATCTTCGCAAAACCGAGTTTACCCTGATACTCTTCGCTCAAGCGTTCGTATACAGGTGCAATTGCTCTACAGGGTCCGCACCACGCAGCCCAGAAATCAACAATAACTGGCTTCTCGGACTGAAGAACCTTATTCTCAAAATCTTGATCGCCAACATGAAACAGATTTTCGTGTGTAGCCATAGTATTTTTTCTCTCTTTCAAATGCAAGTAGTCTATCTAGCTTCCTGGTAGCACTTTCGCGTATGCCAAGATAAAATTCTTTCACTAGAGACAACACCATCATACAGTATTCTATTCCATCTCCCTACCACTTATCTACGACGGTTTCCTCCACCTTGAAGAATGGAAAGGATGCGTAGGATATAGAGGAACAGGTTAATCAGGGTGATGAAAAGCGAGACAGTCAAACCAATAGCGTTTGGCAATGTATCAGCCATGTAGCGGGCACGCTGCACATAGTACAACACGTAGCCGGAGAAGATGGCAACTCCAATGACCGAGATGAGCAAACCACCGATACCAGTATTAAAGATCGGAAAGAAAATGCCCAGAACACCTGCGACTAACAGCAAGAGTAGACCAAAAAACAGGTAATCGCCAATGCGTGTAAAATCGCGTTTCGTCGTCCAGGAATACGCGGCTAACCCAAAAGCTGTCAGCGTTGTAATTAAAAACGCTTCCGCCAAGATGTAGCCACCGTTGACAAGATAGTAACTGATGAGAGGTGCAAGCGACATACCTTCAAGAAAAGTGAACAGGTAGAGCAAGAAAAGATTGATGCCGGGTTTCTGAATCAGGAAGTGGAGCGCAAGCAAAACGACAAAACCAGCGATTGCGACCGCAAAGAACGCGCCGTTACTAGTAGCGTTGGCAAACACCACAAAGCCTACAAAGGTACCAAGCGTGGCAAACAGGAATGAGAAGGCCAGTAGGCCCATGACTTTCCCTATCAAGCCGCTTGACTGCGTACCTTCGTAAGCGGGTGCAAGCGTTTGATATTGGTAACGAGAACCAAATGTATTACCACCTCCAAAGGGACTATTATTTCTTGGGTTATTATAGTTATACATGATGAACCTCGATGCAGAACTGTTCGTGTAAAACGGATACGGCGCAACAGTTTGGAAAACACAGAAACAAGACTTCTGTGCTGTAGTAATTACGCAAGGAAAAGAGTATAAGTTGCATAACATCCTACAATAGAGAAGCATTTTAGCGTCTATTTTATTCCCAATGGTACAGGTAATCGAAGTTCACATCGCGCTCTATACGCCGTGAATTTCGCAGGTGTATCGCCGACAAGGACACGATAAGTCGGTTCCTACATCACGCTCCACACACCGCAAATCTCGCAGATAGCAACGCCAACTTCACCAAAGGTTTTGCTGCGTGTATTCCAGCGGTCATAGACGATAGCGATTGAACCACAGTTCCAGCAACGGGCGCGTCCACCTTTTTTACTCTCTTGAGTAAGTTGTTCTAGCAGTTGACTCCGTGCCTCTTCCGCACCAGTGTAGCCTGGATTGTAGGAGAGATGCAACAGGTTTCCAAGTGGTAAGCTAATCTCGTGCGATGGTGGTGGCAACGGCGGAACAGGGGCGACAGGTGCATTTGCTGCTTGTACAGCTTGGGGTGGAACCTGTGGTGGGCGACGAAATAGCTCACCACGAGGAGTACGACGACCACTCTCGATAAATGTTTCTTGCCGCTCTCCATTGTGTCTTTCTGGTGCTTGCCTTTCTGGACGTTCACCGTTCGTTGTATCCACTGTGGGTGGTGGTGGCAGTTGTACAGGAACTTCAGTAGGAGACAATGACGGCGGATTGTTCTCTCCACGCTCTACAGGAGATGTGACAGAAGACTGAGCGGCTTGCTCTACTGCTCCCGATGTGATGTCGGATTGAACAGATTCAGTTGTCGCGCTGGCATTTTCGGTTGTTTCAGCACTGTGATTGTTGTTATTTTCAGGCTGACTAGCGCGTCTTTTTCGCGTTATTGGCATAGGGGTGCTCCATAAGAAGTAACGATGCGTATACGCTTTCCAATGCTATACACTATGCGCAAAAGATGGGTACCGGAGTATGTAGCGCATGTAGTATAGCACAAAGCGAAGAGATAAAACGGAAGTAGTGTATTTTGTGGTGCTTGCCTAACCCTTTATAAGAGATAGGCATACACCAAAACAAATCCAGGATAGAAATACAGTCTATTCATCCCGAAGAAACGTTGTATTTACTTAAAGAAGTCCGCGTTTATCTTAATAAAGCTTTTCCACTCGCTGGGAACTGCTGACTCCTCAAAAATAGCAGTAACAGGACATGCAGGTTCGCACGCACCACAGTCGATGCATTCATCAGGATTAATAAAAAGCTGCTCAGCCGTCTCAAATCCTTCTTCACCTTGCGATGGGTGAATACAATCAACGGGACAAACATCTACGCAAGATGCGTCTTTAACACCGATACAGGGTTGGGTAATCACATATGTCATGAACTTGAAATCCTCCTCTTGACTTGCCAGCAACAACTAGAGAACAGTTCGTAGCGACTGTTTTTGGCAACCTTAGTATAGAGTGTTGTATAGGCAATGTCAACGCTTGGAGGGTACAAATCAGTAGTAATTTTCGGAAAGAGCAAAGAGAGGTCTCTATAAAGACAAGGGCACCCGCAAGGGGATGCCCCTCCCTCCCATAGACGAATTAGCTCTTCGCGTGTCATCATTGCATGAGAGAGGCATCCCCTTGCGGGTGCCCTTGGTCCCATTGATCTTTATTAATCCTTTACGTTATTCCGCATCGCCAAAGATGGTGTAGTGCCAACTCTTGTTTGCTTCACCGTTTAGCTCAATCAATACATGTTTAATCTGTGTGTATTCATCAAACGAATACATCGACATGTCCTTACCAATACCACTTTCCTTATACCCACCATGAGGCATTTCAGAGGCAATTGGCAGATGATCGTTAACCCAGACAGTACCAAACTGAAGCGTCTTACTGGCACGCATCGCTTTATAGATGTCGCGTGTCCAGACCGAGGCGGCGAGACCATAGACAACATCATTGGCTTTTGTGAGCACCTCTTCCTCGGTCTTAAAACGGCTTACGACAAGCACAGGACCAAAGACCTCGTTTTGAATAATATCGGAGTCGTTGCGGTCCTCCGCAATCACGGTTGGCTCAAAGAAAAAGCCTTGCTCGAAACCTGCGATTGATCCACGCTTACCACCTGTAAGAATGTTCGCACCAGCACGAAGCGCACGCTCGACATGAGCCTCAACATTATCACGTTGGCGGGCAGAGATCAATGGACCCATATCGGTCGTTTCCTTTGATGGATCGCCGACGCGAATTTGCTTGACCTTGCTCATAAATGTTTGCATGAAGGTGTCATATATACTGTCCTGTACATAGATACGCGTTGCCGCCGTGCAATCTTGCCCACAGTTGACGTAACCACCGACAACAGCCCCACTTGTTGCCGCGTCCAGGTCCGCATCGTCAAAGACAATAAAAGGAGCCTTACCACCAAGTTCGAGATGCACACGCTTAATGGTGTCGGCTGCTGCACGCATGACGTATTTACCACTGCGTGTACTGCCTGTAATCGAGACCATATTGACGTTCTTATGGCTCACAAGACTGGGAGCTATCTCTGGTCCATCGGTGATGATATTCAGGACACCATCAGGAATACCTGCTTCAAGCGCAAGCTCGCCAAGTCGTAATGCGGTCAAAGGTGTTTCGGGCGAAGGCTTGAAGATAACGGTGTTGCCAGCCGCGAGGGCTGGGCCAAGCTTCCACGCAGCCATCATGAAGGGATAATTCCAGGGTGCAACCGAGGCAACAACACCCACTGGCTCACGACGGATGATGCTAGTATGTCCACCAGTATATTCGCTTGACGCGGTACCAGCGAGATGGCGTGCTGCTCCCGCGAAAAAGTGCAGGTTGTCAGCCGCGAACGGAATATCGCTATCACGTGCCAGTTTGATAGGTTTACCTGTATCTTGCGATTCCAGGTCAGCGAGTTCACCCGCATGTTCCTCGACTAACGAAGCCAGTTTCTCAATAATCGAGGAACGCGCTCCATGGGTCAGACCAGACCAACGCCCATCATCATATGCCGCACGAGCCGCTGCAACGGCATGATTCATATCGTCCATTGTGCTTTCCGGCACCTCTGCAATGGTTTTGCCAGTCGCGGGGCTGATATCTTCAATGGTTTTGCCTGTGCTACTACCGACAAGTTTTCCATCAATGAGAAGCTTAAATTCGCTCATCGTCGTTGTTCCTTTCGGAGAATTCAAAAATATACTACTTCGTACTATAACAAGTGTTTACCTCCGGTATTCGCACAATTTTTCCACTTTGATACGAATATCGGCTATAGATACTGACAACGTAGTATCTGTATCTTACCACATTAATTTTCCTCGGTAGGGGCAGCAATTCATTGTGCCCGAAGATGGGCGGGGAGGGGAAAACGTGGGCACAAGAAATTATTGCCAACGCGTTACCCCACCACCCCCATCTTTGGGCGCAATGAATTGCTGCCCCTACCGATGTTATTTTTCGTTGTGAGCATCGGTCAAACCATTTCACGACAACACGCGTTGTTCACTTTCGACATGCATATCGTAGCGTGCGGCTTCGCGGAAGAAGATATCGGTTGGCACACCCGCTTCGGGACCAAATGCGCCACGCTTGGTAATCTCGCCACGAGCAAGCATTCTGCCAACAATGGCAAGTGGAGTACCCGTATCTAATGCACCTGCACCAATACCCCAGCGCGTGTAGGGATGAACAACGACCTGATTCGTGATCTCTAGCTGTTGCCCGTGTGCTTTGCCTTGCGCGACGATACGCAACACATCACAATCTTGCGGCTCGACCTCTTCAACTGGCGTCATTTCGAGTAGGCGTGCCAGCACTTCGCGTGGCGACACGTTGACTCCTTGCACACGAATTGGCTCATTGCTACCAAAACCGAGGTCCACCAGGAATTTGAGTTTGGTCAAGAAGTCATTGGGAAAGGCAATCTTGAACGAGACGTAGTGAATGCCCTTGTCCTGAAATGAGGCTGGAAAGGTCGCGCATTCTGAATGCAACGAGTAAATGGCGGTGGCGCGTCCAACGGGTGCGGGAAAGACGAGTTCTTCCTGTCCTGTTAAGGGTTGCTGTGCATGCCATGTTCCGTTCTCAAAGACTTGAGGCTGTTTGGTAAATTCGTCGAGTACGGTGCGAATAGAGTATGGTGCAACGAGGGGAGCTGTTGATGGTGTTTCATCGCCACAACCAAGCTGCACTTTAATGCTTTCTACACTATCCAGTTTATCGACAGCCATACGTGCAAGCAGGTTTGTGATGCCAGGAGTACCGCCCATGCCGAGAAGCGCGGTGATACCTGCCGCCTCTACCTCCTCATTCATTGCTAGCAGAGTGCGCGACATGTGAAAGAGGCCGCCAAGATCGGCATAATGAACTTTGTTCCGAATACAGGCTTTCAGAATCGGCAGATTGTAAACATACTCAACCGCGCTTAACACAACATCGGCCCCACGCAGAAGCGCGTCTAGCCGCTCATCGTGCGTTACGTCGATCTGTTGGACACGTACTTTACTACTATTCAGAAGAGAGGCAACTTCGTGCGCGCGTGCCTCGTTATAGTCCGCAAGGGTGATTTGGTCTACGTCGTCGTATTCTGTAAGCGTGCGTACCGTGATGCGCCCCATTGCGCCTGCACCACCCAGAACGATAATGTGCATAAAATTATCTCCAATATGGCCTAACAAATAATATGGCAATGCTACATACCGATGTATCGGTATGTAGCATTGCCATATTATTTGTTAGGCCACTGCTGTATCTGAATCACTTTTAGGTACAACAGTGAGCGCGCTTGCCTCAGCAGAGACGCTCGGTGTTGAGGTGGACGCGTGCATTTCCTGCAAGGTGTCTTCCAGACGGTTCAGGATTGTGTCGATCTCTTGCCGTGTGATGACCAGAGGCGGCTCAACACGAATAACACGCGAGTTGTTCAGTGTGCCAGAGATAAGGACACCACGTTTGAACAAGCCTGATGCAACCGTATAGCCGATGTCGTCATTGATGAAGTGTTGCCCAATCAGCAAGCCTTTACCAGTGATATTCGTATAGATGTCACTGTGTCGAGCAGCGATATCCTTCAACTGCTTGATGAAGTAGTCGCCCTTCTCGGCAGCTTGCTCAGAAATGCCCTCTTCAAGCGTGACATTGATTGCAGCAATAGCGGCGGCACACGCTAACGGATTACCACCTGTTGTGGAGGTATGAATAAACGGATTGCTATTCATCACGCTCCAAATCTTTGGCGTGGACATAAACGCGCCAATCGGCATTACGCCACCACCAAGAGCCTTCGCTGAACAGATGATATCAGGTGCAACGTCCCAATGGTTCACACCCCAGAGCTTACCAGTGCGACCCATACCCGTCTGCACTTCATCAGCTATAAGAAGGACTTCGTACTCGTCACATATTTGACGGAGGCGAGGCCAGAAATCATCGGGAGGTACAATCGCGCCAGCTTCGCCCTGTACAGGCTCCATCACAACGGCGGCGATATCGTTGCCGACTTCACGCGCGATACGCAGTTGCTGCTCAACTGCGTCGGCATCACCATAAGGAACGTGGAAAACGTTATTGTGCAACGGCATGGCAGGCTTACGGAAGATAGCTTTACCGGTGAGGGCAAGTGAGCCAGTCGTCTTGCCGTGAAAACCACGCACCGAGGCAATAAAGCCACTTTTGCGCGTATAGAGCTTCGCAAGTTTCATGGCACCTTCGACTGCTTCAGTACCACTACCTACAAAGAAGCTATATTGGATATCACCGGGAGTAATCTCAGCAAGCAGGTGAGAAAGCATACCACGCAGAGGATCAAGAAGTTCTTGCGTTGGTAATGGGCTTTTCTCTAACTGTGCTTGCACGGCCCCCACGACCTTTGGATGTGACCAACCGAGGTTGAATACGCCAAATCCACCCAGACAGTCGATGTATTCGCGGCCTAGCACATCCTTGAAGGTTGCGCCACGCCCTGTCCATTCGACTGCAGCATAGTCGCTTGCTTCAGCGACTGACTTACGATACTCGATAAAACCGCTATTATAATATTTCGCAAAATTGCTGACAGTGGTCTCGATCAACCACTCTGATTCGCTCTTGCTCAATTGTGGCTTATGCACAATATCGAGATAACGCTGAGAATCGTTGAGGGCCTTGAGTAATCCATCGGTACTCATAAAAAACCTTTCCGGTAACGCAGCACATTGTTGACCACTCTACGTCGGGCTGCGCTCCGAACTAGCCACTATCGGTCAGGCGATGACCTACACATTCAGCTTGTAGATATGGGAATGTTCACTTATCCTTGAAGATAAGCAGGACGTGTCAAAAACTCAGGAAGCTTGCTACGGGTTAAAGTATACCTGTTTGCGAGAATGCTTCAAAAACAAAAGAAGTGCTTAGCATTGAGAATACAAAAACGTCATCCTAACAAGGAGTGTTCAGGATGCAACATAATGGGGAAAGAGGCATCAGGGGTAGCATGTGGAGATGTGCGTGACACTAGCCGCACTCCCATTTTTATAGGCATTGCTCATAATAATCTCCTGGACTTCGGGAAGGCTGGCTTCGATTCTCCAGATCAACTCTTCCTGACGCTTACGCTTATCCGACCGGTCGATAAAGACTTTTATACCGAGAATACGCAAAAAGTCTCGTTTCTGCTGGTAGGACAGTTCCTCTCTGGCTTCTTTGACGGTCTTACACCAGGCAAGGATTTTGTCGGCCTCACCGGCCAATCGCTCCATGTCGATGACACCTGCCTCGACAAGCGCTTTTTCTTCCTGCTTAATCTGGAGGTTGGTATATTCGTCGCTCAGTAACCCTAGTATAACATCTCTGGCTGCTCCTTTCAAGGCCGGGTTAGCAATATCTTCGGTGTATTGCGCTATCTTTTGCTGGGAAGTCACCATACTCCGCTCAATCGCTTGTATCTCTCGGAGGCTGGCAGTGTTGTTGGTTGCGAGGTGGATAGCCCGTTCGATCAGCTCGATTTCGTCCGCAAGACGCACCATGTAACCCCAAACCAGCGTGTCGATCTTTTCCGAATTCACCGTGTTGTTGTGGGTTGCATGATCACACATGTAGATCGGCGTGGGCCTGCTGCTGGAAGCATTCACATGCATGGTGCAGTTGCATATTTCGCACTTGAGATACCCGGCACGTAGCAGGAACCGCTCAGGCTCTTTACACTGCCGCACTGCCTCGGCCCGGTTGACGCTCAGGCGTTCCTGGTTTCGCTCAAACAGTTCCAGCGCTATGATTGTCGGGTAGGTGCCTTCCGGGAGGTCGACGGCCTCGAACGGCTTTTTCGCACCTTTCTGGTGCCGGGTGAATGCTTGGGCGTTTTTACCAGTACGGCGCGGGTCGGTCAATATCTGGTGAATGGCACCGCGCGTCCATTGCCGGGAGGGGTCTTTCTCCCCGATCTCCCGGAGCAGCGTGTGCGGGCCTTTTCCCTTGTCGAACTCCTCATGTATCCACTGGCATACGGCGGCTTCGGCTTCATCGACGACGCGGTAATCTTTCGTTTGCTCATCGTGCCACTTATACCCGTAGAGCGGCTTAGGGCCTTCCTTAAACGTTCCTTGTTTTGCCATGCTGAGACGTCCGGTCATGGTGCGGTCCATGATTTTCTCGCGTTCCATTTCAGCGACGAACGACAGGATCATGCGGGTAAATTTGCCCATAGGCGTATCATCGATGGCTTCTTTAACGCAGTGAAGCGTAGCAGTATGGTGCTCCATCTCCTCCATGAGGATGGCGTTATGCACCTGTGAGCGGCTTAAGCGGTCGAGCGTGCGGATGACGACGCCCCCTATCTTGCCATCTCGGTAGCGCTCGCGCATGAGGCTCAGTTTCTCACGCTCGCGGTACTGGTAGCCCGACCAAACCTCACGGTGTACCAGGCCGACGACAAGGCCGTGCTCATGACAGTAGGTACGCCCTACGGCTTCCTGCTCATCCAAACTGGTGTTATCTTCTTGTGGGTCGGTGGAAACTCTACAATATAAATCAACTATCGGAGCCAATGTCTGTACCTCTTTTCTGTTTGTTTTTCTAGTTCATACCATAGAAAAAGAGCGATTGTGTAGTGTTCACGTGGTTCGTCCTATTATTTGTCCTGTCTGTCGTCGTGTACTGTGGTGGAACGATAATAGGTATACATCGTCCTCTGACCTATCCGCATGAGGCAGGAGCGATGAGTTTTGCGCCTGCCTTACAAATGAACAATATTCGCCTCTTAATGACGGTGCGGATTCGGCTGGTAGCCGTCATGCCAGAAGCACGGCTCGCCGTTGCCATCGATAGGCGTCTCTTCATGGTGCCGATAACGGGTCTGGCGCAAATCCTGTTCGGTCATCTTGCCGCGCAAGAATACTGACGCGCTTACAATGATCATGGCCAGTAGGCTGAGTCCGACCCATTGTCGGTAGTCCCATAGTGCAAGAAACAGAAAACTGTACAAAATGGTACCGCACAGGACTAGTACTGATATGAGCAGCAACGTCAGCTTTTCTTCGCCGTCCATAAACCCTCCTTATCGCAAGTATTCTGGCCGTGGGGCACGGTCTACGGTAACGTATCTACTTGGTCGTAATGGACGTGGTGGGCGAGCTTGGAATGCTACATCACTGGTCGTATGTCGGCCTGATGGTTCGAGCAGAGATTCAAGCCGTCTGACTCGCTGTTTTAGATTCCTTATATATGTAGCATGAAAGAAGCAGCACATGAATAAGAAGCTCACGAACACGGTGCCAAGCAGCAGGCCGCAGGGCACGATAAAATCACTCAGGGCCATACGTCCTCCTTATAGCAACTTGCCGAGTATGAAATCGGTCGCTTCTCCTGGGGTCATTAATCCGTCCTGCACCATCTGGTTGACATCTGCTATCGCTTCCTCGTCTTCATGGCAGAGGCAGGTTGGATGCCAGCAGAACGGGTGTTCGGGGGTATGCTCCCGCTCCCCCTCTATAGGAATCACGTAGGCGAAGTTATCAGGAATTGGCGGCCACGGCGGTTGGGAAGCCAGAGACGACATGGTATACGTCCTTTCTCTAAACATGACTGGATACTCTGGTTACATGGATTTTCGCTAGTAATGTTACTATAACATAGAAATACTGAAAATACAATGTTACTCTCATTAGTTCCTGTTAGTACGATAGATTGACAATGCTTGTATACTTCTCTTAATAGCCGCGCAAAAACTGGTTACGAGGTGTTATTTGTGGCAAAAGATGACAAAGAATGGCTCACTGTCGAAGATATTTATGAGGAACTAGAAAAAAACGTACCACTTGACACGATTAGGTCGTGGATACGGTCGAAAAAATTGCCCGCCTATAAGCCGGGCAAATCTTATTTAGTAAGGCGAGATGATTTGGACCAGTTCATAAAAGACTCACGGACAACGCCGGATAATAAATCATAGTGGTGAGGGTATAAGAGTGACAAGTACAACAAAACCTGAAATAGTCCAACTTCTGTACCGAATCAATGAGGGTGCAACAAATAGCCAAACTCCATTAGGTGAAGTAATGCGTCTATGTTTGCGCATGGGTAGTCTACTTCGTAATAAAGAACTAAGTGACTGGGCAAAAGCTGAGGCTGGAGGTTACAACTCAATATCTAATTTGCCAGACTATCGTATCTTTCATACTGAAGTACGAGGTACATTTTTAGGCTCCTATGGAAGCAGCCTTAGTAATATGCCTATACCGCAGGCTATTATAGATGAACAACACCGAGAGGCACTGTTCACCGTTCATTTGAAACAACCCGTTGGAGAGTTGGAGCGACTTACTAATGGAAGTGCTGACAGTAATAGTATAAGTATCCCTTGGACGGGAGATACTATCTTGTATTATCAACAGCGGGAAATATATTCAGGTTACGCACTAAACACTGCCTGGAAGGTAATGACGACAATGACGATTGCTGGCGTCCTAGAAGTCATACGAGCCAGGATACTTGAGTTTGTGCTGATTATAGAGAAAGAGCTTGGTATCGACGCAATGAATTATGATGATAAAAATTCTGTTGAACCTCCATCGCAAGAGAAATTACATAATATATTTAACACGACCATACACGGGGGCAACAGTTTTGCTTTCGGCAATTCGGGACCAACAAACCAATACACAACGAATGTTCAGCCAGGAAATTTACAGGGCTTAAAGGAAAAGCTTGCCCAACTAGGTGTTCCGGATAATATGATCACCGAACTCGATACGGCACTGGACAAGGATGCTGATTCCGATAAACAGCCAGGTACGCATGTCCAAGGCTGGATCAGCAGATTTTTGATCAAGGCTAGTAAAGGGACAGTACAACTTGCTACAACTGCGGCAACTACCATTGTTATAGCAGAAGTGAAGAGGTATCTGGGACTACCGCCTGGATAAGCCTAGTTGCTTGTTAAGTAGGAAGAAGTACCTGCCCAACATTTGCTCCGCTATCACTTATATCAGCAGTTTAGCATCATGTCCACAGGGTTATACCGAATATCCACCACCCTCACTAAAGAAGTACGCATTGAGTAATGCCGCGTAGCGTTCGTCGGACATAGTTATATTTGTTTTCTTTACGTGCTTCTGTTTGGCCATAGAATCAAACGCCCTCCACAATATGTATGACAGTCCGATATGCTGTTTCATCTTTGCCGCCGACGTGCCAGTCAGTAACGTCTTCCACAGGCATAGTGTGCTCATCAATACTATAATCGTAAATTGTGCTGACTCCCTCTTCCGTTTCGATAATCCACTGCACGTTGGTTTTCCGTCCGTCGCCTGGCAACGGTTCACCGAACAAGTCAACTAAGTGGCTGTATGGAGCAGTCAAAGAGCCTTGGCGCATCGTCCCACGCATGGCCTCAAAGTCGTGCAGGACGCGGTAAGGCGGATGTGTACGTTCGTGGTTCATGCTCCTAGAAAATCCCCCAAATCTTGTAACACTTCTCTCACATGTCCGAGATTGCCCACGTCGCCCCAATCTTTCGTCCTCGTCGATTCGTGGTCAGCTTCCAGCTTTCTCCCGATACTGAGCATGAGTTCGCAGACCTCGGCGTACCTCTGTTCATACGCTTCTTGTGCTGATGATGGAAGTCGTTCAGACATGGCTTCAGCTTACCTCGAACTCGCATCACGCTCAATCTTATATTAGGTAGTCTTACCAATCGTCTGAAGATAATTTTGATAGCATTAAATATGAAGGTATGGAATAATACGCGCTTAGCTATGTAGGTGATTCCAAATCCAACCTGCAAGCTTTTATACAACTAGGCAATCATACTTCGGTCCCTGTGCGCCACCCTATATTCAAGCCCGGGCTTCCCGTCATGAGCAGCCGCGAGAACGGTGCGGAACGCTCTATCGGGCAGCCATACAACCCTAATCCCGTTATTACTAGTCATTACTTACTAGCTTTATTAACGAGGGCTTGCATATGGAAAATGTTCTTCTCTTGCACGAACGGGTCGAGGTCATAGTAGTCTATCGTACTGCCGTTGATATTAGCCAGGTCTGTTACCCGGCCAAAATGAAGTACCGAGGGCAGGTGATTGAGTTTAGCGAATTAGGCTTATGCCACCCGACGTCGAAGGGTAAACGCATGATTCACGTCTTCGATATGTCGGACGGCGTGAACGACTACCGCCTGGAATTCGACGCCGAAGGGCTGACGTGGACACTGGTAGCCATCAGGGAAGGGCACGATGTACGATATTAACCGCGAGCCGCCGCAGATCATGCACATTGATCTCAATAGTGCGTTTGCCACGACGGAGCAGCAAGCCCAGCCAAGCCTGCGCGGGCGGCCCATCGGCGTTACCAACCGTATCTCCAAACATTGCTGCGTGATCGCCGCCTCGTATGAGGCTAAAGCCCTGGGCATTAAGGTCGGCATGCGGCTCGACGAGGCTAGGGCAATCTGCCCGGATTTCGTCATGCTCGAAACTGACCCGCCGAAGTACCACTACGTCTACCAGAAGTTGGCGGCCATCATGAAGGATTACTCGCCAAACGTACAGATGAAAAGTATCGACGAGGGAATTATTGATTTCCACGGTACGCTCGAAACCATCCATAAGTGCTCGCTTACAGATATTGGCACGGAGATTAAACAACGCATGCGTGATGAAGTAGGGAAGTGGATGCGCGTTAATATTGGCATTGGACCGAACCGCTTTTTAGCGAAACAGGCGGCTGGGCTGCATAAGCCCGACGGTCTTGACGTGATCGACCACACCAATCTCATACACGTATACAAATCTCTCAAGCTGACTGACCTGACTGGCATCGCCTCACACTACGAGGCACGGCTCAATGCAGCTGGTATCTTTACGCCGCTGGAATTTTTGCGGGCCTCCCCGGATACGCTACGGCGGCTTGTCTTCCATAGCGTCATTGGCGAAGACTGGCACCAGCGGTTGCACGGCTACGAGGTGGACCACATGCCAACAAAGCTCGGCAACGTCGGCCGCCAATATGTACTCGACAAGCCGTCAGCGGATGATGCGTTCCTGCTGCCACGCTTCCACTACCTCTGTGAAACAACCGGTAAGAAGCTCCGCTATAACAATGTTGATGCGAGGGGCATGCTTGTCTGGGCGCACTTCCAGACTGGTGACCATTGGGCACAACGCAAGATGTTCAAGTCCACGTTCTACACCAACCAGGAAGTCTACCGCCGTGCCCTCTACCTCTTAAACCAACGGCCCAAGCATATGATCATCCAGTCGTTTGGCTTGACGTGCTACATGTTGACCCCTTCCACGCGGAGCCAGATCAGTCTGCTGGACAGCACGAACAGGGAAGCGTGGCTGACCGAAGCGATGGATGAAATCAACGAGCGGTACGGGACATTCATGATCCATGCCGCCAGCACGCTGGAGGGGAAGAAGATTGTAAAGCAGAAGATACCGTTTGGGGGGACGCGATATTTTGAGCTGCTCTTAAAATCAGCTCATTAGCTAAACTTTCGGCAGAGGTGATTCGAGCGCATCTCTAACCACGCCACCTAGTTCATTACCATCTCCAAAGAGCTTTACAAATTCATTAAATGCATGAGAGCGAGGATCATTGCCCACGCTAATATCAAAAAGGCGCTGGAGGTAATCATTGTACTCCTGTAGCACCCATTCATACGCATAGTACGTGAGCAAGTTTTCATCAGCCTGGTAATCCAACCCATATCCACGATGAAATGCAGTATCTCCCTTAGCGTTGTCGCCGTAGTGGCGTAAATCAATCTCCCGAGGGGCTAACATGATGCCATCCCAATCAATCATCACAAGCGCGTCTGCCGTCTTCATCACGTTGAATGGGTGGATATCTGTGTGGCACATGACCATTTGATACGTATTTTGCTTGCAGAAATCACTCATGCGTTTGCCGTTCGTTAACGTTCTATCGATAATATCCCATTTTTCAGTGACATAGTTACGAAGGCGAGTGAGTAAATCGTCGCTACCACTATATTGCTTTACTCGGTACACAAGTTCGGGGGCAGAATCCTGATACTTATTAAACACTTCCTTCTGGAGCAATAGCTCTATTGCAGTGCTAACCGTAGCGTCGTGCAACTTGCGTAAATCAGTTGCAATTTCAATAAGGTCTTTCGTGCACAAATTATCATAGCTCAATGTTTCAGCTTCAATATAAGGATAGACGGTTAGGAAGTAATCATTGATCTTTGAGCTACTTTGATGGGTAGGGAGAATAGGGCTCAATACAAAAGAAAGACCTAAATTATGATGAAGGTATGAGGTTATATACGCTACGTTTGAGGTATCTAAACGGCTAAGTTTTATGAACCATTTTTTACTGCTACTATCGGTGCCTTTATATGCCCATGCTCCTTCACCAACAGGTAGAAATTCTAGATAGTCGAAAGAAAGACCAAAGCTATCATGGACAGCAGTACGTATTAGATTGTCATCTACGGTGGGGCGATGTTTCATAGAATTATAGTAACTCACCTAGAGAATAAGGTAGCCAAGCAAAGTTCAGTATTTGAGGCTCTAGCACCTTCATAAAGCCAAAGATGGCACAATGAAACGCCAAGAGCTTTGCTTTTGAGTTTACTTCTTCCCTCTCATGCGAGGATTCGGTAATTGTGGTAGTGTGCCACTAATGAGTTCCCCAAGCCACTCAGGGTCTGTAAGCTTGTCGGACGGTACGACGAATGCAGGTTTCGCGCTGGGGTAGGGCGAACGCTTTTTCAATTCTGGAGCAAATTGTTCACCAAAAGGCGTAACCTTAATGAACAATTCGTCCTCATTGATCTGGCCGATCACCACATCGTCAACGTACACGATATACTCACCCATCATCGGACGGGTTCGAGCATCGGCAACTGCCAAGAGGTGCTGCAATATCACTTCGGCGGTTTGTTTATCTGTTGCCATTAAATTCCTCGTTTCAGTATCTAATCGTTATCACCTTGCTCAATCAATGCCTAATGTACTCTTATTGTATCCGACCAGCCAGCATTAGTGCCCATTCTTAAAAAGGATACTCGGATTGATAGGCATTCCACCTTTGAGGTGATATACTACGCGTACTGGTTTTTTGAGTAGTGGAGCCGTTTCTCACAGAGAAAGAGGCAACTTAACGGTCGCACCATCAGGAGGGCTACATGTTCTTCCGGTCCTACTGGAAAGACTTCTCCATTTTGCAGATCATCGATGCGAAAACGCTGAATTTTAGAGAGGTCAAGTTCTTATAAATGACGAGGGTATTGCCGGAAGTAACCGTATATGCTGGGCCGATGGGTGCAGGGAAAACGACGCGACTCTATGGCAAGATGGGCGAACTGACTCACTTAGGTATTCCATATGAGGCCTACCGGCCGGGAGTGGATGTTCGAGACGTGGTGATAGCTCCCCGTGGCTATGTCGTCGATGTAAACGCGGCTCTCACTCCAAACTGTACCACCGTCGAATCACTTGGCGATATTCCGATTGAGGAGCAGGTGCTGCGCGGTGTCAAGACGATTTTTCTGGAAGAGTGGTTCATGTTTGGCTTTGATCGTCAGCGGCGGCCAATTACAGGTGTCTACCGTCAAATCATGGGACGGTGGGCGTTGGCTGGTATTGAGCGAGTGTATGCGGCAGGACTGGATCAAGCAGCGAGTGGCAATCAGTTTGGTTTGGTGGTCGATGCCCGTAGATACGGCGCAAAAGTGGTCGTGTGTACGGCACGGTGTGAGTTTCCAGTCAATGGTGAACGCGATCCCAAATGCGGACGTGTCGCCCGCAATAGTCAAATCTATGATGGACGTGACAACAAAGCATTTGACATCGAGACTTTACCTGACCTTCTGCCCGAAGGGTTGCGTCCCAATGATCGATATCGTGCCGTGTGTACGGAACACCTGCTGTTGCCAACAGAACAGACAAAACCATTTGACCCTTTGCAGACCTAGGAGACTCCTTCGAGGAGGTTCTTATCACTTGTATGTTTAACTAACGCAAAGCATTTTTCTACAGGTATGACGGAAAGTAAAACGTAACCCACACTCCTACCTTTTATCGGAGTTACCGTGGAATTCTCATTAAGGATTTGATGAGCATTGTGTGCAGATATTAATGCTTATAGCCAGCTTCGATTATGTCATTCACCAGTCGCTGTGTCAGTTCCCGTGACCGCTTGCGGTATTCCTGCATGCTGACCTTGCCGCTATAAAACTCATAAAACAATACTTGCACGCGCCGCGTATGCTCCGCGCAGATAGTAGCCAGTGTCGAATACTTGCTTGTCGAGGTGTCGTTTGTATTCATAAGTCCTTTTATTTTCTCTCTAACCGAATATTTCTCTGCCCTTATCGGTGACGGTGAACAGGGCATTTGTGCCATCCAGTGTCATTGAATACTCGCCTTGCTTCGTGACAACACCGTTACGAACGTGAACCTCAACAACTACTTGTGTGGTTAGTAGGAGCAGTGCCTTCGTGATTTCCTCCGTAGTCATCGGCTGATTACCCTTGAAATGCATTGCCACGCCAATGAGGTTATGTATAGTGTCTCTTCATCTTTAAGCTCTTGGGCGTCGACCTGGCTGATAACATCAGCGAGTTGTTGCAGCCGTTGATCGACAATACTGCTTAGCCACCCATTGAAGCTGTCATAGCCTATTGCTTCGGTGAAGATGTCTGGCTGCGGTTGCGGTGCTTGTTCGCTCACAGCATTCCCTCATAATCACTTGACCATCTACTCTGATGCTCAGCCTTATGCTCCTGGTAGAACCCGTAGCAGGCGTCCCATCCCTGATCGATATGGGCTTCGTAACCTTTGCGCCAGTCGCCGTTTAAGATATAGGCAACGCGGTTAGCGACATCGAGCCTGCGGCACAGCGCAGTCTCTTCCTCCTGATCGCCTGCGAACTCCGCGCCGAGGTTAGACGTAGCAGGGTTGTACGAGACGTGGAAACCGTCGCCTTGCAGTTCGTAGTGGTTTTCGTAAAACGCCCATCCTTCAGAGGATTCAGGGTGTGACTGTTCGCTCATCGCTCGGTCTCCTTCACCTACTTAATGGTACTCAGTATAAACAGATCAGGGCAAGCCTTGATGGAGCTTTCAATCGCAACTACCAACAGATTGCATCGAGGATAGTTCACATAGGTACTGAAGTCGGATATCAGTGAATAAGAGAAAAGATTGAGGGAAGTGCAGAGTATTGACCAACAGTCCTCTCGTACCTGAAACGAAACAGCCTGTATCTAAAGTAATAGACATAAAACTCAATGAAGATTAAATCAATGATTTCGTGTTACAGAGGAGCACTAGTTATACTATGCCAATGCAACCAAACAGTTTTACGTTCGCAGATACTGCACAGGCGGAACAGCTTGTCCATGACTTGTACCCAAACATTCGGAAACTACAGGTTATCGACCGTGGCTATGACAATATTGTTATAACGGTTGGTGATACGTATGCGGTTCGCTTTCCACGGAATGTAAACGCCCTGGCGCGAAGTAATTATGAAAGACACGTACTGAAAAAGCTTGAGAACTTGTTTGCCATTGAGGTGCCGAAAGTACTTGGAGCCCACACTAATCCACCATACCTCATTACGAGCTTTGTACCTGGAAGTCATGTCAGTTCACGAGACATTAATCTACTTCCCCTCGCCCTACAAACAGAGTTTGGCCAAACTGTTGCCCGGTTTGCCTATACGATGCATATGGCCCTATCGGTAACAGAGACAAGGCACATGCGCCAAGAGTGGGGACTGGATGAGCTTCTTGAAGAGCCTTGGGACACGTATTTTCATAAGTACCTCTATATACAAACATTTCCGACTGCTGAACAAGATCAGATTGCGAAAGATTATTATGCTAAATGGCAAAAATTCCAAGCGGAAACACACAAATCAGTGGTATTGCATGATGATCTCCACACAGAGAACATGTTATTCAGCAATGGTCGTTTATGTGGGGTGCTCGATTTCGGGGACACGAATATCGGTAGCCCGGAACAGGAATTACGCCAGCTGTATCGGATTAATGAACATATTCTTGCAGCGGCTATTGCGGAGTACTCCCAGCTCTCAGGATCAGCATTAGACATAGAAATGAGTAAGACGTGGGCCATAGTGCAGGAGCTAGTTGTCTACATCGAGAAGGTTGAGGGCGATATACACCATCACTCGTTTATTCGGGCCTGCCACAACTTGAACCGCTGGATTGGACACGGTGCCTGGGGCGAAGGCATTATTAATGATCATCTGATTGTGGATGCAAGCATTCAGTAATCCCTGTACATTTATAGTATTGAAAATACTGGATGCCATTTTCGCTTAGTCTCAGCTACTTAAAGGTTTTTGTAACGAATGGCTTTTTCTCATGTAAAAAACTTCGCTTAGAACCTGTTGCCTAACTACCGATAACGTTCTATTATCGAAGGCTGGAAATAGGGCATTTTGCGTATATACCTTTATCAACGCATT
This sequence comes from uncultured Ktedonobacterales bacterium, assembly GCA_964657325.1. Classification (GTDB taxonomy): domain Bacteria; phylum Chloroflexota; class Ktedonobacteria; order Ktedonobacterales; family Ktedonobacteraceae; genus JBBQVS01. The sequence continues at coordinate 19,257 of CAZZVE010000039.1, forward strand.
TGTAGGCAGAATATTTCCTTCGTTGCCTGTCCTTAACTGAAGTGTTAGGCTGAGAGGATGGATGACGTAACCAAAGCAATCGATCATTTTAGCATGCTCATGGAAATGCAGAATGCGAAGATTGATGCGGTACTTGAGGTGGTGGGTGCAATGCAGGAAAAGGTTGCCCCCATTCCGGTGATGCAGCAAGATATTACTGAGTTGAGGCAGGATATGAAAGTAGTGAAGGCTGCAGTGACGGCAACCAACCGCGATGTTGTTATGTTAGAGCATCGGGTGACGCGGCTGGAAGCAGCGTGACTACAACGCCTAATATCGGTTGATCATATTGGATGCTGGTACTTGAGAAAATGCTTGCTGAAGACGCTCAACGCCTGCTTGCACGATGAATTACTCACGAGGACTATAGCAGGCGAGTGGGTATTTAATATAGAACAATCGACGCGTATAGCGGTATAGGTTACGCTGCACAATGTTCATTTAAGACAGAGAAGCGTAACAAAGTGAGACGATAAAGCCTGTGTTTTGATACGATAAGCCCCATTATGGCAGGGGATCAGGATGTTACTCCTGCTCCGCTAAAATCTCTACCAATCTGTCTGGAGTAACGATGGCTACACCATTATAGTCCTTGAGCACAAGTAGATCGTCATCTAAAGTTACGATATATGCTGCTTGACCAGTTATCGCAGTTGCCAGTATAGGGTCGTCCTTACCATCACGAGCGACTTGCTCAACGGGTTGTGGCTGTACTACATGAGCTAATCGTGCCAATAGTCGTGCCCGTGACTTCGCGCCCTGTTTGGTGAGGCCAAACTTGTCGGCTAATACCCGTTCTAATTCGTTGACTATGTAAGGGGAGGTGACGAGGACTGTACTTCCATCAGCAAGGGTTTCCTGCAGCTGCAAAATCAAATCGCGGCGTGACAGTATGGTTGCCAGCACGCTGGTGTCATAGACAACGCGCATGCGTTACGACTGGTTGTTTTGTTTGCGGACTTCTTGAACTGCCTGTGCAAAGTCTTTGTCGGTTTTGTAGCCCTCTGCCATCGCTCGGTCGCGTACTTCATCAGCCCCCGCAAGCAGCTCATCCCACACGTCGCTATCTTGTGAGCGTAAACGGCTCACGAGTGCCTGTCGAATATACTCGCTGCGGCTAGCATACTCACGTTTAGCCGCCTTGTCTATGCGCTTTACGAGGTCTTCTGGGAGTGATAGGTTAATAATTTGTGTAGGCATATAAATAATATATTGATTGACTACAAATATTATGGGTACTCAGTCATTCAATGTCAACAGGGGGAAGCTTAACATTAGGTCGCACAATGTTCATTTTACGACGTAGTATAATAGAGGTGGATCAGTAAATCGGATGTCAGGTGGATGTGTCAAGGGCAAATGATGAAGCGGGCCACCTCTGTTAAGAGGTATATTATGCTAGAATGACAGTTATATGTTACTACATGTTTAGTTGCTCAGAAGCTCAACTTGTTTGACGCTTATTAAGAAATTGATTTTGATACGTTTCATAAGACCTCGCACTGGACTCTACAAGCAATGACTATGTACCTGCGTCTGCAATACATGCCGTAGACGAACGTTCTTAAGAACAACCAGTGCAATGGACTAGACTTAAAGATAGCCATGGTTAATTAACAGATGAGGATGATTCCTCGCTCAGCACGAATGAGGGATACCGCCACTGCTGAGCCTGATGGTAGGATGCTTGGACAACCTGGACAATCTCTGGGACTGGTTCGTTGGCGTCTGTTCTGCAACGGTCAATCTTGGCCTTTAGAGTGGGCCACAGCGCTTTGGCGAGCTCCGTCTTACTGACCTCATATTGCCACTTTCCCGTAATCCTCTGTTGTCGTTCGTCCCATCGACCGCTTTCCCACACCCGCTTGATGCCTTGTTTCTTGTCGCGCCAATAGCGGAGTGCGACCACTAACTCGTCCCTCGTCCAGCCATTGATTGTGTGATGCACAGCCATGATGCCATCTGCCAGCTCCTCGTCGGTGAAGTGGGCAAACTCATAGGACGGTCCTGACCAGGTATGGACCTTGACCAACTCGTCTAGCTCAGCAGGATTGGGATTTTCAACACCTTGAGCACGCAGCACTGCCCGCAGTTCGTCCAGCATGCTTGCTTTGGTCTTATCGATTTTTGAAGGCTGGAATTGCCCTTCGGGATCTACAGCGATGAATAAGCGAGTTGGCGGCTTAATCAGCCTCCAGAAAGCTTGTTGAGTCGGTGCTTTCCCTGCAATAAGCGGTGCGGCAGCCAAAGCGGCAACCTTCTTCAGGTCCTTGTCCGCCCCATATAGTGTTAGGAGCCGCATGAGCTCAGGAGCATCTGGGTAATCAAGTTCCTTCCATATTCTCGGTACGTGGTCCTGCTCGGTCTCTCCTTCAACGGCCAGAATCACCCGTGGATGCGGAGAAACGCCAAGGTGCATCAAATCTTGATCGAGCGTGCCATACCGATAGCTCAGGCGCTCATGAAGCGGATGCCAATTTAAATGAGGAATTTCAGGCAATGGTGCGGCATGTCCTTGGTCAACCAAGTCTTCGTAAAAGAGCAGTAAGATTTCGGCAGCTTCGCGGTATTCCATTGCCAGCAAGGCGTCGTTCTTTAGGTCCTTCCACTTGTCGCGAGGCACACGGCGCATGAGAGGGGTCCATGCGCCGCCAAACGGATCAAGCCGGTGCGCGCGACGCAACAGCCATTCTGCGTCCTGTCGGGCCTTCTCTGCTGGATAGTTGATTGTTCGGCTCATGGCCACAGGATCAAAAGCTTGGCGGTACTGCCCCCACTCCTCCTCATTTGTGTTGACCAAGTGAAGCCATCCCGGATCAAGCGTGGGAAGATATCGAGCTTCAAGCGCAGTTACTGCAATAGCGATGGATCGAAATTCAGCTGCTCTATCCAAAAGGCTAGGGTCGGGTGCTGGCAAGCGAGTTATCACCTGTCTGTTGCGTAGTCTACGCTGACGATGAACCAGAACATCGCGCAGCTCTGGCAAAACCAGCAGTTGATACCGGGAATAGAGCAAGCCGTTCCACCAGCGTTCTGAATCCGCTGCACAATGCTCGAACTGCAGCTTGTGTCGAAACGGAACTGTAGTCAAGTCAGTGAGCCGCCCTCTATCCCGTGCGTAGCGAAGTTCATCCAGGAGACTACTTCCGCTTTTCGGCTCAGATGCCATTAGTTCGGGCACTAGGCCAACGCGTCGAGCACTGACGTACACGAACGGGGCTATCAAGCTATGCCGGTACAATTCCCTCATGATACAGAGATCGAGGTTGAAACCCCGACGCGCTGCCTCACTGATAAAGCTACTCGTGTCGAGCGGACGCTGTTGTGTGAATACCCAAGGCAGTGCTGCCACATAAACGGAAGATGCGATACGGTGTTGCTGACTGCCGGACTCAGCCTTAACATTTGTTTTGCTCATGAGTTGTCCTTATAGATCTCATCTTATACTGAAGTAGTATTGTGATTTAGCATTGAGATGTTTCAAAACCGTCGTAACTTACAAGTAGCGAGATTATAACAAATGTTCTAGCACTCATCCAATTTAAGTGCCAAAAGTAATGGTTCGATTTTCAATCAGCTTGTAGATCGCTTTGAATTGTATTTGAGGTAAATGTAAGAAAGATAAACTGGAATCATATGACAGGTAATCAGCTACCATCTTTTAATGCCTGCTTGATGAGGTAGATTATCTCCCTTACCTTTTCTTTCGCTGCTGGAGCCTCATGTGGGTGCCACCGCGACCGTGCGACATGCCTGGCAAATGCCCTGCGCTCCTCGGCCGTCTAAAGCGAACCAAATCAATCAAATGACAGGTAGCCATCCACGAAGGCTTGCAGCACCGGATGCTCTGGTACGGCACCGTCGGGATGTAACTCCTTGAGTGCCTTAAATGGCATATCATGCTGGTTGTGGTCCCGCAGCACCTCCCAGAGGACGGCCTCTTGTTCATTCGTCGCAACCTTGACTCCATGAATTGTCAGGACTTCCTGAGGTGGCTGTTCGTCTGACGATGACGTGCGCAGCCCAACAGCAGCGAAATATGCTCGCATCAGCTTGCCGACTTCAGGATGCTCACCTGCTAGTTGCTGGCCGAGCTTACGTATTGGCGCAATTGCCTCATCCATATCTTTGTGAAAGCTGGTGCAGGTATAACCGAGCTGGGACGTTGTGCCGACTAGAAAAAAGGTCGGCGGCACGAAGCCCTCCGTTTGCATCTGTCGGGTTATCATCTGGCGAACTTCTTGTAGCTCTTTCATGTGGTGCATCTAAGGAAGTACGCTGATTTACCGAGCACGGTACAGCAGCGTAATGAATAACTTGTTACGCTGACAACTGCACCCCTATCTTATCAGCAAGTTGATGAACCCATCGATCATGCCGCTCAAGCTGATGGCCCATTACAAGACGTTCTTCTTCATCTATCTCCTGTCGTTTTGCCAAAGCATCAAGTGCCCCCAGAATGCGCTCCACGTCCAATTTCTCTGCCTTGTTTTCAAGAGCTTTATCGATACGGTCGAACCGTTCCTCCATATATCTGAATAATTTCGTGAATTCATCAGCGTTCATTGCTATCAGTATGCCCCCAAACATGAAACGCGGTCAATGCCGTACACTACTAAAACTATTGTACTTCGCAGAGTCCGAATGGCTCTCCCTGCCCCATCTATCTGACAACAGCAGCACAATGACAATAAACAAAAAATAGAACAGCTAGCTATGGTAGTGCTGGGGGTGGAGAGTGCGCTGGACTCTGCGAAGTAGTATACTAGCCGTATGGCTACACGGCAGTCTTCCCTGTTTGATTCTCGGACGTATGCTGGTGTGCTGCCTCAAACGTATCAGATAGAACCGCTGACCGCTGACCAAACCGTCCTACAGACACTGCCCGCCTACCATGCATATCTACAAAGTAGCAGCTACTCCATGTACACGCCCGACGACTTCACGAGCGACCTCAAGAAGTTTGGACTGTTCGTCAGGGACAAACCATTGCAGAGGGTCCGGACAGCCGACATCCAGCAGTGGATCGGCAAGCTGAAGGAGACGATGACTGCCAAAACCGTGAGCCGGAAGGTGTCGGCCATAACCAACTATTTCAAGTGGGTGGTACAAGCAGGCGTGCTGATGGACAACCCTGCCGAAGCAATTCGCTACGCTAAGGTTACTTCTCCCCTGCCGGACATACTCTTTGAGAGCGAATGCCGCCAGCTTCGCGTTGCCGCGAGCCACGATCCGCGAGCCTACCTGCTCCTACTGCTCTTGTTAGAGACTGGCTTGAAAAAGTCGGAACTTTTTAGCCTGAAGCTCACGCACTTTGACCTCTCGAACGCCTACGCGCCGGAGCTCTGGATCAAGCATATGGAAAGCATACTTGGAAAGACCGGAAGGTAAAGCTACCCGCCGAAGTCGTACCTGTGTTCGCCGATTACATCAAGCACTACGCCATTACCGACACACTCTTTCCCTATACCCCACGCTTCATTGAACAGACACTTGCGACGATTGCCCAACATGCAAAGCTTAGGAAGAAAGTGACAGCTGGAATCTTACGCGATACCTTTGTGGTACGCAGCCTGCAACAGGGAGCGAAACTCGAGGACGTGCTACGTAAGATTGGATTGAGCGAAGCGACATGGGAGGACGCGCAGAAGAAGTATCTGAAGCTAGCGAGCGGTGGGTTATAGGCGGCTAAGCAACTAACTACTGAGCTTATCTCTATTTCTGTACAAGTCCATGCTTTAGGTGAAGCCTATTAAGGATAGAAAAACGTCTTTAGTCCCATAGTAAAGATTAGGCTGATTGAAAAAGCCTACTCATTACATTACCAATAAAACTCTACAGTGAAGCCATTGCCTTTGCAGGCGAATGCTATTGTACAATCTGCTCACTCATGCGTTTAACCCTATAGGAAACGCATTTATCACGCCGAGGTTTTATATGAGCGAGCAGGATAACGGACAGATAGCTACACTACAACAGCCTATGACAGACAACCGAGAAGATTGGAAGATATATTGGGAAGCCAAAGGACAGCCATGGCGCACCGAACCAGAAATTGATAGCGAGCGGCGTAAGTATCTTACTATGCGACGTAGTGCCGTTGCTGATACTGAAAACGAAGTCTACCCATTCAAAGACGTTCGGCTGAGTCGTGCTGATATAGAATGGCTCTCGGTATCACAAGACAGGCAGAAACTGTTGAATGAGAACCGTCGAGCGGGCAAAGGGATGGATTTACGTGGTGCTATTCTAGATCACCTTGATCTATCTAGCCTTCCGTTGGAGGACGTTGATCTCAGTCATGCGCATGTAGAGGGATCTGATCTTAAGTACGTACATTTGGAGAGAGCTAACCTTTTTAATACACACCTTGAGAGAGCTTGTCTTTTAGGGGCTTATTTGAGAGAAGCGACTTTAGTTATGGCAAACTTACACGGCGTTGAGCTTAGGTGGGGACGTCTGCAAAACGCTAATCTCGCTCATGCTCATCTAAAAGGCTCTAACCTCATGGAGGTGCATTTAGAGAACAGTATTCTCAACCTCGCCCATTTAGAAGACACAAACCTCTGGATGGCTCATCTGGAGGGGGCTGACCTTATGGGTGCCCATCTAGAGAAAGCTTACCTTAGAGAAGCTCATTTCGCAGGGGCAAAGCTTTACGACACTATACTGATTGATGATAAGCATATAGGACCTGTACTAGTTGATATTCAATGGGGTGACACCAATCTTACAGTAGTAGATTGGTCGGATGTAAGAATACTTGGCGACGAATACCTAGCCGAGCAGGAACCGCTTGCCAAGCAACCTAAAAACAGGCCAGCGATGCCTGGTAGCTACAGAGAAACGGTTCGTGCTTACCGCCAGCTCTCAGTTGTATTACACAATCAAGGTCTCAACGAAGACGCAGCTCGTTTCGCTTATCGCGCACAACTTGTGCAAAGAAAATTATATTGGCGTCAGCGGCAGTTTGGGCAATACCTTCTCTCATTATTCCTCGACCTACTATCTGGCTACGGCTATAAACCCATACGGAGCTTCATCGCCTATCTCATCGTCATCGCAGCCTTCGCTGTAACCTACTTCCTCATTGGTCAAACTGTCGGGCCAGCCCTATCCCCGCTAAGTGCATTTGTCTTCAGCATGACCTCATTCCACGGACGTGGCTTCTTCCCTGGCGGTATTGGGCTTGACGATCCGATGACAGTAGTGGCCGCATTTGAAGCCTTCATCGGGTTGCTTATTGAGGTGACCTTTATTGCGACGCTGACGCAGCGGTTATTTGGGAAGTAAAGGTTGCTTACTTCGTTTATATGGAATATAAAAAATTTTGAGAGGAGCCAACCACAATGGTATACGAAGTTCTCATACGAGATTGGTTCGAGAGGTCTGAGTTAGATGCCGATTCTATTAGTCAATTTCTCTTTCTGTATATATCATTTATCGCGTTCTTGACGCAAAAACAGATGCAGTCAGGAAGGCACGACCGGCAGATCATTGATAGCCTCAAGGCTTCAGATAAGGCAAAGAAGTACTACATAAAACTTATCCAGAGTGACTCTAAGCTAAAAGATAGCATACACGACCTCATTAATGAGTTAAAGGATCGCCCTATCAGAAATATTACCAGAACTAATGATACTAATTGGCACGGTGAACAGGGGGCACTACAAGGTGAAGATGATTGGGACAATCTTGTTGAGTTTTGGTATAGGGTAAGAAATAACCTCTTTCATGGACATAAATCGCCACAGGTTGAAAGGGACAAGACTTTGGTTCATTATGCCTATTTGACGCTTTTTCCTTTGATGAAACATTTCGTGGAGACAATCCCAGATTGGGAGTTTAGAAGTATGGATAGGTAGCTACCTCTTTACCCGCGTACATTGAACCTTCCTCTTTCGCCAGAACAATGCCTTGTTTGTGCCATGGTAGCTGCTTCATCTCTACTCTTTATATCGTTGCGAATCAGCGGCATTGCTCCCGTCTGTAGCAGCATATGGTGTTACCGCCTGCGTGGTAGTAGATACTGAAGCTTGTGCGGCGTTACTGGGCTGAGAAATAGAGGTGCTACTTCCGCTCATATCAGGAGTTGATGAACTTGTTTGAGCTGAGGAGGTTTGGGCACTAGTGTCTTGTGACAGCGTGATAGGTGCAGCAGCTGATTGAGGCGAAGTGATCACGGTATCTTCATCAATGATGGCACCTTTGATTTTGCAGTTTACCAATTGTTCTTTCGTAAGTCCTTTAACTCCACGTAAGTCGGCATCTTTCAGGTTTCGAGCCTCTTCCAGGTTGCGTGCACCACGAAGATTAGCCCCTTTCAGGTTCGCGCCCTGAAGGTTAGATTTGTCAAAATTGGCGTTGTTAAGACTGGCAGCACTAAGATTAGCGTTGTTGAGATTGGCTTTTGTGAAATCGGCATTTGCTAGAGCGGCTGCTTTCAGGTTAGTTTGAAAGAGAATAGTTTCTCTGAAAGAAGCATTTAGCATCCAAGCATAACTTAAGTCACATAGAACAAGAAATGCCTTATCCAACTGAACATTCGATGCGTCAAGGGATCGAGTATCAACTGAAGACTCTACTTGACCTAATCTATTACGTGCCCGTGGAAAAGCTTCTTTAAAGACAATGATTAACGCTTGTCTAAGTGGAGTGAGTGGCAGAGGAGCACTATAATCCTTCGGTGATGGGAGTGTTTTGTCTGGTCCATCAGACGATTGAGATATTCTTGGAAGACATAAATAAGCCACCGCAAGATCAAAAATCTGTGTATAATACCGCCCGTAGATATCCTCATCATCTCTGTTAAGAAAAGACCGAAGGAGGATTGCACCTCCGACTTGAACGTTTTCCTTTTCATCTCCAAGCGCAATGACAGCAGCTTTGAATCGTTCTTCGGCTTGAGCCCTCAGCTCTTTCTCCTGCGCCTCTTTGCTGTCGTTGGACTCTTTGGTGAGCGTATCGTTCCGATTCGTGCGCCACTGCCGAAAGCCAAAAAGAGCACCAATAACCACGACAAGTGTCGACAAGAAGCTTGCTACGATAGTGGCACCGTTGTTCCAAAGCCATGTGCCAGATCCTCGATCGTTACTTTGCTGAAGCTGCTTATTCTGGAGCGTGAGTTGCTCCTCTTGCAGTGCCGTCATAGTGGCCGTGACATCAACGGTTGGCGCCACCTGCACATTTCCAGCTCTTGTATGCGCACTCGTGGACAAGGGAACCGCCACCATAAGTACCAAAAAAGCTAGCAGACCAGCAAGCATGATAGCAGCCTTCCACATGCCACGTCTGAACCAACGCATAGAGCCTCCGCTGACAGTAATACTTCATAAAGAAGAGAATATTTAGTGCCTTCAGGTTACCACACTTGTCCATACATATCGGTGCTTAGGGTTGCAGGAGCGATTACTGCTTAGCTTCTCACAGAAGATAAACTTATTTGGTTCTAATGGTGATGATGCTCAAGTGTATGTAAAAACATCTAAATGAGTTGACCAGTATTTGACACAACCTTGTAATTTACGCCCAACGTTTCAACTTGAATGGCCTTATCAAGCTGTGCTGCAGCCTTAAGAATTCTTTACATAGCGATACAGCGTACCTCTGGATATGCCGAGCGTGTCGCAAATATCATGGACCGAATGTACCTTGCTGTCATACAGCGATTTCGCCAGCGATGCCTTCTTCGCGTCAAGTGCTTTCGGCCTGCCGCCTAACCTGCCCTGTGCCCGTGCTGCCGTCAACCCTGCATTTGTCCGTTCGCGGATGACTTCACGTTCGAATTCGGCGAGTGCTCCGAAAATATGGAAGACGAGCTTACCACCGCTTGTTGTCGTGTCGATGCTCTCCTGCAAGCTTTTGAAGCCTATGTCTTTTGACTTAAAGTCATTAATAAGTTCGATAAGTTGTTTGAGAGTTCGGCCTAATCGGTCGAGCCGCCATACCACCAACACATCCCCTGCCCTCAAATGATCGAGAGCTTCCAGTAATCCTTTGCGGTCCGTCTTCGAGCCGCTGGCAGTATCGGTGTAGGTGCGCTCGCAACTTGCCTTGTTCAATGCGTCGAGCTGGAGGTCAAGCGTTTGGTCCTGGGTAGAAACACGGGCGTAGCCGATAAGCATGTGTCTGACAACCTTCTTCAAATTATTACAACAATATATTCTGTTAGGTACTACGATTTGTGGTATGCATGGTAGTTGCTATCAAACGTACATATTCATTGTCACAAAACTCATTCACATATACAAGTAAATAGACGTAGATTTATGTACGGCTTTTTATACAACTTCTTGGCTATTCAGCGTGAGCAGGAAGGTGAAGGAAAAGTTGTCTCAAAAACGGTCGTTTTTGAGGCATTATGTCTTTCAGTGTGAATGCCGTTGTATGATCCAGCTTCTCGTGCGTTTAACTATGTAAGAAATTTATTCGAACGAGGTGCTTATGAGTGAGCAAGAAGACGGACAGACAGCATCTACTCTACAATGTCCTACCACAACCCACTCGAGAGATTGGAAAGCCTATTGGAACCAGCAGGGACAAACCTGGCGGACTAGGCCAGAAATTGACAGAAAGCGTCAAGAGTATCTTGCTGAGCGAAGAGCTATAATCCCCGATATTGAACAGGGGATTTACCCATTTAAAGATATTAGACTGACCCGCGCCGATGTCGAATGGCTACTCGCGACACATGAAAATGGACGGGGGCCGGTGGATTGGAGTGATGAAACACAACGGGAGCGTCAGGGGTTAGATTTCCGGGGAGTTTTCTTGAACGGTGAAAATCTTAGTAGTTTACCCTTGGCTCGTCTACAGGGTGGATTAAGCGATGAGGAGTTACGAGGCGTAAGTTTTAAGAGGAGTAAAGAATTTATGGACGCTGCTGCAATTCATTTGGAAGCAGAAGGCGACGACTCTCTTCTTTTTGATTATCGTTTCTTATCCTATCCCGACAACGAAGGTCTCTGTGAGATACACTTAG
>CAZZVE010000040.1:0-4728 GCA_964657325.1 uncultured Ktedonobacterales bacterium
ATGAACAAGGCTCACGTTATTGGCAACGTGAGCCTTGTTCATATGTGTGCTTCCTTTGAAAATGGTGTACCATTAACCTTCAAGAAGCAAGGTTTCCGGGTCCTCTACCAGTTCTTTGATGCGTACCAGGAATTGCACAGCTTCGCTACCATCAACGATACGGTGGTCATACGAGAGCGCAAGATACATCATGGGACGAATGACGACTTGTCCGTTCAGGGCTATTGGGCGTTGCTCAATCTTGTGCATACCCAGGATGCCTACCTGTGGCGCATTCAAGATAGGCGTAGAAAGAAGCGAACCGAACACACCGCCGTTAGTGATGGTAAAGGTGCCCCCTTGAAGTTCTGACAGCGAAAGTGTGTTTCCTCTAGCTTTCTTGGCAAGTTCACTGATTTCACGTTCTATCTGGGCAAAGCTTTTGCTGTCCGCGTCGCGTAACACAGGCACAACAAGCCCTTCTTCAGCTCCAACAGCAATACCAATATCGTAATAATGCTTCAAGACAAACTCGTTCCCCTGAATTTCTGCATTAAGACGCGGGAACGCTTTGAGAGCACCAACTGACGCCTTTGTGAAGAAGGACATGAAGCCAAGCGAGACTCCATTGCGTTCCTTAAAGGCATCTTTGCGGCGGCTACGAACATCCATAATCGCGGTCATATCAACCTCGTTAAAGGTTGTGAGCATCGCTGCCGTGTGTTGTGCCTCGACAAGCCTCTGCCCAATCGTTTGGCGACGACGAGAGATACGGATACGCTCTTCACGTCCTCGAGGAGCTACCGATGGCGTTGCACCATTGCCCGTCGCACGTGGTGCTGGTGTCGCTATTACAGGTGCTGTCTCTTGTTGTGGAGGAGCCACAGGTGCGGATGAAACAGGTTGTTGTTGCTGTGCAGGTTGCTGCGTGTTCTGTTCAAGATAATTAACAACATCGTCACGCGTGATGCGTCCATGAGGACTTGTTCCTCTCACCTGTGCGATATCAACGTTGTGCTCTGCCGCTATGCGTCGTGCAAGCGGAGATGGTGGGCGTTGTGCTTCTGCTGATGTCTGCTGTTGCGCGGGTTGTTGTGCAGATGTTGCCTGTACTGATGGAGGTTGAGGTGCAGCAGATTCGGCAGGTGCTGTCTGAGGAGGCGATGAGATAGAAGTTGTTACCGCAACTGTTTCTTTCGCTCCGTTGGATGAAGCCTCCTGTGTTGGTTGTGAGGATGACGCACCCTCACCGATCAGGCCCAAAACCTCGCCGACTGCAACAGTATCACCCTCTTGCTTGACGACTTTTTGCAGTACGCCACTCTGCTCTGCGTTGACCTCAACATTGACCTTATCGGTTTCAAGTTCCACCAGAGCATCACCTTGCTGAATGGTGTCACCTTCTTTTTTGAGCCACGAAGCAATTGTGGCATCAACTATCGATTCGCCCAACGTTGGCACACGAATTTCAACGGACATAATTTCCTCCAAGCTGACTTAGGGGCAGGCGCGACGCATCTGTCGTGATTTTCTCTTGCTCTGCAATGTACCAGTCCCAAAAGCCTGTAGCTGGGCTTGAACGATCAGGGCGCGAAATGACCCCGACCTTGATTGACGTGTCGATTTGAGTAGCGAGGTGTGGTTCAACATACTTCCACGCTCCCATATTATGTGGCTCTTCTTGTACCCAGACGATCTCTCGTGCATTTGGGTAGTGCTCCAGGACCTTCTTTAATGCCTGTTCTGGAAAAGGATAGAGCAGTTCCAGGCGTACAATTGCGATGTCGTCAACGGTGGTTCTGTTCTCATGTGAGAGTAAATCAATCGCAATTTTACCAGTACAAAGCACAATTCTCCGTACACGCTCCGAGTTTGTTCGCGCTTTTGTATCATCAAGCACTGGTTGGAAAGTACTCTCTGTGAGGTCCTCTAAGCGTGATGAGGATAGTGGGTGGCGAAGCAGACTCTTGGGCGTCATCACTATTAACGGACGTGGGTGATGCTGTAAGTTAAGCGCTTGACGACGTAAAAGATGATAGTATTGTGCTGCCGTCGAACAATTCGCCACTTGCACATTATCTTCGGCTGCGAGTTGTAGGTAGCGTTCCAGCCGCGCGCTAGAATGTTCTGGTCCCTGTCCTTCATAGCCGTGCGGAAGCAAGAGGACGAGCGACGATTGCTGCTTCCATTTCGCGCGCCCTGATATGAGAAACTGATCGATAATCACTTGTGCTACATTGGCAAAATCACCAAATTGCGCTTCCCATAATACAAGCGCGTCGGGCGCATGCACACTATATCCATACTCGAAGCCCATCACTGCGGATTCGCTCAATGGGCTGTTATAGATAGAGAATGAAGCCTTTGCCTGTGGGAGATGTTGCAATGGAATAAAGATTTCATCGTTCTCTTGCCCATGTAGCACGGCGTGACGATGACTGAATGTACCGCGTTCCGAGTCCTGTCCAGTAAGGCGAATGGGTGTGCCATCAGCAAGAATTGAGGCAAATGCCAACGCTTCTGCCTGTCCCCAATCAATACCACCCTCTGGTCCAAGTGCATTCGCCCGACGTTGCAGTGTGCGCGCGAGCTTTGCATTTGGCGTGAAGCCTTTAGGCCATGACAATAGTTCCTCATTAAAGGTGGTCAATTGCTGTGCAGAGACTTTTGGTGGCACGATGGCTTCTTCACTATGTCCACTTTTACCATTCTTGTCCACAGGATCAGTCTCGTGAACCGCGCTATCCGCCTCGCGTTTGGCTTGCTCTAGTTCAGCATTGACCTCGTTCACCAACGCTTCTGCCTCTTCGCGTGATACCAAACCCTCTTGTTCCAGACGTTGTGCGTACAATGCTCGCACGGTAGGATGAGAACGAATGAGTTCATACATTTGTGGTTGTGTGAAGGCTGGCTCGTCGCCTTCGTTATGCCCCCAGCGTCGATAGCCAATCAAGTCAACAAGTACATCTTTATGAAAATGATCTCGGTACGCATGCGCGATACGTACAGCGGTCATACATGCATAGGGGTCATCAGCGTTGACGTGAATAATTGGCAGTTCAAAGCCTTTTGCCAGGTCACTAGCAAAATGCGTCGAGCGGCTATCCTCTGAATCAGTTGTGAAGCCAATCTGGTTATTGGCTATGATGTGAATTGTGCCACCGACCCAATAGCCACGTAAGTGCCAGAGGTTCAGTGTTTCCGCAACGATGCCTTCGCCGGGGAAGGCGGCATCGCCATGAATAACAATGGGCAGTGTATGGTCTACATCTAGTATGGGTGAACCTGCAACAGAGCGTGTCTCCTGAGCGGCGCGTGTCATCCCCTCGATCACAGGATTGACAAACTCTAAGTGACTAGGATTTGGGGCAAGCACAATTTTCAATGCGACATGTGATGCATCTTCGCCTAATACGTGCTCCGCGCCTAGGTGATACTTCACATCCCCTGTCCACCCAAAGCCAAATGTATCAGTAAGTGGCACGCCTTCTTCCCGTTTTGCGTGGCTGAACTCGGTCAGGATGGCTCCATAGGGTTTGCCAAGAATGTGTGCCAGCACGTTCAAACGTCCGCGATGTGCCATGCCAACAATCACCTCTCGCGTCTCCGAATCTATGGCACCATGAATGATTTCGTCCAACATGGGAATTAGTGTGTCAGTACCCTCTATCGAAAATCGCTTTTGCCCTACGAAGGATTGATGAAGATAATGCTCAAAGCCTTCGACTTGTGTTAGCCGTTTGAGTAGCTTTCTCGCCTCTATTGAGCCGGGGATAGTATGATAGAGGCGCAGCCCAACGGCGTCACGTAACCAGCGTCGTTCCTCCGAACTCTTTACCTGGTCAAATTCATAGCTAATCGTTCCAGAATACATAGAACGTAGCGCATTAATGGCTTCAAGAGCGTTTGATGCGTTCTCTGCCGCATGCCCTCCGACGACGCTTGGTGGAAGTTGGGCAAGGTCCTCGTTTGTCAAACCATGCGTTTCTGGGAGAAGAGCGGGATCGCCCAATGGTTTTCTGCCTAGCGGGTCAAGCTGTGCACCTAAATGTCCACGTTCGCGAATAGCATGTGATAATGCGGAAGCTGCGACAATGTGCGAAACCTGCTGAGGCCCCATAGCCTCTTCAACGGGAACATCGTTGTTAAATGGTTGTGTAGCACTGACCGTTTGAGGCTCCTCTGAGAGTTCAGATGCCCATGTGTCAAACGTAGCCCGTGTATCTGCATCAACCGACGCGGGGTCTTGTCTATATTGCTCATAAAGATCAAGCACATAGCCCGCATTTGGTCCGTAAAAGGTTTCAAGATCGTTCATAAAACATTCCTTTGTGTGATTAACAGTCCTCATCCACCTCATCCCATCTCATAAAGCATCAATAGTCCGTGAATTGATTACTATTCTATTATAGTACGATTCTGTGTTCTGTCGATAGTTCTATGGTTGTAAAAATTAATACCTTATGATTTGCTTGAGTTTCATAACAAAAAATGATTGACATGCTGTACGAAGTCCAGTACAATAGCACTAAATAGAGCGCGGCATACAGCGCAATTAAAAGTATGTTTCATAGACACGCCATGACGGAGAAAGTACGTACGCTAAAGCTTGTGATAGAGAGTTCGGGGTTGGTGTAACCGAATACAAGCAGTGGGCAGAAAATCACTCCAGAGCTGCTAGCTGAACGTTGAAGTAAGCCTAGCCGGAACCTTACCGTTACCATAAAGGCTCGTATATCTTTCCCCTTG
>CAZZVE010000040.1:4828-30046 GCA_964657325.1 uncultured Ktedonobacterales bacterium
CACGCGATGGTGGTAGAGAGTACGTAGAACCAAGTGAGTAAATATGCTTTCCGCCTGTATTTTTGGAGAGCGTACAACTAATGAGGGTGGTACCACGGGAGTTCCTCTCGTCCCTAGGATTGGACGAGGGGTTTTTTATTGCTATTTGCTGTTTTCACATATATAGAGTTAAAGAGGAGCGCGACGACGATGAAGACAAAGCTGCTCTACCATCAAAACAGTTTTACCTACGAATGCACAGCAAAAGTCGTGGCTGTCGAAAGCGACGAGATAGCACTTGACGCGACCGTGTTTTATCCAGGTGGTGGTGGTCAGATGGCAGATCGCGGTGTGATCTCTTGGGAAGGCCAGCAAGCGAATGTTGTCGCTATGAATAAGCGCGATGACATTGTGTGGCATACTCTCGACTATCTTCCACCAACCGTAGGCACAGAGGTTGTCGGAACGATTGATTGGGATTTTCGCTACCAAATGATGCGTACACATACCGCACTACATATTTTGTGCGGCATTATCTGGAAGGAATTTGGTGTCCAAGTGACAGGGGGACAAATGTACCCTGATCGTGCACGTATGGACTTTTCAATGGAAAATTTGGATAAAGAGCGCATCACTTCTATTGAGCAGATGGTGAATGATGCCATTGAAGCAGATTATCCCATTCGTGTGTACACACTTCCAAGAGAGAAAGCATTCGCCATACCTGATCTTGTGCGTACAAAGATTAATCTGCTGCCCCCCAATATTGAAGAAGTGCGTATTGTAGAAATCGTCGGACTCGACTTACAAGCAGATGGTGGCACACATGTGAGTCATACGAAGGCAGTTGGCGGCATTAAAATTACCAAGACAGAGAACAAGGGGCGCATCAATAAACGCTTAGAAATTATGCTCACGGAATAAGCAATTGTTGTATTCATAGAGGACGTATTCATATTCAATGCCTCTATTCCTCTTCTTCATAAAGAACAGGAATGTTGGCTGCAGAGGAGGGTGTCGTGTCGGTTACATCGAGTGTATTCCAGCCAGTCACGGCGGCAGACCGCGTAGACTATCCCAAACTGGAAAAAACTATTCAGCAGTGGTGGGATGACAACAAGGTACTAGAAGCGTACCTGCATCGTAATGAACACAGCGACAAACGCTACTCGTTTATGGATGGTCCAATCACCGCGAACAACCCAATGGGCGTGCATCACGCATGGGGGCGTACATATAAAGACCTGTACCAGCGTTTCAAGACAATGCAAGGCTACAAGCAACGCTATCAGAACGGCTTTGACTGCCAGGGCTTATGGGTCGAGGTTGAGGTCGAGAAAGAAATTGGTATGAAGTCGAAACGCGATATCGAGGAATTTGGTATCGCCGCTTTCGTCGAGCGTTGCAAGGAGCGTGTGTTTACCTATGCGAGACGCCAGATAGAGCAATCAATCCGTCTAGGTTATTGGATGAATTGGGGCAACGATTACTACACTCTTTCAGACGAAAATAACTATACTATATGGTCGTTCTTAAAGAAGTGTAACGAGCGTGGTCTGCTCTATAAAGGGCGTGATGTCATGCCCTGGTGTCCACGCTGTGCCACGGGCCTCTCGAACATGGAAATAGAATCGGAAGGCTATCACGAGATCACACACCTGAGCCTCTATGTCCGTTTTCCGTTGATAGACCGTCCTCATGAATACCTGCTTGTGTGGACGACGACGCCTTGGACGCTTGCCGCGAATGTAGCAGCTGAGGTGCATCCCGATCTGTCCTATGTCAAGGTTGAGCAGGATGGTGAGTTCTACTACCTCGCGGAGCAATTGTTGCCCGTTCTTAAAGCACTCAAAGGACGTGACAAGGGCGATTATCATGTTGCCGAAACACTCAAAGGTAGTGACATGGTAGGCTGGACCTATCGGGGCCCCTTCGATGAACTGCCTGCCGAGCAAGGTATCGTTCATAGAGTAGTATCAGGAAAAGACGTTACATCAACTGAAGGCACCGGTATTGTTCATATAGCCCCTGGCTGTGGACGCGAAGACTTTATGCTCTCGAAAGAGTTTGATCTTCCTGCCATTGCACCAGTCGATGAAACTGGTATCTATATCAACGGCTTTGACTGGCTTACAGGCAAGCATGCCTCCGAGGTTGGACAACTTGTCGCCGACAATCTCACGCAAAAGGGCCTGCTCTATCGTCCACAAAATTATAAGCACCGTTACCCAACTTGCTGGCGTTGTAAAACGGAACTGATCTTCCGTCTTGTCAATGAGTGGTTCATCTCAATGGACACGTTGCGCTATGAGATCATGGACGTTGTGAAGCAAATCACATGGATACCGCAGTTTGGTTTTGACCGCGAGATGGATTGGCTGCGCAACATGGATGATTGGATGATCTCCAAGAAACGCTATTGGGGTCTTGCTCTACCAATTTTCGACTGTCCTGCATGTGGCACGTATGAAGTCATCGGCAGTAAAGAGGAACTGAAAGAACGAGCTGTATCAGGCTGGGAAGAGTTTGAGGGACACACCCCACATCGTCCGTGGGTCGATGAAGTCAAGGTGCGATGCTCGAAATGTGGCGACGTAGTTTCTCGTATAAAAGACGTTGGTAATCCCTGGCTCGACGCGGGTATCGTTCCATTCTCAACGCTACACTATCGCACCGATCATGCCTACTGGGAGCAGTGGTTTCCAGCCGATTTTGTCACAGAGTCGTTCCCTGGACAGTTCCGCAACTGGTTCTATTCTATGCTCGTCATGAGTACAGTTTTGGAGAATACAGCACCGTTCAAAACATTGTTCGGCTTTGCTACGCTTATGGGCGATGATGGTACGCCAATGCATAAATCAAAGGGCAATCTTGTTGTCTTTGACGATGCAGCGGGGCGTGTTGGCTCTGATACCATGCGCTGGCTCTACACAAATCATGTACCAGAACAAAACCTGAGTTTCCCACGTATCCCTTCGACTGAGGATATGGAGAAATCCGAGCAAACTGGCTTGCCTGTCCGTTTGAGCGAAAAATGGATGCTTGTTCGCAAGACACTTGATAAAATTTGGAATGTGTATTGGTTCTTTACGACCTATGCCAACATCGACCAGTTCAATCCAACACAACATTCGGTGCCATTTGAAGAGCGTAGCGAGCTTGATCGCTGGATACTCTCCGAACTGCAACTGACCGTTCGCGAGGTCACACAGAACTTGGAACAGTATGATACGGTCAAGCCATCAGAGGCTGTGCAAGACTTCCTGGATGACCTGTCGAACTGGTATCTACGCCGTAGCCGTGAGCGCATCTGGGCTGCTGGACTTGAGACCGACAAGAAAGCAGCCTACCTGACACTCTACGAGTGCTTAACAACACTCATCACATTGCTCGCACCATTCATGCCCTTTATCACAGAAGAGTTGTATCAGAACCTTGTACGAAGCGTGGATGGGCAAGCACCAATAAGTGTGCATTTACAGGATTGGCCTGTTGTGCAAGAAGCGTTAATCGACGAGAAGTTAACTCGTGAAACGCATCTTGTTATGCGTGTCGTCGGTCTTGGACGTGCCGCACGTGAGAAGGCTCAAATCAAGGTGCGTCAACCGCTTAATGCCTTGTACATCCGCGTTCCAACCTCACTAGAGGAAGAGGCATTGACACGGCTCAAGGAGCAGGTGCTTGAGGAGTTGAATATCAAAGACCTGGAGTTGATGAGCAACGATAGCGATATGCTGGCCTATACACTAAAACCACAGGTCAAGGTGCTTGGCCCCAAATATGGTTCGTTGTTTCAAAAAGTCCTAGCTGTTCTCAAGGGGCTTGATGGGAATAGCACACAGCTTGCGGCACGACAGCTTGAGCAAAATGGTTCATTCTTCCTCGCGGTTGAAGGCCAGGAGCTTGAGTTGACGAAAGAAGAGGTTAATGTTGCCTCAACCGCGCGTCCAGGCTTTGTCACGGCAGAAGAACGTGGCTATATCGTTGCCCTTGAGACCACCATCACGCCTGAACTACGCGATGAAGGTCTCATCCGCGACTTGACGCACTACGTACAGGACATGCGCAAAAAAGCTGGTCTAAACATCCAGGACCACATTGGCCTTGCTCTGTACACCGAGGACGTTGAGTTAGCACGAACGCTTGTTGATTATCAGCAAGAGATCGCGCAGGAAACGCTAGCCGCAAACCTGCTCGTGTCTATCAGCCTGCGCGACTACCCCTCGTTTGAGGAAATGTATCGTGAGAAAATCTCGCCGACCTCAACGAAAAAGCTGGAAGGCTACACTATAGAAGTCGTGTTAGGCAAGATGTAGCAAGGTGCGATAGTGAAGCCGCTTACGTCGTTGTAAAAAACGATGTGAGCGGCTTTGTGCTGTTTCTAACGCTTGTCTCGCTGGGCGTTGTAGAGAGCGTGTTTGTGATGTGTCCAGAGATGGGTATATAGATCAGAAGTACCTACCGCAAGAAGCCCTGTACTGCGTTCATAAATGCATCAAACGTACTACGATGAATGTTATGTGTTGCTCCATCGATCTGAACCGCATAGCTGTGCGTTGGTAAGTACTGTTTGGCCCGAATCCAAGCTGCATCGTCTAATGTTGAACCAAGACCTGGATCAGCCCGAATTAAAAGCGTTGGAGCTACAATTTTGGCGAGGAAGGGTAGCAAGTCATTCGTTTGCTCCGCCTCGGCAAAGACACTAACAACAGCCTCACGTGTCACATCCTGTAGCGCGTCTATCTTACCCTCGATATCTGCCTCAGTCCAACCAGGACTATTAGCAGTAATCTCTGGGCGTAGTTCAGCCGATGGGCGACCAATATCTTTTGTATAGCCTGCTGCTCGTTCTTCAGGATTACCACGTCCAAAAGTATGTGCAGGGTCTTCAAGCACAACATGGGAAAGAGTTGGTATCGCATGTTCAGAGAGGGCACCGCTTGCGAGTACGATTGCGGTCGCACCACCCCAGGAATGTCCAATCAGTACGGGACGTTCAAGTTGTAGTGCTTCCATGAATGCTATAGCGTCATCAGCCGTTTGTCGCAAGCCATAGGCCCCACGCGCTGGCTTAATACTCTTACCGTGTCCACGCTGATCTAATGCATAGACGCGATAGTTTTGGGCAAGCACTGGCCCAACACGTACCCAACTTTGCGCCGAACTTGTAATACCGTGAAGCAACATAACACTTGGCAAATCTGTACGCTCGGCACCCCAACTTATGTAGTGAAAGCAACCAGCAGGAAGGTCTATCATCTGCGACTCAACCTGTACATTGGAGTTATCCGTCATTGTTTTCTCCTGTTTATAGTAGTTGATGCAAGCTAAAGTTTTCCATGAATGAAAAGGTTGAACAATCCTCACCATTATACAATTCCTTGCTCACACATTGGGAGCATCTATTTCATACGAGAAAGGACAAGTACAAAGAGAACGGATGTCT
The DNA here is from genome assembly GCA_964657325.1 of uncultured Ktedonobacterales bacterium. GTDB lineage: Bacteria > Chloroflexota > Ktedonobacteria > Ktedonobacterales > Ktedonobacteraceae > JBBQVS01. The sequence continues at coordinate 10,254 of CAZZVE010000040.1, forward strand.
TGATCCTCTTTTTATAATGTGACAGAACGTGGAGATTGCTCGTTAGAATGTGAAACACTTACAACAGCACACATAGAAAAGAGCAATTTAATGGCGTCTACGAAACCTCAATCTATGCGTTACGAACAAAAGAATGACGGACAGATTCAACCTACTCATGAAATATTTCAACCACTATCGCAGCCGCGCACACAGAATATTTTATTACTCTTCGTTGCAACTCGCGCTGCGCTTATCGCAGTAACCTACTTTGGATACATTCTGCTCACCGCTTCACAATATTCAAGTACGCCAGTGAATGTGGCTAAATTCTTCAACACATGGAATCATTGGGATGCAGTGAACTATATACGCATTGCACAATATGGCTATCAAACACAGAAAGATCTCGCATTTTTTCCTCTCTTTCCTTTGCTCATCTCATGCGTGAGTCATATCCTGGGAAGTTGGAGCTATCTTTTTGTAGGAACACTGCTCAGCAATGGAGCATTATTAGGTACATTATTTCTGCTGTATCAACTTGCGCAAGAAATCGCAGGAGAACAGGTAGCCCGCAGAACCATTTTGTATCTCTGTATCTTCCCAACGGCTTTCTTCTTTTTTGCAGCCTACAATGAGTCACTTTTTCTCGTGTTCCTACTGGGTGCGTTTCTTGCTATGAGGCGACAACGTTGGTGGCTGGCTGGTATACTTGGCCTCTTTGCCGCATTGACCCGCTCGGCGGGTATTCTACTTGTCCTTCCCTTCCTTTATGAGTTATGGCAAACACGAAAGCATATACGAGCATCAAAGCTATCACTGGTTTCTGGTACGCTTGCTGGTGCTCTCATTCCATTAGGAACACTTCTCTTTAGTGTATATTGCTGGCTCACAGTGAGAAATCCTCTGGCCTTTGTAACAGTACAAGATGATTATGGTCGTCATCTTGAATGGCCCTGGCAAGGAATCTGGCAAGGTATAACAGCCCTCTTATTCGCTCAGCCGTTTGGTTCAGCGAACCAAGCACACCTTCTGCTGGACTTGAGTGCAACACTCGGCTTTCTGCTACTAGCGTTCCTGGGATGGCGAAAGTTGCCTATGAGTTACAATCTTTGGGTATGCATACTCTTTCTTTATATTCTCCTGGACCCTGCTATGGACAAACCAGATATTCTGCTTTCTAACCAACGCTTTGTCCTGGAGATGTTTCCTGCATTTATCACACTCGCACTGCTGAGTGTGCGACATCCACGTCTACATCAAGCGTTGATACTTATCTTTCCTTCATTGCTAGCAACATTAAGCATACTTTTTGTAATGAATCGTTGGCTTGTGTGAGATAGCCCTTCCTGACCGAATGGGTATTCATAAACCGTGTGTTCTGGTAAAATGGACGCATTCTAGCAAGGGAAAAGAGGAAAACGGGTATGTGGACTGAAAGCCGACCAATGCGAGAGAGTATTCTTGCGGCAGCAGTGCAGTTATTTGCTGAATATGGCTATCATGCCGCACCACTACGTGACATCGCGCGCGTAGCAGGCATTCAGGCAGCGAGCATTTATCATCACTATCCAAATAAGCAATCGTTGCTCGTCGAGATCATGGAAGTATACATGAAACGCTTGAACACACAATTGGAGCATATCATCCAGGAGTATCAAGACCCGCTACGATGTTTGCAAGAAGCCATTGCGAACCATATTCACCTACATACAGCCCATAAAGACGAATTTTTCATTATTGATACAGAAATTCGAGCACTTGAAGGCGAAAATCGGGTCCGCATTCTTTCGATGCGCGATACTTATGAGACATTATTACAAGATATTTTGAATAACGGAATGTCGCGCGGTGTGTTTCAACGTAGCGATAGCAAAGTCGCTTCGTATGCTATCATTGCCATGTGTACAGAGGTTGCAACATGGTTTCGTCCTGATGGTAGGCTCACAACACAACAAGTTGTCACACTTTACCGCCAACTCATCACTCAGGGTCTACTTTCACCTGAGTACAAGCAAGAGAAACAGGAGCACATACAGCGTGAACATTACTAACAGAGAACGAGCCTTAGTAGTCGCGTGTGTGCTGGTCCTTGTCCTTTTATCTAGCGGTTTAGTCTTCTTTTTTCGACAGCAAGGGGAAACAAAAACAGCAACACCACCGAGTAGAAGAACGTTTGGAGCACTTCGTCTCATTCCAAGCCCAACAGCAACAGCACTTTTTTCTGACAACTTCTCCGATAATAGTCAGAACTGGGATGTGGGAACCGAGCCAAAGTACGGAAGTGTTATTAATAATGGCACTCTTACGATGATGGAAGCAAATCATAAACCATTTCGAGAGCCATTACCATCAAACACTGATTATGATGATGTCTCAGTTGCTGTCACCGTCACTCTCTTGCAGGGTGATCAAAATGATAGCGTCGGTCTCTACTTTCGCGCAAATGGAAGTACAGGGCAGGGATATTATATTGACATCTTTGGAAATGATACCTACGATATCGCGAAGATCACGATTGATCCAAACCAGAAAATTCACGCTACCTATCTTGCTGAACCACAACATGCTTCCGCGCTTCACCCCAAAGGTCAGAAAAACAATGTGATGGTGGTCATGAAGGGGGACAATATCGTCTTACTTATAAATAACACCGTTGTGAAATCAGTACGTGACGGCGATTTTCCGAGTGGGAAGATTCTGCTCTTCGTCGAGAACGGGGATTCATCAAACGGTGTAACTGCCTCATTCGATACGGTAGCAGTCTACAATGCGCCTGATCGTCTCCCAAGCTAGGACTTCATGAAACGTATAGAAAACAAAAAACGTGTGCAACGTGCGCTTTTGTATAGTATTGCCCTACTTGTCCTGATCTCAGGAGGAGTGTTTCTTACGCTGCGGTTTACTCATGGGAAAGCGTACACGTCCTCCCCACAACAGAAGACAAGTACTCCTACACAACTTCCAACTGTACAGGGGACAATACAGCCACTCTTCTCAGAAGATTTCGTGGATAATAGTAATGGATGGTCTGTTGTAAACGTGGCGGGCTATACGCGTATGCTTCAAGATGATGCTCTCACACTATCCAGTACCACGCATAATGTCCTTGTTGAGAGTATTCCAACGCGTACAACGTTCACTAATTTCTCACTCACGACGGCCTTCACCTTTGTACAGGGAGATGGAAACGATAGCGTTGGCCTATATCTACGCGGCGATAGTAACCTCGACCATGATTACCGCGTCGATATCTTTGGCAACAACGCCTATGCTATTAGTAAGGAGGCATTGGACGAAAGCAATACATTGGAACAAACATTTCTTGTGCGTCCATCTCACACTTCACTCCTCAAACCGATAGGGCAAAAAAATGTTCTCGCTGTTTCTATGCAAGGACCAGTAATGGTTGTGCAAGTTAATGGCAGAACTCTTAGCTCCCTGACCGATATAAGCTATACACATGGTCAAATTGCCCTTTTTGTCTCGAATGGACAAACCTCAAGCGGCATTACAGCGAAGTTCCATAATCTTACTATTTACCCTTTACCTGCCACATTTCCGCATTGACGCTTTACAAATTTTTTGCGACTTTCAACCTCTTTTTTGACATCTTTGAGATATTATACATGTAGACAAGAGTAAGTAGTGGCTTGCTATACTGTACTAGAGATGTTAATTGTCTGAAAATGAGTCACGAGTACGTTATCCTGAAAGAGTATTAAGAGAGACAATGAAGAAGTTTATTGTTGCGGTTTCGATTATAGGGGCTTTTGTTCTGTATAGCCTTCTTTATCATTCAAACACGGTTGCACTTGTACCAACAACTTCGACGAAATCGAGTGGGTCTACGGTTATTACGACTCCTGTAGGAGCGACACCGACGACAGCAGGTACTACGTCCGGCTCTCCCTATAAGGATGGTTCCTATACGGGCAGTGTAGCAGATGCGCAATGGGGCAATATACAGGTCAAAGCCGTTATTCAGAATGGTAAAATAACGGATGTGCAGTTTTTGCAGTATCCAAATGAACGAAACCGCTCGATAGAAATTAATAACTATGCTGATCCCCAGCTTTCTAGTGAGGCTATTCAAGCACAAAGTGCTCAGGTAGATGTAATAAGCGGAGCAACTGACACAAGTGAGGCATTTATACAATCGCTTACCAATGCCCTTTCACAAGCGAAAGTATAACGATGAAACAAACACGTCTGCTGATGGGTATGCCTATTACACTTGAGGTAGAAGACGCGGGGGTAACATACAATGATTTGGACAAAGTATTTGCCTACTTTGCCTCTGTAGATGAAACCTTTAGCACCTATAAGGCTACTAGTGAGATATCAAAAATAAATACTGGTGAACTTTCCATCGCTAATGCGAGTGCAGAGGTTCGCTCTATCCTGGCTTTAAGCGAGCAAACAAAAAAAGACACGCACGGGTACTTCGACATTTACCATGATGGGGTCTATGATCCTTCTGGGATTGTCAAAGGCTGGGCCATCTCTCATGCCGTAGATATACTAAAGGCGCAAGGGTTTCGTAATTTCTATGTTGATGCAGGCGGAGATGTGCAAGTTGTTGGCAACAAAAATGGGCAACTCTGGCGCGTTGGCATTCGCAATCCATTTAATCGTAACGAGTATGTAAAGGTTCTTGCACTGACTGATAGAGGTGTTGCGACCTCTGGCACTGCCATTCGTGGACAACACATCTATAATCCACATCGTCATGATGTGCCACTTACAGATATTGTTAGTATGACCGTTATTAGCTCGAACATTTATGATGCTGACCGCTTCGCAACGGCGGCATTCGCAATGGGAAGGCAAGGAATACAGTTTATCGAGACGTTGACGGGTTTTGAAGGCTATATGATTGATGCTTCCGCAAGAGCAACGTTTACGAGTGGCTTTGAAAGGTATGTACTCTCTCTATGATGGCACGCATAGATTACGTCTTAGATCGCATAACGATGTATCGGCTGGTACTTTACGTACTTGTAAGCTTGGTTGCGCTGGCAGCTATTCTTGCGTACTTTAAGCTGCTGCCGTTTTCTCCACTCTGGCTTCTTGGTTCGACCCTTTTCCTGGTTATTATGTGCTGGGCTGCAAACACCATTTTTGCCTACACCTTTAGAGTTCCTACAAACATTGAGTCAGGCCCAATCACCGCACTCATCCTGGCACTTATCATTACGCCAGCACAATCGTTTACAGCGTTTCAGTTTCTGGGTTGGGCTGCAATACTGGCGATGGCTTCCAAATATATTCTCGCGCTCAATAAAAAGCATCTCTTCAATCCAGCCGCCGTCGCGGTTGTTATTACTCTGTTCGCGGTTGGTGAGTCTGCAAGTTGGTGGGTAGGAACTGCGCGAATGCTACCACTCGTGTTCCTTGGAGGACTCCTTATCACTCGAAAAATACGACAAGAGGATATGGCTTGGAGTTTTTGTGCAACTGTGTTTGGAAGCATTTGCATACTTGCACTTGTGCAAGGACAATCTCTCGTCACAGAACTGAATGCATTGTTTATTCAATCGCCGCTCTTTTTCTTTGCCTTTATCATGCTAACTGAACCACTTACTGCGCCGCCAACAAAATCCTTGAGAAGACTGTACGCGGTACTGACAGGTTTTTTATTCTTACCCCAACTACATATCGGCTCGCTCTATTCTACGCCGGAGATAGCATTAGTTGTGGGCAACATTTTCTCTTACGTAGTGAGTCCAAAGCAGAAAGTCATTCTCAAGTTGAGGAAAAAAATCAAGATGGCACCCTATATCCTTGATTTCGTTTTCAAGCCCTCACAAAAATTGGCATTTCTCCCTGGACAATACATGGAATTTACACTCGCTCATGCTCATCCAGATAGCCGGGGCAACCGCCGCTATTTTACGCTCGCTTCATCTCCAACCGAAAATGATGTTCACCTTGGGATACGGTTCTACGAAGAAGGTAGTAGCTTTAAGCATGCTCTTTATCGAATGGACAATAAAACCGATGTCGTTGCGGCTCAGATTGCTGGAGATTTTACACTACCAGCAGACCCTGCGCAAAAACTTGTCTTTATAGCTGGTGGTATAGGCATCACACCGTTTAGAAGTATGTTGAAATATCTCCTGGATACGCAACAAAGGCGCAATATTGTGCTTCTGTATGCCAATAAAACTGCTGATGAGATCGTCTACAATGACGTTTTGAGTGCAGCACATGCAAAGCTTGGAGTCAAAATATTCTATACGCTGACCGACATCGCTGCTCTTCCACGCAACTGGTCTGGTTTTGTGGGCAGATTAGATGAGCGCATGATTATGCAAGCAGTCCCAGATTATCAAGAGCGTACCTATTATCTATCGGGACCACCAAACATGATCAACGCTTATGAAAGCGTGCTTAAGAATATGGGCGTACAGCACAACCAGATTAAAAAAGACTTTTTCCCTGGACTCGTCTAGCCCTTTAGATACACGCTATCAACCGCCACTTTGTCGTATCTCACACGTTAAAAAAAGGTCCAATTCGCAGGAGCGAAAGCACAGCATACAGTTCTCAGGGTAACAATCCTGGGACGAGCTGCGCTACTCCTTCAGTGAGAACCAGAAAAACTTGGTTAGTTATCTCCTCTGATGAGAGTACGCGCTCATCAATCATTTGCGTATTGAAGGTCCAATCGATAGCTGTTCCGAAAATTGCCCAACTCATCGTCGAGACAACTGTTTTTAAACGCACTCGTTGTGGGGTTTTCAATCCCTGGACGTGTTTGAGCCACTCCAAAAGAATGTGTGCGATTTCTGGTTGGACGATCTTCCCCACGAGAAGCTCGATATGCGAGTCAAAGGGCTTATAAAGACGTTGGACCTCATCCAAAAATTCAAGCGAGGACCGAATCAGTATTCGTACACTTGAGGCTTCCCATTTCAGTGTCGAGGGAAACCGACTGGTGATCATTTGCTGAAATAGCTCTCGTAGCATGGAATCCAGCAGCTCATACTTATCAGGAAAGTGGGCGTAGAACGTTGCACGATTGACCGTCGCTCGCTCTGTAATATCCAGAATACTGATACTAGCAAAGTTTTGCTCTTGTAACAGGTCCATGAGGGCCTGCTGTAAAAGCTTTCGTGTCCGTTTGACTCGTGGATCTACGCTTTTTACTTCTCGTTCCATAAAACCGTTCTCTCTTTCTCTTTGCGGGAACAAAAACTGTATAAGTTTCGTGAACTTTTACAACTTTTTTCCCTATCTGTTGTTTATCCGACATAAACGCTTTTTTGCATCTTGTTTCTTGTCTAACTAGACAGTAGTATTATACCTAACAGATGTTTATTATACGATATCTGTTGCGTAAGCGATACCTATTGTACTAGTGAAATGTTCCTGTTTTAGGAACTCACAAGCAAAAAGATAAAGAAAGGTGAACATTTATGTCATCAACACAAACATCTCAAATCACGTCGAAACAACGCGGCATGCCTTGGTATCTATGGAGAGTAGGCTTACTCACAGTTATTGCTACCGTAATTGCGAATACACTCATCACACTGGTAACGAAGGCACTGTTTCCTGTTGCGCCTACATTTACCCCTCTCCAACTGGGAGCTGACATCGTCTTTACTGTGATAGGAGTCGTGGGAGCTGTCATCGTCTTTGCGTTACTAGTGCGATGGGCAAAGCATCCAGTACGCCTGTTTCAACGCATAGCCTTGTCTGTGTTGCTCGTCTCGCTGATCCCTGATCTGCTACTCCTATTCGTTGGACTGTTCCCAGGCACAACACTACCAGAGGTGGTGGCGTTGGTACTGATGCATGTGGCGACTGGACTGATCTGCTTAGGCACATTATCGAGAGTGGAACACTAAAGACAAGTATACGTGGTGAAATAGCCGAAACTCTTTTAGGAGCAACTTTTATCCGAATTGCAACCTTGAGTGATGCCTGCATAATCGGAAGCAACCACCCTTGAGCCTGGACGTGCGTAAAGGAGAGAAAAGCGTTTCTCATCCATTTAAGTTAGGAGGATAAATATGTCACAAGAGACTAGCCAGGAACCAATGCGATCCTTGCCTACAAACTATGTGATAGGAGTCATCGATCAGTTGCGGGAGGCAGAGCAAGCTGTTCAGACCCTGCAAAATACCGGATATACAGCCCAGGATATGCTCCTCATTTCCAGCCAAGACTTCGTTGAAGCTATTCAGCAAAGACGGCAGCACACCTCTGCCTTCAAAAGAGCAATTCATGCCTTCTCTGTATCGAGCGAGGAGAGCTTTCCTGCGGACATGTATCTACATCAAGCACAAAGGGGAGCCTATGTGCTCGCAGTGTATGCGTCCACCGGGGAACAGGCCCAACAGATAGCTCAAAAGCTTCATGCATATCCTGTGCATCATTTAAAGTACTTTAGCCAGTGGGCAATCACCGACTTTCCTTCATCAATCGAATCGTAGAACATGAACTTCTAAGTAATGCACTCATTCTTTTGATGACAGCAAGGGAGTCCCCATCGAAGGAGACTCCCTTGCCGTTAGAGTAGAAAGGTTAGCCTGCTTTGTTCACAAACTCGTTGGTGAACGTCGAACTGAGATCAATCTGACTGCCCGTTGGGATCAGTTTGTTCGCATTCTCAACGCTCAGCACCGACTCCGGCGCGCCTGTAGGCATGACCCCGTCCGGGCTGAAGATGGCTAGTTGGTTTTGCAAGGCCGTCACATACAGGGCCTTATTACCGGCGTAGTAGTCAGCCGGCATCATGTCTGCAATCTGCGCTGCCGTATGCGTATGAATCCACTTCAGAGTCTTGACGTAGGCATTCACCAACTTCTGAACAACGTCTTTGTGGCTGTTGACATAACTGTTGTTCATAAACAGGCTGATGAATGGGTAGGGTCCGCCAAGTGCCGCCTGCGTTGACTGTGGTGAGCGCAAATCGACCAGAACTTTACCGACACCGCTTGATAAGATACGTGAGATCGTTGGTTCGGTCGTCATGCCAGCGTCAATTTTCCCCTGTTGCAACGCCGCGATAAACGTATCTCCGGCACCCACTGGTATGAAATGCACCTGATCTGGCGTAACACCGACATTATGTAGCAGTGCAGTGGTTAAGGTTTGTGTCCCTGAGCCGAGTTCAGTCACACCCAGATTCTTGCCTTTGAGGTCTTTGACCGAGTGAATCTGGCTTGCAGCTTTGGCGGAGACGATTTCGGCTTCACCGGGCGCAACGTTCAACAGAACCACCGCCTCCATCTGCTTGCCTTTTGGCTGTAGCTCGATAGTGTGATTATATGAGCCGGAACCTGCGTCAACTTGGCCCGCCAGCACTTCGTTCTCCGACGATTGCCCCGAAGCCTCGTCAATTAGCGTCACTTCGAGTCCTTCCTGCTTGAAGTACCCAAGTTGCTGGGTGAGTTCGTTTGGCAAATAAATCTGCTTACTAATGCCGCCGACCATGATCTTGAGGTGCGTAACTGTCGTCGTAGTACCATTCGCGGTGGTAGTGGTGGTGGTGGTACCGCTACTGCCACACGCGCTCAACAGCAGAACGAAGATGATGCTAACGAGAAGGCCGTACCGACGACCCTGTCGATTCCACGAGTTCATAGATAGTCTCCTCTTTGCTTTCACTGGTCACTTCCGTGACCAGTTGAGATGTTGCTGTCAGGAAATCCCGTTGATTGGACGATTTTCTTGCTCACATGATATATTCCATAGGTATTCTTCCTCTTTTTGTCATTTCCTCCTTCTCCTCTTACCAAGGCTCCACTCACTCGTCACCCGGCCTCGATATGAGGTGCCGATTCGCTCTGTCCCTCTCTGTCCTAGATGGTTACGTCGCTGATGGTATTGGGCTTCCACCTGAGCAGACGACGTTCAAGAGCTGTGATAAGGAACTCCGACAGCAATGCCACTATTGCCAGGACCACCATTGCCGCGAAGACACCATTAGGGTTGAAGTTGGAGCCTGCGTTCTGGATTAGCAGCCCGATACCCTGAGTTGCGCCTATAAACTCACCGACCACCGCGCCGACTAGCGCAAAGCTGAAACTGGTGTGTAGGCTGGCGAATATCCATGTCAGAGCGGAAGGAATAATCACCGCTGTAGTGACACGTCGCTGGTTCGCCCCCAGAATGCGTGCGTTAGCGAGCAAGTTGCGATCAACTTCGCGCACTCCTTGAAAGGCGTTGAAAAAGACGATGAAGAAGACCAGCACGACCGCCAGCGCCACTTTGGATTGCATGCCCAAGCCGAAACCGATGGCGAAAAGAGGGGCAAGCGTGACACGCGGAATCGAATTTGCCACCTTGACATAGGGACCCAGTACGTCGGCGAGGAAGCGATTGCGTCCAAGTAGGATGCCGAAGACGACCCCGAGGACTGCACCAATCACAAAGCCGAGGATGGCCTCCTCCATTGTGACTGCGATTTGCTCCCACAACGATCCCTGCGCTGTTCCCTGCGTGACCCATGTGACCAACTGCATCCAAATACCAGAGGGTCGTCCCCAAAAGAAGGGATCAACGACACCGATACGGGTGGCGAGTTCCCAGCCACCAATGATCACAACCAGCAACAGGACACGTAACGTATTGACCAGGATACTGCGACGACGGCGAGCAGCAGTAGCCGCTAGCACTCCCTGGTTCTCAGGAGTGGTGGTAGTCTCTTTAAGCTCGTAGTTTGTTACGCTCATAGCTAATAATCACCTCGTTGCGAAGATCTTCCCATATCTCGTGGTACAGTTGGACAAAACGCGGCTCGAAGCGGATTTCCGCTACGTTGCGAGGCCGTGGCAGATCAATGGTATAGATTCCCTTGACGGTTGCTGGGCCAGCAGTGAGCACGCACACCCGGTCAGCCAGGGAGATGGCTTCCTCGAGGTCGTGAGTGACAAAGACCACCGAGGCCGAAATGGAGGCCCACATTTGCAGCAGTTCGTCTTCCATCATAGCCCGCGTCTGCACGTCGAGCGCACTGAACGGCTCATCCATCAGCAGAATCTGTGGCTCGTTGATAAAGGTTTGGGCCAACGCGACACGCTTACGCATGCCGCCAGAGAGTTGGTGCGGGTAGTGGTTTTCGAACCCGGACAGCCCAACACGTGCAATCCAATCATGAGCGAGTTCCAGTGCTTCGGCCTTGCGCCGACCTCGAAACAACGGACCAGTGGCGACGTTGCTAAGGACACTTTTCCAGGGAAAGACGGCATCGGCCTGGAAAACATAGCCAATGCGTGGATCAATGCCCTGCACAGGCTTGCCCATCACCTGCACCAAACCTTCACTCGGTTGCTCCAACCCGGAAATAAGGCTCAGCGTGGTGGATTTGCCGCAACCGGTTGGTCCAACCACGGCAACGAACTCACCAGGGGCAACGGTCAGGTTAATGTCGTGGATCGCGGTATATGGCTTGCCAGTTGGCGTCTGAAATCGCTTGGTAGCGTCTCGTAATTCGATGGCATAGGTGCCCTGATCCGACACATTGTGTGTACTGATTGATACATCTTTGATAGGAAGAGAGTTATTCACAAGACTCCTTTCATAGGTAATCTTCTGCCATCACTGCATGTGTAGCAGAGTGAGCCATGCTACTATTTTATAGAGAAAGTATAGTTGACTGGACGTAAACAGCGCATAAACATGACCACCTCGGTATAAATAAAACGTAAACATTCTTCCCTCCCTGTCACGTAAACAAGCAACTAAACGAAATGTGGAGAAGCGCATATACGTTTTATTTATGGTGAGGAAAGCAACGTTTATGCGTTGTTTACGCCCAATCGGCTACACTGTCATCAAGCATACATCTCGCAGTTCATACATATTGTGATGGAGACAGATATGTGATCTACACGCACCGCTTGCTCGTGAGCAATGACTTACTCTGCTATATATACAGTGATGGCGCAACTACAGTGATATAATAGACTGATATCGTCACTCTAGTGCGATACCCGACAACAGAATTCGCTGAGGAATATTGGCTATGCTACATTTTATGCGTCGCTCTCTCCTGGTCCAATTACTGAGCGTATATCTGCTTTTCGTGGTCGTTGTACTCATCGGAGGCGTGGGGGTTGATGCGTTGGTCGAGCAGCAGTTACGCAATGATGCTCAAGTTTCAGATCAGGCACTAGCACAAGAGATTGCGCTACAAACGAGTGTGCAATTGCATGACGCCGAAGACGCACTCATTTCGCTAGGAAAGCTTGTCGTACAGACTCATACTTCTGACGCGATAACCACAGACTTTCGAACCTTCCAAGCGGCCCGCAATACGGTCGATCATGTCTACTGGCTTGACCCATTGGGTGGGATAACCGTTGCTTGGCCTCCGGTTGAGATCGTAGCGGAGTTTTCTCCGCCCAGTGTTGTACAACAAGCTCGGATAGCGATGCACCCGGTCTTCGAGGTTGGCATTGTGGAAATTGCAGCACAAACTCCTGTCAATCCCGGTGTCATTATCGCTGCACCAATGCGTTCTTCCACTGGCAATTTAGTTGGCATTATCGCGGTCAGCCTCTCACTACAAGAACTTAGTGATCCTCTGGCTTCTGTTGTTCAGGCCCAGCAACATCAAGGTCATAGACTCCTCATTAGTATCATTGATGACCAAGGGAGACTCGTGGCAACACCCGATCATGCGCGGATGTTGCAGACGGTGCTAGACGAACTACCAGGAGCCGATTCAGCACTACAAGGTCATACGGCATCGCGTCTAGCACTAGGACCAGATCAACAAAACTGGCTTTTCAGTGCTGTTCCCGTGCTGGATACGGGTTGGGCTGTTATCGTGCAGAGACCAGAAAGCGAAGCTCTCGCTGTCGTCACACAATTTCATCTTTGGTTGCTAACAGCCGCATTGCTTTTCGCCATTGGTGGCCTATTCTTCTGGCTTATGCTTCTGGTTCGAGTTATCCGACCTCTGCATACACTAGCGATACAACACCAAGTACTTCCTACCTCGGAGCAAGACATTCCAGCAAATGCCACGATGCTTGCTAGAAGAGATGACGAAGTTGGAGGCTTAGCACGTTCGCTTGTGCGTCTTGAACGCGATGGTCTGGAAAAACTTGGCGAGTTATATACACTCCTTGAAACGTCAAATGCTGTCGTCAGTTCACTAGAACCATATGCCGTTGTAAAAAAGATCATTCGTGAGGTACGACGACTGGTAGACGTACAGGCAGCCGCGATACTTCTGCCAGATGAGCAGGGAGTACTACACGTTATGGTGAGCGATGGTCATAGCGAACATTACAATCATGTACTCGCACTCTCGCCTGAAAATGCTAGTTCATCTGCGGTACAGGCTCTACGTGAGGGCCGACCAGTGCAAAAAATTCTTGGCACCTCCCAGCCAGCATCGCTTTCCTATGATGAAGGGTTCCACGCAGTACTAGCGATTCCAATTATTAGTCGTCATGCAGGGGGCGTTGTTCTGCTCGTTCATCGCACCGAAGCCCATAGTTTCAATCAGAATGAGATCAACCTCTTATTGACATTCGCCAACTATGCTACACTTGCCTGGGAACATGCTGTACTTTATGAAAGAAGCGACGAACGGCTACGTGAAATAGCGAAAGAGAATGAGCAGTTGTATCGGCAAGCCTCAGAAGAGAAACAACGATTAGAGGCGATCATGGGTAGCATGAATGATGGGTTGGTTCTCACTGCTATAGATGGGAGGGTATTGTATGCCAACATGGGAGCTTGCATACTCGTAGGTCTATCTAATAAGGTACTAGAATCTCACTCCATAAGTATGCTCTATGACGCGTTATGTAGAGTAGCAGTCAATCCTGAAGCATGTGAGCGGGTATTAGCACAAGCCACGTCTACAGATACATCGACAATGATTGTTGAAATTCAACATAGTGGTCTTCGCAAAGTTATCCACTTACGCCTCTTTGATGTGTATGATGAGTCTGAACTCACTATAGGGCGTGGCCTATTGCTACGTGATGTAACACGGGAGTACGAGCTGGATGAGTTTAAGACGACGTTGTTAGCAGCTGTCGGTCACGAACTACGTACACCACTCGCAGCAATCAAAGGGTATGCCTCGACATTACTTCAGGAAGATGTCACCTGGTCTCTCGCGGATCAACATCATTTCTTACAAATAATCAGTGAAGAAGCGGATCGTCTTGCGCAACTTGTAAGTAACTTGCTTGATCTTTCGCGCCAGGAAGCTGGACTTCTGTTGCTCAATCGTGAGCCTGTCAATTTACAGCATCTTGTTGCAAAAACTATAGAGCGATTACGTCGTCCGAGTGTTTTACTCGCGTCACATATTCCTGATGACCTCCTCTTCGTCAACGTAGACCGCGCACGCATAGAAGTTGTCCTACACAATTTAATTGTCAACGCACTTGCATATGGTGATGACGAAATACATATCACCACACAAAGGCAGCAAGACAAAATTATCGTTTCTGTATCGGACAACGGACCCGGTATTGCTTCCGACGAACTTCCTCACGTGTTTGAGCGGTTCTACCGAGCGCGACATGGGCGGCAGCAACATTCTGGAGGCACAGGACTTGGTCTCACTATTTGTAAGGCATTTATCGAAGCTCATGGCTGTACTATTTGGGCTGAAGGGGGCAAGCAAGGTACGACTATCTCGTTCTCGTTACCGCTTCTCTCATCGACTACTGATGAAACAGCATCCGTGCCCTTTGTACAGGAAAGGAGGTTTGCATGACAACAAGAGGTAAACGCATTCTCCTTGCTGAAGACGAAGTAACACTGCGTGATTTCATTCGTCGTAATTTGCACGCACGTGGCTTCGAGGTCATAGAAGCAAACAACGGGTTAGAGGCCATAGCACTATGGGAACGAGAAAACCCTCACTTGTTGATTTTGGATATCATGATGCCCCGTATGGATGGTCTGGAAGTATGCCGCCGTGTGCGTGAACACTCTGCAGTACCCATCATTGTATTAACAGCGTTGGATGATGAGAGTGATAAAGTCGCGGCCCTCGATCTTGGCGCAGACGATTATTTGACAAAGCCATTTGGAGTAGAAGAATTGCTGGCACGGGTGCGAGCGGTGTTACGTCGTACTCAGGGAGAAACGCAGCCGCGAGAAAGTGCCTTAAAACAATTCGGCGACATCGAGATTGATTTCGATGGGCATGTCGTACGGCTTCGAGGCATGGAAGTGCGACTCTCTCCAACAGAATTTGCCTTTCTAAAGCAATTAATGCTCAATGCTGGTAAAGTCGTCACTCAACGCATGTTGCTTCAAACCATTTGGGGACCTCAATATAGTGGGGAGGCTGAGTATCTACGTGTGTATATAAATCGTTTACGCCAAAAGCTTGAGAAAGACCCTGCTAATCCATCCTACTTACTCACTGAACCCGGTGTTGGCTACCGCTTTGTAATACCAAAGAGCGAGGAAATGCACCGCATACCATAGCTTTGCTCTTGCGCAAACGTTGTCTCGACCAGCATACATCGTGTCATTGATGCTATCGGTACCCAAATATGTGCTCATCAGAGAACGACTATTATCTCCTGGCTTGCCATTCGTGGTCGAGGATGGCGTATTGGAGCGTGTCCCACCAACGATTCTTCATCCATTCGTTTTCGCGAAGGTGCCCCTCAAGGCGCATACCAATTTTTTCTAGCACATGCGCGGACGCGGTATTTTCGGAAATACAATGTGCCCAGATGCGGTGGAGATGTAAGTCTTTAAAGCCAAGTGCAAGCAGTGCCGTAGCGGCCTCGGTTGCGTAGCCATAGCCCCAGTACCGGTTATCTAACTCATAGCCGAGATCAGACTCCCATGCATTAGCAAACTTCATACGAATTCCACAATTGCCGATTAAAGCTCCATCCGAGCGCAGCGTGATCGCAAACTGAAACCGTCGGCGTGGTTGTTCTTTGCTCCACAACATGAATCTATTGACAAAACCTCGTACATCCTCTGGTGTGCGGTATGACCAGGGATTGTAGCGTAAGTACAGAGGATCGCGTTGGTAGTTGAGCACTGTCTGCCAATCATTTTCTTCAAATTCGCGCAATACAAGACGCTTCGTCGTAAGTTGCATAAATTATCTCTTCTCTGTGCTTTTTCATGTAAGAGTATCTAGTATAATGCATATTTCGCCACAAGTGTACTACATGATGCGATGGAGAGGCCAGATGAGCACCTCTTGCTTTTGCGAATAGTGGAGCAGTGGTGCTATGTCAGGAAGTTGTATACCATGTGAAAGAGCCATTGTATCCCGTTCCACTTCGAGTTCTGCTGGTTGAAGAGGCCACTGTGCATGATGAATTTCGCCACGATAGAGAGAATTATGGAATGTTGTATACAGGCTGTACCGTTCTGTCAACCAATGTGCAAGCGTCTTCTGTGGTGCATATGCGACAGACGCGGTTGGGCGGTAGTGAGCGATGTAGTCCGCGGCTGGCGCATTACGATGTGTACGATGGCTTGTGTAAAAAATTGTGTCGCCCTTTTGCTTACATGTCATGTTTGCATTGAAGTATGGTAAATGAAAGATGAATCGCGCGATAGCGACGGCAAGAGGATTGCCAGCATCGAGACTAAAAAAATACACTCCTGGCTTGCCATCTACGGTAACGTAAGTACGCACGTTCAGTTCTGGAAAATGTGATAATCCTTGTACTGAGGGTAAGCCGCGTGGATGTACGTTGCGCATCCGAAAAGGCACGATGCCTACCCATGCTTCTCGTTCAAACGTATCTATCTCAAACACTGATGGTATAAGCGAACGAAGTACGTCAGGTTTAATGGGCCAATGTGCAAACAACAGTTCAAGCCAAATTTGGCTCATCACCCAAGGCCCTGTGGAGATAGGATACTCTCTATGACTAACAGCACTCAGAATTTCTTTTGTGTTCATTCTGCATTCCTTGTTACATGATGTTTCCTTTCTTATTGTAACAGCAGTGTTCAGTCTTGACTATTTTACACACAGCTGTTTTTCTATTCTCTTGCCAATTTGACGGGTAAAAGTGTTGGGACCCCAAGTCGGTCTGTTCTTCGTGCGACATATTTTCTTCTGTGTTGCATAAGTAACAAAAGACGAGCATTGATACTTGTCTACTATTGCAGTCCAAGCTACACTCTTTAGTGTAACATGATGTTGCAAAGACAACAATATGTAACTACGAGAGAACGAAAATGAGAAGCGCAAGCCGTGAGAACGACTACATGTAGTAGATGCGTTATCGAGAGCATATTAAGGAAGGTACTATGTCACAAAGTCGCGTAACAAACGACGTATGGATTCTGGGAGCAACCGGTCGCGTAGGACGCACTGTGGTTGCTCGTCTTATTGAGAACGACATCATACCCGTGCTGGTTGGGCGTGACAGGGAACGCCTGAGCCAGATGGTCGTAAGCACAAGCCTTGAGAAAGAGCTACGGATTCTTGTCGCCAGTTCACCTGAGGAGATTGCAGCTGAGATCAGCCGACAGCGGCCAGCTCTCGTCATCAACACCATTGGCCCTTTCACCGAAACCACGGTACTGATTGCTCGCGCTTGCCTCCCGTGCAGTCATTACATCGATCTGGCAAATGACGTGATCTCCGTATCTGCACTGCTTGATCTACACGAGGAAGCGGTCGCCGCAGGCTGCACGTTGGTAACCGGTGCCGGATTCGGCGTGCTGGCTACCGAGAGCGTTGTGATGAAGCTGTGTCAAGACCGTCCGACTCCTGACCGAGTTCGGACAGACGCGCTGGCCTCTGTTGGGATTGAGGCGGGGGCGTTTGGTGAAGCCCTTGCAGCAACCATCATTGATGGACTGCCCTATGGCGGACGATACTATAAGAATGGCCGCCTTGTGCGAAACCGAGTTGGTAGCGGTCTTGCCAACATTACACTCCCCGACGGTTCAAGTGTCACTTCAGGGAGCGTTCCGTTTGGTGAACTTGTCGCAGCACAGCGGGCAAGCGGTGCCCCCAACATACTAGCTGCCTCCAGTGAAATACCCACTGGTCCTGCTGTGCGCGTAATTCTTCCATTCGTGATGGCACTGTCACATATTAAATCTTTACGCACCTTCGCAAAACGCCGACTTGCCCGCTTAAAACTCTCTTCTCGGAAACGCCCACGAGAGTACTCATGGGGGCACGCCTACGTCCAATGGCTAGACAAGACGAATCAAGAAGGCTGGCTGCGTACTGGCGATGCCCAAGAGTTTACCGCCGCAGTGGCGGCGGAAGTCACGCAACGATTGCTCAAGGGCGAAGGCCGACCGGGATCGTACACCCCCGGTGCTCTCTTCGGGCCGGAACTGGCCGAAGCCATTGGCGCTGAGTTCTTTATTGCACCTTCACAAAGAAAGGATAGATAACATGCCAACAAATACAGCGGCTTGGCTTGGAGCGAAGCACGCGAAACTTGAGGTGAAGCCCGCGCCATACATGCATCCGCATGAGGGCGAAATTGTCGTCAAGAACCACGCAGTAGCCATCAACCCCCTCGATTGGATCATACAGATTGCTGGTAATCTCACGTTCTCTTGGATAAAATATCCATTCATTCTCGGTGCAGACCTTGCTGGCGAAGTCGTTGAGGTCGGGGAAGGTGTCACTCGTTTCTCCGTAGGTGATCGTGTTCTTGGGCATGCCGTGGGAACGGATAGAAAGCGAAACAGTCCAGCAGAGGGTACCTTTCAGGAATACACCGTCCTGCTTGCCCGCATGACAGAACCAATTCCCAGCACTATGCCGTACGAAAACGCCGCTGTCCTGCCTCTGGCCCTATCCACCGCCGCCTGCGGCCTCTTTCAGAAAGATCAACTAGCACTACAGTATCCCTCTGTGACTCCAAAACCCACTGGCAAGACACTTCTCATCTGGGGAGGCTCAACGAGCGTTGGTAGCAATGCCATCCAGCTCGCCGCTGCCGCTGGTTATGAGGTCATCACGACCGCATCACCACGGAACTTCAACTACGTTAAGAAACTTGGAGCAAGCCAAGTCTTTGACTACAACAGCAAGACCGTCGTCAAAGACATCATCGCGACTTTCCAGGGAAAGACGCTCGCTGGTGCGCTTGCCATTGGAACAGGATCAGCCGAGCCTTGTGGGGATATCGTTCACTCCTGCAACGGCAACAAATTCGTTTCAATGGCCAGCCCGTCCATCTCTTTCGCAACCCTTCCTTTGCGTTCCGGTCTGAGCGTGCAACTGCTCCTGCTCCTGCTTCGGCTTGTGTCATCGAGTATATCGATGCAGGTGAAGTTCTGGATGAGGCACATCCGCTCGAAGTTCATCTTCGGTAGCACCCTGATGGACAACGAGGTCAGCAGAGTGATCTACGAAGATTTTCTGCCCCAGGCCCTCGCGGATGGCTGTTATGTCGCCGCACCCGAACCAACAGTCATTGGCAAAGGACTTAATTATGTACAAGCTGGGTTAGACGCTCAAAAGCAAGGCGTAACCGCTAAAAAAGTGGTCATTTCTCTCTAGGATTAGGGAGCATGAAGAGTTGTTTCTTCAATTCTGTGCCCCCCTGTATATCCAATGAAAAATGAGTTCTAGCTTGGAAACGAGCTTCTCAAAGGCGTGTTCTTATCTAGAAGAACACCATAGTTTTCATGCGAGATGGAGTCACGCTCGTCACGGATGTCTATCGCCCCAATGTCAGTGAAGCTGTACCCACCCTTGTACTACGTGGCCCTAATTGAGGGCTGGTTCGACGTAGAGCCAGCCTTCTGCGGTCTACACTCTCCTAATATCGGCGACCCATTTGGTATTGGGTGCGTTCGCAAGCAAGTATCGCTTCATGAGAAAGAATAGGGGATGGAAGGTGTACATTTAC
>CAZZVE010000041.1:0-29977 GCA_964657325.1 uncultured Ktedonobacterales bacterium
GCAAGGTCACATGACTCCACTTTGACGTGCTTGTTCCCACCCATCGCGCCGTAGAGCACGTAGCAATTGAAAAGCTGTAATACGTGGCGATCTTGGACTCATAAACATCCCTTTACCACTTTTAAGACCAAGTATATCATATCTTTACTAAGATAAAGCTTGCTTTAATTTGACAACATCTCTCCACAAGGGCTATCATGCTAGGTACAGATACTGTGCCTGCTTTGTGCAGGTCAGCCACGCCGTAAGCACATAGAGGAGCAGCTACATGTCGGAAACCACCACAGCCAACGAAACTGTGTTTTATACGCATCGTTTGAAAAATGGTCTACAAATCGTGGGGCAACCAATGCCCGATTTTGAGTCGGTTGCGATATCGTATAACGTGAGCACAGGTTCACGCGATGAGCAGGACCCCAGCATAGCGGGTGTCTCGCACTTCCTTGAACATATGGTGTTCAAAGGAACGAAGACGCTTGATTGGCAAGAGATCACACTTGAGTTCAACAAGATAGGGGCCGAACTAAACGCCTTTACCTCGCACGAGTCCACCGTCTATTATGCTCGTGTCCTGGGTGAATACCTGGACCGTGCGATGGCTCTGCTGAGCGATATGATGTATCCGCGCCTTGCGGAGAGCGACTTCGAGATGGAAAAAGAGGTTATCGTCAACGAGATCGCGCGTTCGGAGGACCAGCCTTACAACATGACCTACCGCCGCCTCATGCAGACCTATTTCGGCAATCATCCACTGGGACATGATGTGCTTGGCTCGCGTGAGAGCATCCGTGGCATGCACATTCAGCAGATGCGCGATTACTGGCAGCGTCGCTATGCAGCCAATAATCTTATTCTCTCGGTAGCAGGCAAGTTTGATTGGAATCATATCATCGAGCTTGCGGAAAAGCATTGTAGCGAGTGGCGCACAGGTGATGCTGGTCGTGACCTTTCGCGCTACGAACCAGCGAAATCTATCAACAATGTCATGATTGACAAAAAGCTGAAACAGCAGATCATGATTATCGCCATGCCAGCCGTTGACGTGCAGGACCCTGACTACTATGCCGCTATGCTTGCGGGCAGCATCCTAGGTGATGGCGATGGTTCACGTCTCTTCTGGAACGTCTATCAGAAGGGTTTGGCAGAGTCCGCCAGCGCAGGTATTTGGGCGATGGAAGGAACGGGCATTATGCTCATGGAAGCCAACTCGACACCGGAAGAGGCTCCACGCGTCCTCAAATTGCTCCGCGAGGAATTAGACAGTCTGCTAAATGAAGGCGTCTACGAAGATGAGTTACGACGTGCGAAAGACAAGTTGATTAGCGGCATGGTACTCAGTAGCGAGTCAACCTTCTCACGTATGCGCTCACTGGCAAATGATTGGATGACGGAGGGTCGCCTTATTAGCGTCGAGGAAGAGATTGCGCGTGTCGAGAAAGTGACTAGCGAAGATGTAATGCGTGCGCTCCATCGTTTCCCTATGCGCGAGAAGCAGGTCTTGACCACGCTTGGTCCACTCAGCGAAACCGAGTTATTAGGATAAGTAGAGAACAAGACGCCGCCGCGTAAAGTAGTGCTTTACGCGGCGGCGTCTTGTTCTCTACTTATCCTAGAGGAGAAATTTCGATGTAAGTGCTTTTCCTTCTTGTCAGAAAACCAAGCACGTCAAACATCCTGTACATGATTTTATACTTACCCAATAATACAGTGTTGGCATGAGCGTATTCTGCTTCTGGCAGCACACGTGCTTTCCCTTCAACCTCTTTACCATCCCCAATAATTCTGCCACGTTGATCACAGGGTGTAAGAGTTGCGCGCCCATTGTTCTTGATGCGTTTCACCTTACCAGAGGTGCTGCCGGTTATGATATACAATTTCCCATTTTTGTTGGCAAACCAGACAGGTGTTGCCACAGCATCACCATTTTTGCGGAATGTTTTAAGCAATGCGTACTGGTGTGAGTAAAGAGACGCAAACGGATCGCTCTCCGTTGGATGTTCTATGAAAGTCTTGTCAACAGTCATAACTGGCTGTCCTCCTCTATGCCGATTCTGATGAAGAATTGATATATCTTATTCTATGACACTACAACACAAGTAAATGAGTATTCTATTTCCTCTATACTCATTATTAAGAAGTAGAGTGACTAGAACCTATATACTACGTTCCAGTAATGAAGAGCTTATCAGCACCTTTTATATAGTGTTGCTGTATTAACAAAAAGGGGAAATAGTATGGAACTGGTGAAACCGAGACAGAATCACAAAGCAATTGGGGAGCTAAGTGAGGCTGTTATCATTGCGAAACTCATAGAGGTAGGCTACGGCCTATTAACACCATTTGGCGACAACTTACGATATGATTTGGTGATGGAGGATGCTGATGAAAATTTCTATCGCATTCAATGTAAAACGGGGTGGATGGATGAGGAGAAGACCGTAATTAAATTTGCTACAGCAAGCAGTTATAACCATACCATGAAGAATAAGGGCTGGAAAAATTATCGAGGACAAATAGACTACTTCGCTGTATTTTGTCCTGAGAACAGAGGAACATACCTGATACCTATTGACCATACGGGAGTGACACAAATGAACTTACGTCTTGTTGAGACAAAGAATAAACAGTAGAAAAATGTGCGTTGAGCAAAGGATTATGAATTGTAAATGACCGCGGTGGGAGTCGAACCCACGACCATCGCATTAAAAGTGCGTTGCTCTACCACTGAGCTACGCGATCACTCTTGTGTCGCACCAATGCATCGCATAGGCACATTCTTACTATACCATGTTCTGTCAAGAGTTACGGGAAGTGTGTTGAGAGCCTAAACTTATACATTAGCTGTAGCAATAAAAGTTTACCTGTATCCTCTTATGGATTTGCACACGTATCACGTTATGTACACAAGAAAATAGTGTGCAAATATGCTTGTTGAATGACGCATGACGTGATACACTACTCACGAAACTCAAGCGGCAAAATGTGCAGGTTATGTCTTCTTCTTATAGGTATCTTGTGTGGCATGATGCACATAATGACGACTCAAGGGAAAACAGGAGGCGGTGTTCCTCGACGGACGTGCAATGGAAATACCTCTATGAGGAAACAGCACCGATAGGGACATGACAAAACGAATACTTGTTGTTGACGACAGAAACGATCTTCTGCATTTAATGCGTAGAGTTCTAGAAGATGAAGAGTATCAGGTCTCGATTCTTCAAGATGGTAGAGGGGCGTTTGAGCGCGTCAAAAGTATGTTGCCTGATCTGCTCATTCTTGACTTAAAGCTTGGAGAAGCGTCGGGGCAGGATATTCTGAAGCAAATAAAAGACGATGAAATCACCGCCGATGTGCCTGTGATTGTCTACACGGCTGCGGTCCTTGAGGCCGAGGAAGTGGCTAGATCGATACAGGAGCAGCCACAATACTATCACGGAGTGTACCTGTTACAAAAACCTTTTGAACTTGATGTCTTGCTCACCACCGTTGAGCAACTTTTGGACAAGGCAGTACGGTAAATATTCTTTTTTATGTATGGGGACCGATGTATCGTGTCCTTCCTGGCATTTTAAGTGCCGACGAACGAGGAAGCGATACATCGGTCTCTACAAAACAATGTAAGGAGTTAGAAACGTATGAAATTTCTCTTTGGACTATTACTTGGTATGGGTATTGGAGCTGCTGCAGCCTTAATTTTTGCGCCACAATCTGGCGAGGCCACACGTGCACAATTACAGGAACGTGGTATCATGCTTCGCTCAGGTGATCTCAATGACGATGTTCGTACACGTGCGAACGCAGCTTTGGAGCAGGGACGCGAACTCTACAACCGTACAAAAATTGAGTTGTCTGATCGCTACAATCAAACCAAAAATGGTAATCTCTAAGAACAAAAATAGAATGACACTTTTGGTTGCGCTGCAACCAAAAGTGTCATTCTATTTTTGTTCTTACTCGTACTGTTTGAGCATTTTATCCACTAAATTGCCGATTTCGTGCCACAAGTTGTGCTGGTAATCCAGCATACGCGATTGGTTCAGGTCGAACTCTCTATTAGAGGCATCCCTCTTGGCGTGTTCCTCAAACTGCTTTGAAAGGGCAAGTGTTTTATCGCCACGTCCATGTAGATACGTCGTTAACTCTCGTAGATCCTTCAAAAGGGCATCTAATTTCTCTTCATTGCCAGGCATCGTCTGTTATTCCTTCTTTGTTGTCGTCGGTGGATAGATATGCAATGCGTCCGCGAAACGGTTGAAAAAGTTGAAAAGGCCGATCACGGTTGATAGTTCGACCAGTTCCCCGTCGTCAAAGTATGACTGTAACTCGTCCCAGAGTTCCTCGTCAACATCACGTGCGCTCGTTGTCATAATTTCCGCATAACGTAGTGCCGCTAGTTCTCGTGCCGTAAATGCGTCTCTATGCTCATCTATGTGATAGAGCGCGTCCAACAGGTCTTCACTCACACCAATCTGCCTTGCCAAGGCAGTATGTACCTCCATTCAGTAGAAGCAGGCATTGACCTGTGAGACGCGTATCGCCAACAACTCTTTCAGTTGTGGGTCAACTGTACCGCTTCGCATCGTAGACTCTAGCAACTGCGCCGCTTGCTGCATCAGGACCGGACGATGGCCCATAACACGAAACAGCGTAGACATGTCAGCAACTCCTGTGAGTTCCGTCTGGGTTGGCAGTTGTACAGTCTCATCGGGTGGAATACGTGGTTGAGGTATAGATTCTGACATGTCTCTTATTTTCTCAAATCTTTTGTCTCAAAATACAGGATGCATGCTACGCCACGCACTGGGTTGAGCAGTAAGAACCGCAGGTTCCCATCCCTCTTCACCATACAAAATAGTTTCTTTCCACTTTGGGTTCTTGCGCAGGAAGTTGTAGCGCACCTGCCAGAACTGCCCAACTTTCTGTTTCTCGTGATAGGCCGTCTCTAGCCCTAGTTGAAAGGTAAGTAGTTGCGCGTAGTATGGCTGTAAACGATATTCCATATCATCTGTATTTAACTCATGATCGGTGAAAGACATCTGTAAGTCAAAACAATAGGGATAATGCATCACTTCCGGGTCTCGATCCTCCTCGTCAGCACGATGAATGAGGATAAACATACCCAACATATCAAATTGGCAATAGGCTTCACCGGAAAACGCATGCTCTTTAAATTGTGGCAAAGAGAAAAGATTACGGATTTCCGTAGCAAGTTGCTGTAACGATTTTTCTGTCTTAATACAGATTTGAAACGACATACGAACGGCTCCTTAGCGGATGCGGGAGGTGTGTCTGTTAGTGCTTAACCCATCTTACGATTGTTATAAAGCGGTGTCAAGTAATATATCGGCGGGGTCCCAACGTTGCTTCAATCGTTTCATCACATCTAACGCCTGTGGTCGATAGCCCCAACGCTCAACGTCCAGCAAGTCTTCCGCATGTCGCATAACAATGGCATACCCATCTTGGGCGAGCGCGGGTTGGCGAAGTGACGCGACCCATGTGTGTATTGCTTCAGAGCTTTCAGGCGTTTTTATAACATAGAGGCATCCACTACTCATGTCAGCCAGAAATTCCCCTTTGTCGAGAACTTTACTGTTCTCTTGTATATATACCGCCAAGTCTTTTGCAGCAACACCGACACGTACAACCGTTCCCTTAGCTAACATATGAGTCCATATATCAGTGCCAGACATCTCCACCTCTCGCACACCATTCACACCTAATGAATTTAGTACATCTTTTACCTGGATAAGTTCGGCCTGCACATCCTCAACCAGACCTTCAGCAGTGTAGTACATGCTGTAGATATTGGCATCATTGTTAGTGTCTTTGCACAGCAAAATAGCCGATGCAGTAAGCGCGAGAGGAAGCAGTGCTTTAATCCAGTTGAGAGCGTCAGCGAGATGTTCAGTTGTAACGAGCAAAGTACGTCGGGCACGTGGTTGTGCGAAAAACTTGAGCGTAATATCGGTCAGCAATCCGAGGGTGCCATGCGAGCCAATAAAAACCTTTGTCAGGTCATAACCCGCGACATTTTTGACGATAGGGCGTCCGGTACGAATAACGCGTCCATCGGCTAACGCAACTGTTGTATAGAGTACAAGGTCACGTATCGCTCCATAGCGCATACGCAACGGCGCGTTTATATTTGCCGCGACAAGGCCACCAATTGTGGCATCGGGCCACGGTGAGGCAAGTGGAAGATATTTTCCTTTTTCGGCGAGAAAGGTGTGTATCTCCGCCAGAGGCGTACCAGCCCCAACCATGATGTAGAGGTCATCGGGAGCGTATGTCTTGATACCTCGTAATCCATGCGTGTTAAGTACCATATCGGTTGCTTCACGAACCGCATTACTAATGCATATACGTTGCTGTACCTGCGAAAGTGCAAGTAGTCCCTGTGCGGCCTCTTCTGCCGTAGTTGGTACAAAAGGAAAAGCAGGAAGTGTTCTCCGTATTGTCGTCGTATCTTGCGTACTATAGCCAGCAAAAGGTGTTGCTTTGTCTGTCGGAACTGGAAAAACTTTGCCGGGATTAAGAATAATATTGGGATCAAAGGCTTGTTTGATGTCCCACATGGCAAGGAGTTCGGCAGCGTTGTGCATGAGCGTCATATATTCACGCTTCTCGATACCAACTCCATGCTCTCCTGTGAGACTTCCACCCATCTCGACACAACACTTGACCATCTCCCAACCGGCGGCATGTACACGTCCCATCAGTTCCACATCACGTGGATTCGGCACGAGTATCATTGGATGCAGGTTGCCATCACCAGCATGCATCAGGTGTCCCACACGTAAATCATATTTATCGCATATGGGGTCCACCTCACGAAGAATTTCACGTAAGCGGCTACGTGGCACGGTGATATCGACAGTATAGTAGGCTGGCGTCAGACGTGTAATAGCACCTGCTACGCTCTTGCGTGCCAGCCAGATTTTGTAGCGTTCCTCCTCGTTACGCGCGATGCGTATTTCACGTACTCCCTGTACCTGAAGGATTTGCTCAATTTCACGAATTTGCAGGTCGAGACTCGCGGGATAGCCATCGACCTCGATAATCAGGATAGCACCCGCATCTAAAGGTAATCCTGCATGGGCATAGGGTTCAGCCATATTCGTGATTTTTTGATCCATCATTTCCATTGTCGCGGGTATCAGGCCAGCAGAGATAATGGCGGAGACCGCATCAGCCGCCTGCTCAACGCTATCGAAGACAGCTAACATCGTCCTTACCCCAGGTGGATTGCGCAATAAGCGAGCCATGATAGAGGTAATCAGTGCAAGCATACCCTCACTACCTGTAATCAGGCCACACAGATCATATTCAGGGTAGTCTAACGCCCGCCCACCAACGCGTACCTGACGCCCATCAGCTAACACAACATCGAGGCCGGTAATATAGTTTGTTGTCACCCCGTACTTAAAGCAATGAGGACCACCAGAGTTTTCGGAAACGTTGCCGCCAATTGTCGAAGCGCGTTGACTGGCGGGGTCAGGTGGAAAGTAGAGACCGTGCGTCTTTGCCTGCTCATCTAATCGCAGATTAATTACCGCAGGTTGTGTAACAACACTTCGTCCAAGCGTATCAATCTCAAGAATGCGGTTCATCCTAGCGAACTCGACGATAATGCCACCACGATCAGCAACCGCACCACCAGACAAACCTGTTCCCGCACCACGCGCTATTAAGGGGACATTGTGGACCGTAGCCCATTGCACAATACGCGCCACCTCTTCGGCTGTGCGAGGAAACACCACACCTTCGGGCCACCCCTTGTCGAGACCCGCATCAGCCTCGTAAGTGAGTAACGTGGCCTCATCAGTAAATACCTGCCCTTGAGGTAACAAAGACTTGAGCGAGTGAAGGAGAGTGTCTTGCAGCATCGGAAGTGGCCTTTCTCTAAAAAAGGGTTGGACGGTATCACTGTGTACTATACAACATACATAGTACACAGTGACATGATTAGAGCTTGTTGTATATCCAGCTTGGCCCCTGTTTTACTGCAAATATAGTTTCCACTGATCTAAGAAGATACATTACAGACATGGAAAGAATACTCTGGTATAATGACTAGTAATAACAGACCAATGTCTACCGACTAATAAAGACTATGAAATGCTTTCTGAAAGGCTGGGCTGATATGACAACATATGAGAGTGTGCCAATGGTCACGCTTGCTGATGGAGTCGCTGGACCCAAGCAAGGTGAGTGGACTTATAGCGAGTACGTGGCCCTCACACACGATGGACAGTGGTACGAAATTGTGAATGGAGTACTCGTTATGGCACCCTCTCCTGACGGACCACATCAAGACGCAACCTTGCGTTTTGGTCACTATTTGCTTGTTCACGTTGAATTCGCAGGTTTGGGAAAAGTTCGTATCTCACCTGCTGATGTCGTACTATCTCCCAATAACGTGTATCAACCGGACGTTTTTGTTGTACTCAATGCACATCTTGATAGAGTGCAAGAAAAGAGGGTTGTCGGTGCGCCTGATCTTGTGATCGAACTTGCCTCTCCTTGTACCGCTATCTATGATAGGCTCACAAAATACGATATCTATGCGCGTTTTGGGGTACCAGAATACTGGATTGCGAAAACAGCTACACGTACCATCGAGGTGCTTGTACTTGAGGAAGGAAAGTATCGCTCGCTTGGTATCTTCAGTGGACAAGAAAAACTACCGTCGCGGATTGTACCAGAACTGCCTGTCGCTGTTGATTCATTCTTTGCCTAATCGACCTCCAAAGCACTAAAAAGGCTTACCATGCTGCAGCATGGTGAGCCTTTTTAGTGCTTTCTCCTACCCTACACGCCCACCAGTGACCTCTAACACATGGCCCGATACATAATCGGAGAGAGGCGATGCTAAAAAGAGCATTGGCCCTGCCGCGTCTTCTGGCGTGCCTGCGCGTCCTAGCGGAATCATCATCGCACCCATCTGGCGCATTTGTTCGGGAATGCCGAGGGAGATGTTTTCGCCTTCGCGCTCTATTGTTTCAGCGTTATCTTTCGCGGCTGTCAGGCGGGTATCAATGAAGCCGTAGCAGACACAATTGACCTGCACGTTATAGCGACCCCATTCTTTCGCCAGCGTTTTGGTAACGCCTGTGATACCAGCCTTACCAGCAGCGTAGTTCACCTGCCCAGCATTGCCGTAGACACCCGAAACGGATGAGACGTTGACGACTTTACGCGCTTTAGGACGCCCACCCGCGCCTTGCTCTTTCTTCGCTGTATCCCGCAGATAAGTCGAGGCTTCACGCAGAATACGAAATGGAGCGGTCAGGTGTACGTCAAGCATAGCATACCACTGCTTATCGGTCATATTCTGGATAACGCTATCCCACGTGTAGCCAGCATTGTTGACGATGATATCGAAGCCGCCAAAGGTGTCCAATGTTGACTGAATAAGCCGAGCAGGAAATGCCTCATCGGTCACGTCGCCTGCAACGACAAGAGATTTGCCACCCGCGTTACGAATAGCGGCGGCTGTCTCCTCTGCTGGTGCCGGGTCGAGATCACTGACGACTACCGAGGCACCTTCGGATGCAAAGAGTTTCGCGGCTGCGGCACCAATGCCGCGTCCTGAGCCTGTCAAAATAGCAACTTTGCCATTCAGCATACCCATATTAGGTGTTCTCCTTAACATAAAACCCGATGAATGTTGACGACTAGATACGGCAATAGCGGTAGGGGCAGCAATTCATTGCGTCCAAAGATGGGGGCAGAGGGGCAAACATCCCCAAAACGAAACTTATGACAACGTAACCTCCTCCCGACCCATCTTTGGGCGCAATGAATTGCTGCCCCTACCGACGACGTTTTCATGTTCAATTATCAACGTTGATTTTAGCGTTTGGGAAGGACGGCACTGAAGGTGCCAGCAACCTTGACATCGCCGTTCTGGTCGGTGGCTTGCACCTTGCCTGCAATACGTGCCTCTCCATCGGCCTCGGTCTTTTCAGTGATAGTACCTGTACAGGTAATGGTGTCATCGAGATGAGTCATGCCTTTGAAGCGTACATTGAATTTTCGTAGTGCGCTAGGACCAACATAGTCGCTAAGCAATTGCCCCACAAAACCCATGATGAGCATACCGTGCGCGATAACGCCACCTGTCCCAATCATTTCGCCAACCTTCGGATCGGTATGAAGCGGGTTGAAGTCGCCCGATGCACCCGAGTAGCGTACTAATTGGTTCAGGGTAACGGGATTCTTGACCAGTTTTGGCAACTCATCGCCAACCTGCACATCATCATAATACTGCACCGTTGGAGTATGCGTGTTTGTCGTTGTCATACTGATATCTCCTTGCGATGGGAAAAGGGTATGCTGAAGCAGACCCGTACATTTCGTTGCTATTCACGTACAACAATTGTGGTGCGTGCGTTGAGAACAGGTTGGTTATGCTGGTTCGTATAGCGTGTCTCAGTAGTAACGATGTCCATTGAGGAACCGTCTTTACCTTGACGGTTCTTGCCATCAAGAATACTTGTAACACCCGTGATCGTATCACCTGGATAGATGGGGGCAAGATATTCGTATTCCTCTTCCCCATGCAGGATACGCATTACGTTGATGCCTACACTTGACAGGTTGTTGCCTCCCTTTCGGTTGCCCCAGAAGTTAAATGTAGTTGGGCTGGTGGGATAAAGAGGGGTGTCTTTGTAGCCCGCGGCTTGCGCGGCCTCACGACTATGATAAATAGGGTTCGGGTCACCAATGGCGAGAGCTAGTTCACGGATTTTTGCGCGTTCAACCTCAATGGTGAACGGGGGAAAGCTTTGACCGACCTTGCTCTTATCAAACATGATAGTGTTGCTCCTTCGCAGGTTTCAGTGTTTATAGGAAAGCGTGTCGTGCCATCAGTATGTGATGGATAGAAGCTCGTTGTCAAGCCGAAAAAGACTTTACAAATTCTTTAAAGCTTTCTCACGCTTTCCAGAGTGTACGCAGATACAATGCCAACAGTACGACAAATAGTTTTTGTTGCAAACACACTATTACACTCTCTAATTATGCATTCATCTCTATGGGTGAACGTGTCTAAGGTCATTGCAATTAGCGGAATGGTGCTTATCTCTTACTTTGGGATGCGCCTATGAGTTTTTGTGCGCGGTTGTGAACCACGCACAACTTTTCATGAAAAGGAAGGAGCAGACCATACTATGATATATGAGGGTTCTGCTAGCAGCAAACTTAGTCTCTCTATTGTCCTCCCTGCTTACAACGAAGAGCAGGTAATCGCTCAAACACTATCTGATGTTCTTGCTGTTGTACCTGTCTGGACGAAAGACTTTGAGGTGATTGTTGTCGATGATGGAAGCAAGGACCAAACAGCAACTCTTGTTGCCTCGTTTGGTGAACGCGACTCGCGGGTGCGGCTTGTCAAGCATGAAGTCAATCGAGGTTATGGCGCGGCCCTTGTGAGTGGTTTTGCGGCTGCAACAAAAGAGTACACCTTTTTTATGGACTCTGACGGACAGTTCGATATACATGATCTTGCGCCATTTTTTCTTTTCCTGCCCACTTATGATGCGGTGATTGGTTATAGAATGGAACGGCAGGACACATGGATAAGGAAGTTGAATGCGTGGGGCTGGAAACAAGCGGTAAGATTAGCCCTTGGCATGCAGGTGCGGGACCTCGACTGCGCGTTTAAACTCTTACCAACAGAATTTCTGCATGCACATCCACTGCAAACACGCGGAGCCATGATCAATGCGGAACTTTTGTATAGACTAAGAGTGGCTGGTTGCATATATAAAGAAGTAGGCGTGCATCACTTGCCGCGTCGTGCAGGGCGAGCAACAGGAGCTAATCCCGCCGTGATTATCCGAGCCTTTCAAGAATTATTTATCGCCGCTCGTACATGGAAACAACCCGTAGAGAGCGATATTGTGCACCCTGTTAGCCATTACCAACCAATAAGGACACGATAAATCAGTTTCTACACATCGAGTAATCTTATTGATATTTTGTGCATCACCATTATCAAACCTGTCAGAATGAAACCTTCCAAATGTTGTAGAATAAAGGCATTCTTATATTGCTTATTCTCTGCATGAGGAGCAACACGTATGGGCATGACCAACGACGGCTTGTCCCACTGGCAGGCCGACACTTCTGGTAATCCACTGCTTGAGACGACGATTGGCGACTTCTTCGATAAGCGTGCGAATGAACTTGCTCCGAAAGAAGCACTGGTCTATTCCTGCTACCCCGAATTCGGCGACACGTTCAACATACGTTGGACCTACGCCGAATATCAACGTCGCGCGAACGCAGTCGCACGCGGCCTACTTGCGCTTGGTTTCCAGAAGGGTGAGCATATCGCGGTATGGGCGAGTAATCTTCCTGAATGGCCTCTTTTACAAATGGCAGTCGCAAAGGCTGGTCTGGTACTTGTCACAATTAACCCGGCATATCGCGCTTTGGAATTAGAATACGTGCTGAAACAGGGCGACGTAGTAGCCCTCTTCTTTATGGGCCGTGTGCGTGACCACGACTGTCTTGCGACGATCAATGCCATGACAACTCCTGGCTCTACATATGGCGAGGTAAGCAGTACATCTTTACCGCGATTACGCTATACGTGTCTGCTGGATACATCGCCTTTTCCCGACTCTTCACAACAAGCAGTATGGCGTCCAGCACTCTTTACTGAGATGATGGTGCGAGGTGAGCAGATAAGCATGGAGACGCTCAAAACGCGACAAGCAGCCGTACGACCAGATGACGCCGCGATGATTCAATATACCTCTGGCACAACAGGATTTCCTAAGGGTGCGGTGCTCACGCATCGTGGTATCGTCAATAACGCAGCAACGTTTATGGATCGTTGGGGGATAGGGTCAAACGAACGTAGTTGTACTGCAATGCCCTTTTTTCATGTTGGTGGCTGTGTGCTGGCGGTGCTTGGAGCGATTTATACTGGTGCAGCACTTCATCCCATGTTGGCCTTTGATACGTTCAAGACACTACAAATTATTGCGAACGAACATTGTACAACTATTGGTGCCGTACCAACAATGCTTATAGCAATCCTGCAACACCCCGATTTTGAGCAGTATGACCTCTCCTCGCTCCATTCGGTTGTGAGCGGTGCGGCCTCGGTCCCTGTATATTTAATGGAGCAGGTAAAAGAGCGCATTGGCGCGAATGTGGCGATAGTGTTTGGACAAACGGAGGCCAGTGCCGCGATTACATTGACTCTACCCGACGACTCGTTTGAACTAAAATCGGCAACAGTTGGACTATCTTTACCACATGTCGAGGTCAAAATTATTCATCCGGCTACAGGGCAAATCGTATCGTGTGGGGAACGAGGCGAGTTGTGTTGTCGTGGCTTTCTCGTCATGCAAGGCTACTACAATATGGCAGAGAAGACAGCCGAGGCTATAGATCGTGAGGGTTGGTTACATACAGGCGATCTTGCTACGATGAATGCGCAAGGATACGTAAAGATTGTTGGGCGTCTCAAGGAAATGGTCATTCGTGGTGGTGAAAATATCTTCCCTCGTGAGGTCGAAGAATTTTTGATACGTCATCCTCAGATAGCTGATGCGCAAGTCCTCGGCGTGCCCGATACCTTCTTTGGCGAGGAATTACTCGCAGTGGTACGCCTCAAAACAGGCGAACACCTGACACAGGAAGAACTACGTGCCTACTGTAGGCAACATATCAGTCATCAGAAGGTTCCACGTTACTTCCAATTCGTCGAAAACTATCCCATGACCGCCAGTGGCAAAGTGCAGAAGTTTGTGTTGCGTAAGCAAGCGGTCGAGGCACTAGGATTGCAAAGTTAAGGAATTTTTATTTCAGAGGATACAAGAGAAGAGGTAAGCGGCGATCTGCTTACCTCTTCTCTTGTATCCTCTGAAATTTATGAAATCTTGTCGGGCACGGTCAATGAACCAGACTTAATCTGGCTAGCGAAATCATCGGCTTTGGCCTTGACATCAGCAGGCAAACTACTGATGAGCGGGGCATAACCAACACCATCGTGCGCGAGGTCGAAAGGTGCAGGATTGTTAGAATACTTGCCATCCTCGGTATTCTTGATCGTGTCATAGACAGCGGTATCGACACGCTTGAGCGCGCTCGTGATCACGCTTGGATAGAGCGAACCCTGATCTGCGTCAACGCCAATACCATAAACGCCTTTTGAATTTGCCGCATCAAGTGAGCCAACACCACAGCCACCCGCGACCTGGAAGACGATATCGGCTTTGTCGCTGTTGATGCGGCTATTAGCAATATCCTTACATTTTGCGGTATCTGTAAAGCTCTGAGAGAAGTTCACTAAGACCTTGATGGTAGGGGAAACTTTTTGCGCGCAGTACTTATAACCAGCGATGTAGTGGTCAACGGGTGGAATATCGAGTCCACCAACAGCAAGGATAGTATTTGCTCCAAGCAGCTTTGAAATCTTCGCTTTACCATCGACTTCCATCTGTCCTGCGGCAGCACCAACGAGACAGCCAGCCTCTTGCTCCTTGAAGAGGAGTGGAGCGACGTTTGGCAGTGTATCGCAGTTACCTTTAGCATCAGTGGCACAGCCATCAATGATACCAAATTTCTTATTTGGAAATTGCTTCGCGATTTTGTCGAGTGGCTGTTGCATCAAAAAGCCAACAGCTATAACAAGATCAGCAACTTGAGCAGCCTGTGTCAGATTAGTTACATAATCATTTTGCGAGGTTGTCTGAATAACCTTTTCTTTGAAGCCATACTGCCCCTCAGCCTTCTGGTAGCCGACATAGGCAAGATGGTTGAAACCATTGTCATTCAGGCCACCAATGTCTGTGACAAGAGCAACTTTCAGAGTTGATGTAGGTGTTGTACCACCACCACCACTTGTCGTCCCCCCGGTGCTACTGCTACCACAAGCAACAAGTAGGAGAGATAATAACATGAGGAGTGACGCGACTTTTGCAAGATTGCGCATACAAGGTAGGTCCTTTCTTCTCTAGGAAGAGAACACATGGGTAAAGCGGGGCATGACAGGAGCAGAGCACCTGTCACTACTATACACAAAACACGACCTAAGCCGCGAAGCGGCGGCCGTATAGTAATGACAGGTGCTCTGCCCCTGTCATGCCTTCCCGCTCTACAAATTTAGCGAGTGCTTAGCTGAAGTAGAAGACCTAAAATAGCTTATTAGTAGGCGAGATATTCTACTACGACGCTAATGCATGTGATTGGGCATCATCTCATCTGGGCAAGATGCAGTGGGATGCCCTTCTACTAAGACATACGTCTTAAGATGAGCATTTCTCACACGAAGTATGAATACAACGGGCTGTAAGCAATGCTTACAGCCCGTTGTATTCATACTTCGTGTATAGAACTTTTATGCGCGAATTTCTTCGAGCATGGACAAGTTCACGAATAAGTCACA
The DNA here is from genome assembly GCA_964657325.1 of uncultured Ktedonobacterales bacterium. Classification (GTDB taxonomy): domain Bacteria; phylum Chloroflexota; class Ktedonobacteria; order Ktedonobacterales; family Ktedonobacteraceae; genus JBBQVS01. Next base: position 15,413 of record CAZZVE010000041.1, read on the forward strand.
GCTTTGGCGCAGAGTCGCGGACATTGCCTCATCAAAGGCGGCAACTTCGACGCGCACACCATGATCGGAACAATAGTCGAGCATGGGCATGAAATCACTATCACCACTAACAAGGACGATGCAATCAACTGCTCCACCATCGACAATACGTACAACATCCATACACAGGTCGAGGTCGAGGTCAGCCTTCTTCGCGCCACTGGCGAAGGTCTTATAGTTCTTTGTTGTGATACGATAGCCGAGGCCCTTGACCGCTGTTAAGAACATTTGCTCATCACCCGGTTGTGGACTGGTTGGGCAGTACGCATGTGCGCGGATCAAGCGACGATTACCACGTAAGAAATCGAGCAATTTGCCAAAATCAATGGCGATACGCTGCGTACGTGCCGAATAGAGCAAGTTTGCAACATCAACAAACACACCGACTCGCTCAGTCGAAGGGAATGGCGGCAACGAGACCGAAACATTTGTTGGTGCTTGGTTCGCGCGTCGTAGTTCAGCGACCATGCGGTCCGATTGTGTCTGAATTGCCTGCGATACTATATTAGCGAAATGGTTCATCGCAGCAGCTGGCAGCATACCCTCAACAGCCCGCGTCTGATATGGTGCTGAACGCTGCGGTTGCGACTCTACACGCACTGTGCGTCCATCACGTGTTGTGTTAACACTACCACGTGCTGGTGAAGGCTCCGGTCCCATGAAAGGACCACTTTCCTCGTTACCTTGATTCATCTGCCCTACGGTATAGCCGGACGTGATCGTGTATGGAGGAGTAGTCGCTGCAGGCGCACTGTATGGAGGATTTGTTACAGGTGCTGCAGGTGCTATAGGTTTCGCAATCGTGCCGTTCTGCGCGACTGCTGCTATCGGAGCGACTGCTGCTATTGGTGCTATCGGAGCTACAGGTGCCAATGGCGCGCTAGCAAGAGCACTACTTGTACTTGCGACTATCTCTTTTGCTGCTGGTGTACCAGGAGCGGCAGTACGATGGCGACGACGACGACGTGACGAATTTGCCTTTTGCAATTCTGCATATTCTAATGGGGGCATATCCTCTGGCGCAACCTCATCTGCTTTGCTCTCGCTTCCGAGTGCCGCTGCAATATCTACTACCGATGCGGGTGCTACCACAGGAGACGTGATACTTTGCTCTTTTTCGCGTTCCTGGCGTGGGTGTCGCTCCTGACGCTCCGAACTATGCCGACGACGCACCTGCTCTGTCGGTGAAGAAATGGTACTTTCCATGCTTGCTGGCTCTCCGCTCTGCTGCTCTGTCGTTCCTACAACACTCGTTGTGGGAGTACTTACTGTAGGAGTCTTCAATGATGTTGCTTGATTTTCCTCCACACGTGCAAACGTTGGTGTTGGTTGCGTTGCCGGTGGGGGTGTCAAAACAACAGTATTGTTTACTGACGCAGGAGTCGGGGACACTGGTTTGCTCACTGGTGTTTGGGCTGTCTGAGCAACCTGCGGTGCTGGACGGTCAAAACGATAACGACGCGGCGGTTTCGCGGTCTCCTTTGACTCCTCGGGTGCAGTCGAAGCTTCCTGTGCTGATTGTGTTGTTGCTGCTGTCTCCACGGTTGCGGGGAGAGCTTCATCTGCTATAGGAGCAGCAAGGGCAGATGCGGCTGGCTCGTCTCGATGGCGTGTTACTCCATGTCGCGCTGGTCGTGGACGCAGAGCGGGGCGGAGTAAAGGCGAGACTGGACGTTCTGGACGTTGTGTCTCAGGAGCAGCTTGCTCTGCCTGACTGGTCTCCGTGACAGCAGCGACTCTCTGATTTTCCTCAGTCATGGCAGCATCAGCGAGGAGTGATGTATTTTCATCGGAGACGTTTACGGTTGGAGCACCATCACCACCGGGTACAAACGCGGCCCCTTCTCCAAAGTCAATCGGAGGCAGAGCCTCTTCGAGTGAAATCGGCTGGTCTACAGTGGTTGCGTCCATTTCGGGTGTAGCAAATTCTGAAAATCCTTCAACCTGTGAGCTTTGTAATGAAGCAGTCAAATGTGCTTCCGCTTGTGCTTCTGCTTCTGCTTCGGCCTGATGAAATTCTTCAATAAAGGAGGTGAAGGGGCGTACTGCTTCCTCACTTGTCTCGGTGACGGGCATAATCTCGGCGGCGACGGTTTCGCTCTCCGTTATAAACACGGGAGCTGCGACTGCATCAACTGTTTCAAGAGCATCTGGTTCTGTTTGTGCTACAAGTGGCTCTTGCGCTGACTCAGTCTTCTCAGATGAAGTCACTTCTGTATTTTGTACGTCCGATGATGCTGTATCTGAAGCGGATGAAGTTCCTTCTTGTGCAGTCGATGCTTGTATATCCTCCGTTATGGTGGAGTGTGCGGCCTCTTGTACAGACGTGTTGTGCATATCATCGTCTGACGCTGTAGACGCACTGTCTTGCTCAGAGGTGCTAAAAGTTTCTTCTTGTGTTACAGGTATTTGTAGGTCCTCAACTTTTACAAAGGTGGAGAGTTCTGGAATAGTATTACCAGTCTCTTCAGCAAATGCAGCAGTTGCTACAGAACCAGTCTCCTCCGTAGAAGATGAAGGTTCAGTAGCAGATGTATTGTCATTATCTTCAGCATGTGTCGAGGAGGTGTCATTATGAGAAACATCGTTTTCGGACGAAGCGTCATCAGAAAAGGATGCGGTATCGTCTGTCACGGATGTGTTGTGGGTATCTTGATGAGCCGCAACGGTTTCATCAACGTTGCTCACGTCATGTTCCTCGTTGTGTTCATATTCTGTATGCTGTGTTGTCACTCATATCTCCAGTCTCAGTCGATACGGACCGGAGCGCGTTGTAATGTACGTCCTGTGAGGGCCTGATGTACCACACCCTTTGTAGTTGAAGATATGCAGGGCGAACCACCACTGGCGGTTCTACCACTTGATTACTTTCAAGGCACGCAACGGGTTTTCGGGTAAGGAGAGTATGCCCTTACTCTGCAAACGTACACATTCTTATATATTGCACGTCTACTGGTTTCTCTCTTATGCCGATCCGCGTTGTCAACGAGCAGAGAACAAGTGAGCGAGTCGCTCATTTGTCTTCTCCACTCCTCTCTTCTTCCGGTCAGTAGTCTTACACTACGCTCTACTTGTGAGTCGGTCCGATCTTGTCTTTATCTACGCCGTTATTTTCATAGAATCAGGTACTATACACATCCACCGAACGGCGGAACGGGGTATGTACAGGACAGACATTTAATCGTCCGTCTCTACCACAAGAGGTACAGCACGCGTATCGGCGACACGTTTATCGTTTTCGTGCGCTCCGATGGGCTGACCTGGCATAAAGTGCTTTCCGTGTAAGTGTTGTGTTCTCTGTGCAGCACGCCACACAGCAACGATGCGCTCCACGGCAGTCATATTTGAAAAGATCGCAAGTATTGCCAGTATCCAGATACTGGCTCCGAATAACAGACCAATAGCGAGAAGAACGACACGTTCCGGGCGAGCGAGAAAGCCAACTTTGCACTCGATCCCCAACCCTTCGGCGCGAGCTTTGGTATAGCTGACCATCAAGGAGCCGACAATGGCGATATAGATGAAGAGAATCATCCACGTTTGCTCATGCGACGTAGGCCATAACATATCTCGGAAGTTCGTGGGCCGCTGCAATGTGTACCAGAGCAGCCCAAACAGAATAACACTCTCCGAATAGCGGTCTAACGTCGAGTCGAAGAAGGCCCCAAAGGGAGTGGCAGTATGTTGCACACGAGCCATCGCCCCATCAAACATGTCAAACACGCCAGCAAGCAGCACCAGCACGCCACCAGTAAACAAGAACCCTTGAGCAATAACCACTGCTGTCAGTAGGCTCAGCAGTAACCCTATTCCGGTTAACATATTCGGGGTAATGCCGAAGCGCGCCATCGGTCGTATAAGTCGTGTGACCAGATGTCTACCCCACTGCTGGATACGTCTGCTAAACATATCTCTATTGTACCATACTTTGTATAGAGGATACTATAGTTTCCTTTTGGAAATTAGTAAAAAGCTACAAGTCTATCGCAGAAACAACGGACGCCCACAAGGAGCATCACTGTTCAAATACGCGCACATGTGATGGAAGGACACACAGACGCCTATGGGGTAGCCCCCATAGGCGTCCGTTGTTACATTTTATTCTTGTAAAGGTGCATTATGCTACAGCAATAGAGGCACGACGACGACTCATCGCTCGCCCATCTTTGCTAACGCGATATTTCGCCCAATGTAGGTAGTCCTGCACATCCCAAAGTCTACCACCAGGAGCACTAATGCCCGACTCAATACTGGCACGTACATCCTGTGCGTTTTTGCCCTCAAACCATGTACGCCCACGTCCAATACCATTCAAGGTGTGAGCATCACTGTTACCAACTTCGGGCAGACCATAGATGCTACGGTTGATGCGCATAGCTTGTTGATTGGCGTAGATACCACAGAAACTCGCGTTCCAGGTCTCAACTGCATCAAACCACACGTCGTTCGCATTGTGAATACGGTCCATCGTTTCACGAGAGCAACTGTGCTTGAAGAGTGGATGCAGTGGGTGCGCGATAATCGCCAGACCGCCCTGCTCATGAATGAGATCAATACTGCGTTCCATACTTAAGCCCTGTGGCACACGCTTCTCGATAAAAAGTCCAAGTAGATGACCTTCTTTCGTACTTACCTCTTCACCAACCACAAAATCAAAGCGGTAGTTGCCCTTCTCCCAAAGGTCCCGTGTTCGTAGCGACCCCTCGATGACATCATGGTCTGTGACCGCGATAACGTCAAGGTCAGTTTTTTGCTGAACATGGTCAAGAATCTGTTCTATAGTACCTATGCCGTCGCTGTACGTGCTATGCATATGCAAATCTGCTTTGCCCAGCTTCCCTGCTACAGACGCCTGCTGAGGCGTCATCTGACGTGACTTCTTCAACGTAGCAGTTCCTGCAATTCTTGGTTCTGAAACAATGGTCATGTGTTCGCTTGTCCTCATGCGGCTCCTTTTTTACATGTGAGTCACTGATTAATGATGAATAATTTCGGTTGTGCTGTAAGAACGATTAGTCCTCATACGTCGCCTGTAGGGACCGATTCATCGCGTCCTCGTCGGCGGCCAATTACCAAAAGGACGCGATGAATCGGTCCCTACTTATAATAATAATCCTCGTACATAGCCTAGCATAGCTGCGTTAAAAATCAGGCTTAAATGAATGTTATGTCATATTAAGAATGAGTTATGCCTTCATCTTCTCCCAGTACATCGGACTCAACAAGAGCCTCTCCTCTAGGAGGAGCCATAGCAAGCGTGGGATCAACCAATTGTTCCAGGCGTTGCAGACATATCTGATATTTTTGAGAATCGAGCGAGCAGTAGACTTGCCGACCAGAGCGGCGCATAGAGATGAGTCCAGCCCGGCGCAGCTTACGCAAATGCCATGACACAAGCGGTTGACTCAAGTGGAGCAGGTCTGTGAGGGCAGTCACCGTCGTCTCTTGCTGCCGTGCTAAGTGATAGATGAGCGTGAGACGCGCTACATCGGCTAACGCCTTCGTCATAAGTTTGAGTTCGCGCCATTCATCCATATGGATGACCCTCTCATCGCTACGTTTTTCTTGTATAAACATTTGTTTTATAAATTTCTATTTATATTTTATGTTATACAGACGTGTTTGTCAAGAGGGAAACCAAAGCGTCCGCATGTGGTATACTCAAACATCGCATTGTTATATTTGTAAAGCAACAAGGAGAAGCGATTCATGGGACGACTCGATGGACGAGTAGCGTTTGTGACCGGTGCTGGTCGTGGTATTGGGGCTGCAACTGCTCTGCGCATGGCGGAAGAAGGGGCGCGTGTCACGCTCGCCGATATTGACGAAGAGGGTTGCAAACAGGTTGCCGCCGAGCTTGACCGTATCGGTTCCGAGGGTCTAGCAGTGCAGTGCAATGTCGCCGATAGCGCAATGGTCACGGCTGCAATTGAGGAGACGATCACGCATTTTGGACGGCTCGATATCCTTGTCAATAACGCTGGCGTCTTACGCGACAACCTCTTATTTAAGATGTCGGAAGAGGATTGGGACACGGTAATGAATGTGCATCTCAAGGGTGCGTTCCTCTGTAGCCGTGCGGCACAAGCTCAAATGGTGAAGCAGAAATATGGGCGTATCATCTCGCTCTCCTCGACATCTGCACTTGGCAATCGTGGACAGTCAAACTATTCAACGGCGAAAGCTGGTTTACAGGGTTTGACACGCACCCTCTCAATTGAATTGGGCAAGTTCGGCATCACTGCCAACGCTGTTGCACCAGGCTTTATTGATACCGAGATGACTCGCGCCACCGCGCGTCGTCAGGGTCTTGACCCACAAGCACAAATCGAGGCAGGCGCGAAAATGATTCCTGTTGGGCGCGTGGGACAACCACGCGATATCGCGAACGTCATCACCTTCCTCGCCTCAGAAGAGGCGGGCTTTGTGAGTGGTCAAATTATCTATGTCGCGGGTGGACCACGCGTGTGATGGGTATCTGGGCGTGGCGGACGACATGACAGGGGCAAGCCCTGTCACTACTATATACACTCGCGTGGTAAGCCACGCAGTGGCGCATCGTGGTATAGTAGTGACAGGGCTTGCCCCTGTCATGTCGAGTATATAGCTTACAAGGTTATTGAAGTATAAAGGAAAGGACACTCATGCATCCTCAGGAACGCCGACAGGCGATTATTGTTCTCGACTTTGGTTCGCAGTATAGTCGGCTGATTACCCGTCGTGTGCGCGAGTGTTCTGTCTATAGCGAGTTGCTCCCTGCGACAACAACGCTGGCCTTTTTGCAACAACAGACGCACCTTGATATCAAGGGCTTTATCCTCTCAGGTGGACCCGCGAGCGTGTATGACGCGAATGCACCTCTTTGTGATCCCGCGATTCTTACCAGTGGCATTCCCGTGCTGGGTATCTGTTATGGTATGCAGCTGCTGGCAACACAGCTTGGTGGACATGTCGAGCTGACACATGAGCAGCGCGAGTATGGTCCCGCCACCATCGAAGTACTTGCCAGTACCCCCAATGACCCTGCCTTCCGTATCTTTGAAGGTATCACTGCATCACCCGCACAAACCGAACAACTTATACCTATTGAGATAGCGTTACGCTTACCCGTCTGGATGAGTCATGGTGATAGCGTGGATATTCTGCCGCAGGGCTTTCGCGGAATTGCGACAACTGAAAGTAATCCAGTTGCGGCGATTGCTGATGATCTGGGTAGAGTTGGCTTACAATTCCATCCTGAGGTAGCACACACCCCGCAGGGCAAAGAGCTTATCCGCAATTTTTTGTTTCGCATTTGTGGCTGTGATGGTACATGGACCGCGAGTTCTGTGATTGAAGAGGCGGTCGAGCAAATACGACAACATGTTGGTACTGAACGCGTTCTGTGTGGACTTTCTGGTGGTGTTGACTCGGCGGTTGCCGCGCTACTGGTACATCGTGCGATAGGGGAGCAACTGACATGCGTATTTGTCGATACAGGCTGTTTACGGGAGGGTGAACGTGAGCAGGTGATTGACACCTTTGGGACGCATATGCATATTCCGCTTGTCGTGGTTGATGCACAACAACGCTTCCTGGCTCGTCTTGCTGATATAATTGACCCGGAGCAGAAGCGACGAATTATCGGCGAAGAGTTTATTCGTGTCTTTGAGGCCGAAGCTGAACGCTTAGAGGTGCAACAGGGTCCTATTACGTTTCTCGCGCAGGGAACTCTCTACCCCGATGTAATTGAGAGCACCAGTCACGATACTGCTTCTACCGCGACACGTATCAAGACGCATCATAATGTCGGTGGCTTACCCGAAGAAATGTCGCTCAAACTGGTCGAGCCGTTACGCGTGTTGTTCAAAGATGAGGTACGCGAAATAGGGCTAGCACTTGGTCTGCCCGAAGAATGGGTCTGGCGTCATCCCTTCCCTGGACCAGGACTGGCGATTCGTATTATTGGAGCCGTTGACGAGACACGGCTGGCAATTCTACGAGCGGCGGATACTATCGTGATTGACGAGATACGTCGTGCTGGTATCTATCGAGAACTAGGGCAAGCATTTGCTGTTTTAACTCCATTGCAAAGTGTCGGCGTGATGGGCGATAATCGCACGTATGCCAACGTCGTCGCGGTACGGGCGGTGACAACGGGCGATTTTATGACGGCGGACTGGGCACGTATCTCGCCTGATGTCTTAGGACGTATCGCAAATCGTATTGTCAATGAGGTGTCGGGAGTGAACCGTGTCGTATATGACATTACTTCTAAGCCACCCGCCACTATTGAATGGGAATAATCGCATGCTTGATTTCGAGTTTTTGGTGCGTGGTTGCTATACTCCTGAGCAGATTGTCGTTGATTATAACTCAACACATCATGTATCATTTACAACAGAAATGCGGGCTACAATGGAGCATATCTGGCATGACAAGCTTGCTTTGGCAAAGGAACATAACGTACCACTCTACGACGGACAATTGTTTCGCTTGATGTATGCTGAAGAACGAGAGAACTCGACACTACGTATCAAATTAGGGAATACCAGTTATAAAGAGTATGTGGCAACGCGATCTCCCGAAATTTCGCAACAGTTGACACGTGATGAGTTGAGCAATCCACTCTCCGTATGCTCAGTTATTGAGACGCTCGATGGCTATATCTTGCTCGAAAGGCGGCAAGGCACTGACGTTCACGATGGACGCATTCATGTCATCGGTGGCTTTATGGAGCGTGGCAAAGACAACGAGGGACACGCTCCCAATCCATTTGCGGCAATGAACCGCGAGATGCGTGAAGAGACGGGGATACAAGAGAAGGATATTCGGAATCAATATTGCCTTGGCGTAGTCTATGACACACTTGTACCACATCCCGAACTATGCTTTGTGACGCGGCTAAATATTCCTCTGACTATGCTGTCGAAGCGCAAGCCAGAGGACAACGAAGTCAAAGAATTACGCATGTTGCGTGTGAACGCCACGACGCTCAAAGAGAGCATTCAGAGCAATCATGGAAACATCTCACCCACAGGCGAGGCCGCACTTATTCTTTACGGCACCTGGAAATTCGGGGCGGGCTGGTTCGAGGATGTAATGGTCAGCATCCTCATGCAGGCCGACGAACGCATCACTGGATAAAATTATTCATAATACATCATCAACGTACAATGGTCATGTGACGCTGTTGGCGTCACATGACCATTGTACGTTGATGATGTATTATTGTGCTAGCACCATTAATCTCCACCCGCCAAAGATGCGTACAGCAAGGTCTTGGTTGACCGCATAGACGATGTTGCCGGGCAAACGTTGTAGTCCACGTTTCGCCATTTTGAGCAATTTGATGGTAAGTTTACGTGGGTTATTGCGAACACTCTTCCACGATGTTGTCTCTAACGGTGGAAGCGTGTAGAACACATCGAGTATTTGATAGCCACTCGCCTGTAGCACCTCAAGGATAATATCTTTTGTAAAAAAGTGTAGGTGCCCCGTTGCATGGCGAAAATCGACGAGTTCGTTCCGAAGCACGGAGAGCACAAAGATATCCAAGGGAATTTGAAAAAGTTTGTACTCACTCCTCGTTTTGATTGTGCGCAGAAAGTGAAAGCAGTCCTCAAAGTGTTCAAGCACATCAACGATCAAGAGAAGGTCAAAGAAGACATCACGTTCTTGCTCAAAGTCTGCTAGCTTAAAATGAAGTTTCTCGTTTTCGCGTGTCTTAGCAAGTTCTATCGCGTGTGGAGCAATATCGTAACCGAAAAAACTGCACTCCTCACTTAAGTGTTGCTGCATGATCTTCAGTATCTCGCCTGCTCCACATCCCACTTCCCCGACATTCTTTGGTGTGAGATGGTTACGCTGCATCATTTCCAAGACACTATTAGCTTTCCATGGTGCTGCATCAACATGCCAATCAGGATTATTCTTAACATATTCATCACTCGTATAAAAGTGTTCTACTACCACGGAAATGTGTCTCCTGTGTTTTCTCTCATTTATTAATATTTAGTCGAATATTTACAGATGAATGCATATTTACACAATCAATTATGTAAAATATACAGATGTTTATAAAATAATATCACCTTATATGTACGAATATGGTGCTTAGGTTGGTTGCGAATTCGTGATTATTGGCTATACAGGTAAAAAGATTTGTTCTTATGATTTCAGAATAGTTTAATGAGAATATGCTAGGTAGGTCAGTATTTCAGATTTTGTGAAATACTGACCTACCTAGCATGTTCTCATTTTACTCCTACTACTCCTGCGGCGGCTTAAACTTCAGTGCTAATTGACCCCATTGGCCTTGTTCATCATGGAATACTTTTTCTACATCTTTGACGTATGTATCCACACGTTGAGTAAACTGTCCTTCGTCAAGACTTGCTAGAAGGCCAGGTTCTAAATTGTCTCTAGCCTCTATCAGATTATCTATACTATCTTGATAGAGTTTTGCCTGTTGCTCAAAACCGTACAAACTATTGTATGCTGCAATAGCTGTGGAAAGTATGGGGAAGAGTGCGGCTGCAAGCTGACACGCCAGTTTTGACCATGGGGGAATGCCAGTAAAAGCTCCTACGCTTCCCACCAAAGCCGTCAATATCAGCAAAATAATACTGATCACAATGGCTTGGTTATGGGCCTGCTCAAATTCCTCTACACGACTAGTGTAAAATCCAATTTGATTTTCATAACGGTGCTCTTGATAGAGCGAGAAGAATTCGCGTATATTCTGTTGACTCAATGTCTTACCCCCCGTTTAATAGTATCAACCTCTCGCTGGAGGTGGTCTTTACGGGTTTGTTCATTTTCAAAAGGAGGATAGCGTCGCAAGAAGAGAAAATACATACTCCGTAGTTGCTCTGCTGCTAGCCGGGTATCAAGATAGCGTTCATGATTATTAAAGGAACGTGTGATAGCTGTGTTACCAACAAGCATAGCTGCAATGATAGCTTCAACATAACCAGGCCACTCGATACTTTGAAACGCGAGTTGAACAATTGCGAAAATGGTTGCTAGCGAACCACCAAAGATTAAGATAATATAAATCCAACGATAGCTATTTTGTTGTTTGGCAGCTTCGTTGTCCAACCTACGGAATACTGGCATCAATATTTCGTCAAGTATGACAAAATCGGCTGTAAAAGAAGGATAGTTGTTTCTCTTATCGAGTGGGACAATATGTTGATTTTGTTGTAACGAAAGACGAATCTTTGGAAAGCGTTTGAATACTACCACTAAAACCTCCACATGTTGAAGTATGCATAACTCAAATCTATAATATCACTTTATAAATAATTTGATAAGCTTATACGTTTTTCAGTGTTGGTTTTTTCTTCGTCTTACCGCATTTCAGGTATTGGCACTATCTCCAGGCGTTCGTCGTCTTCCTCTTGCTCTGCTGCTCTCTCCATTTCGGGTTCGCGGAGCTTTGTCTCGTCAGTCGTATACTCCATGAACGTTCCCAGCGCATAGAGAACTATTGCAAAGAAAAGCGTTGGAACAATGATGAGGAATAGTGCGGAAATAACTCCTGTCAATGAGATATATGTATAAGAGCTTAAACCGGGGTATAGCCGGAGATACGGAATAGCAGGAAGAATAGTAGAAACATAAATTCCGACTGCGGCAATGCCTATCGCTACGATAACCCAAGCACCGAGTTTACATATTCTGCTCGCCGTTCGCATTTTAGAGGTTGATTTAACCGATTTAGAGGTTGCCATGTATATTCCCATTTCTAAGACTTGTTTGCGTTGACTTTTCCTTACAGATTATACCGAGTTGTTTCATAGCGTCAAGGTTAACAACAAACATAATTCAACAATTTGAACGAAATGCATGTAGAGATCTAATTCTATTCCACCCAGTCAGAAATTGAGAATGTTCGAGGACATACATAACGCTCCATCGATCCTATCAACGTGGTTCATTGCTCACAGGATGTAATAGAATTAGACCCCTATAATTGACGCACCCACGTTCATTCGTCGAATTACCTGTATTGTGAAACAAAAATTCTTCGTTATGATAAACGTCACAATTCGTCTATGTATATGCAATATACACTCTAGGTAGATGTGGATAGAAATGGCGGACGACATGCAGCTTACCCCTCTTTTTGTACCTTCTCATTCTGTTACAACCATCTCAAGTACACTATACGAACCCAAAGCGCAAACCAGTATTGCAAAATCTTCTGACACCCATACACGTTTAACACGTTGGGAACTGCTCCGAGAGGCACAAAAATTGCTGCCGGATGAGCGTGTTGCGTTTTGTATGCGTCGTACTAAAGCTAGTACCGTTGATATTCTGTATAATCCTACTCACCAATCAGCACATTACGACGGCCTTATGGTCAGTAGTTCTTTCTGGGTCTGTCCAAAGGGAAGCAGCAACTCATGTGGTCAAGCGGTTTACGTGTCTTGCTCTTAAACAACGAAGAAGAGAAATCAGACGTAGAACTGGCCGAGGAAGCGGAGGCCGTGTTGCTAGGCCAGTTAGACCGTGAGCAGTGGCGTGCAGTTGTTGTAAATAACGCACAAGGGAAGTTGTTGGAAGTGGCAAGGAGTGGGGATTGGCAATTGGTTAAGAAGTTCGTGGCTGATATAAGTGTTTTTTGCAACTCAGATACTCTTACATTGGAAGAGGTATCAGCCGAAAAATTCTTTGTATAGAGCATTAGGCAATAGTAAATTTATCAAGAGACAAGATATGCTGTAGGAGCGGAATGAATTACGTCCGCTTTCCATCGCATAACGTCGGAGAACGTGGAAGTGCTGGCATTGACGCTCCCGTTTGGCAGGTCTATCGCTTACAGGGCGTAGTGCATTATTGCCAATACGCATCAAGCTAAAGGTGGATGTGTTTAATATGAAGCAAAAACTGAGCACCGAGAGCATGACAGGGGCAAGCCCTGTCACTACTATAGACGGCTTCGCGTGGCAAGGCTACGCAGAGGGTCAGTCCGGTGTCTTTTTCAAAAACGTGTCACTCGTCAGTTGCTCTAAGACAAACGCAGCAACATCGGCACGTGCACTATCCTTAATCGTATATTTTCCATGTAGAAGTCTCATTCATTATTACGATGCAGACATCATCTGTGACATAGGAACAGGATTTGAACCATCAGGATTATTCACGGAGATCATAGTTGCCATACCACCAGGATACTCGCCATCATTTGTCATATTGTTTTCAATGTGGTCGTGAAACATATAACGCCCGACCTGATTAAGATTGAAAATAAGATCATAGCGTTCGCCAGGCGAAATGTCTATTGTATCCTTATAATAGGGAACATCGAGCCTGCGCCCGTCGGCCCCCACAACCAGAAAGTGGAATCCATGTGAGTGCATTGAGTGAACGTTATAACCCGTATTGATAAGGCGCACTAACACCGTTTGTCCAATTGTAGCATTAATACTGTCGTTGGGGTCCATCATCGTATCAGGCCATGCCTTCCCGTTAATCAAGAAGTAGTTGGCCTTGTAGTTGAGCCAATTCATATCCTCGCTACCCTTATACAGGTTTCCATAATCAATATCATGACCAGCACTATCCATTTCGCTCAACACAAAGGTATATTCTTTATTAAATGTAGGTGTGCCACTATAGGCGCGATTTGATTCGCCACGAGGTCGAATAATAAGCGCGCCATACATACCCATCTGAATATGTTCCGCGGCGGATTCGTGGCAGTGATAGTAGTACGTTCCTGCGTATTGTGCTACAAAGTGATAGATGAAGGTGGTTCCTTGCATCACAGGGTGACCACCAGGAGCAGTCATAGGATCACCATCCATCGCGCTTGGCATATCCAACCCATGTAAATGAATAGTATGTCCATCACCATCTGGATTGTACTGTGTTTTTGTCGGGTCTTTATCGTTGTTCAGAGTGACATTCACCGTGTCGCCTTGATTTACTATGAGCGTCGGCCCAGGAACCTTCGCAGGACCATTAGGATCGTCAGTATAACCAAAGACAAATATTTTCTTCCCACCCGGCATAGTAATCCATGCACTTCGTACATAAAGAGTAAAGTTTCGTGTTTGTGATACTGGCAGGCTTTTCGCTAGTATAGTTGGTAAAGAAAACCGTTGATACATGACAAGAGAGACAACTATACCACAGGCAAGAAGAATTAGGAAAATGCCTGTGATCCGTCTTGTGCGTGCACTCATGTTTGGCACGACCTTTCATCCATTTTTAGTAGGAATATATACTTACATCTAGTAAGGTGGAGTCATATCATATTCCCTATCTCAAGTATACAAAAGGTACAAAGATGAGTACGTGTGCAATATGGTTAAATTTAGATTAAAAATGTAAGAAAAGTGGCTGAGTTTCTTAACCGAGTAACCTCTTGTCAAAACTTGTAGAGGTGTGCTATACTTGGATTGAGCAAGGTAGGTAATTTTCTACTGTGTTCACAGGATAGGTTCAGTGAGTTTTTTTGCACGGAATCGTCAAACCGGGGTGTAGCGCAGTCGGCTAGCGCGCAGCGTTCGGGACGCTGAGGTCGGAGGT
>CAZZVE010000042.1:0-17916 GCA_964657325.1 uncultured Ktedonobacterales bacterium
AGGCATAGATGCGCCCTAGGGCGCATCTATGCCTTCTGTTTGACTATTTGGCAAAGAAAATACTTTGCGGCAGAAATGCGCTTACCAACCAGTTTGGCATATCCACAACCTCTGATAACTTCAAATCCACAGCAACACTACACAGCATGTAGGCATCGGAACGTGAAAGACTGTACGTGCGCTGAATATGGTCTATCATATGGCGTACTGCGTTACGTGTTGCCTCAACCATATCTGGCCCGATGCCGTCAGTCGCGTAATAGGGTGCGGTATTGGCTCGCGTCGTGAGTGGCCCACCTGTAAGAAATTGTGGCTCTGGCACATGTACATCTTTGCGCACACTCAAACGCACGGTTGCTCGCATCGGTGTTTCGATGGCTGTACCACATACCTCACCATCGCCTTGTGCCGCGTGCCCATCGCCCAGTGAGAAAAGAGCACCAGGAACCTCTACCGGCAAAAAGAGCGTTGCGCCCTTTGTTATATGCTTGGTATCCATGTTGCCACCGTGGCGATAGGGTGGGATCGTCGAAAGCGCACCAGAGGCTGCAGGAGCAAGACCAATTTCACCACAAAACGGTGCAAGCGGAATGCGAATATTAGGAGCAAATTCTGCCCAGCCTTCTGCTCCCCCTTCCAGGTGCCAGATTTTTAGTGCCGCCTCAGTAAACTCATCGGCAAGCAAACCAAAACCAGGGATAATAGCAGTCCATCCCCAATTTGCTGGCTGCAGGTCAAGGAACTCAACTTGTAATGTATCGCCCGCTTCGGCACCCTCAACATAGATCGGGCCGTTTACCTGGTCAACACGCGCGAAGTCAAGCGTATGAATAGCCTCAACGGTGCTTTCTGGTCCTATCTGCCCACCCGCTGCGTCTAGCAAATCAAACTCGACCTCTTCGCCTGACTGGATGGTCGCAATTGGCGCGATACTGTTATCCCAGGCAAGATGAAACTGATTGCGCTGCACATGAATCGTGCGCCCTGTTCTCGCTGCCTCTGTCATAACTACTCCTCTCGTAGTGCTGTAGGAACCGATGTATCGCGTCCTCGTGGCCTCTCGATTGCCGAGAAGGACGAGATACACTGGTCCCTACAGGCAATGTATCCGCATTCGTTTTTAATCCCCTAATTCTACCTCTTCACCGTACACTTTGTTGCTTCTCTCAAGTGTTGTGGGGGCACGCAAAGTGAGGGCAATAACAATAATTAGCCCGATCACAAACCAGATAGCAACAAGTGGTACCGCGTAGCTGATTGGTGCTGCTGGATAAGGAGGAATCAGGAGCGGCACAACTTGCGAATAGACCACGGCAATGAGCACAAGTACAGGTACAATAGGCAGAATGATGTGACGCAACACGTTAAATTCAGCACGATGTTCACGCAAGTAGAAAAATGGCACTGATATACACGTTGCGGCATACACTAAAATGATCGGAATGGTGATGACGGTGCCAACAAAAGCAAATGCTCTCGTCGTTCCGTAGAGCAAACCTGGAATCAATGTGGCAACCAATGCAACGCCCATTGTAATGAATATGGCAACATCAGGGACGCGAGCACGATTGGTGTGTGCCAGGAAAGAGGGAAGCGACCCAACGCGCCCCATTGCATAGAGCACACGCGAGGCTGCGTTAACGCCTCCATTAGCGTTTGCCAATGCGCTATTAAGAATAGTAAGAATAACAATGAAGTTCAGAGGACCCCAGACACGCCTCGACAACGTGCCCCACGGGTTTGGGTCAGAGGTAAAGGTGGCTATTTTACTGACGCCCCATCCGACGACACCAGCATAGGAGCAGAAAACAAAGAAAATGCCGATAAGAACGGCAGAAAGCAACACAGCCCGTGGCACAGTACGTCGTGGATTGATTGTCTCTTCCGCGAGCGGTGCTGAAGACTCAAAACCTGCGAACGCAAGGAAAACAAAGGTCATGCCATACAGAATGCCTTGCCAACCTCCAAGACCACCTTGCTGACTAAACGCAGGTGTAAAGACCGCGCCAGTATTGTCGTTCGATGTTACGATCAACCAGAGAGAAAGTATCAGGAAGATGGCGATCTCAATGACGCCAAGAATCACTCCAACATCGGCCGAGATTTTGACGCCTGCATAGGTGAGACCAAAGACAATGATGGCAAAGACAATAGCCCACACTACCCAGCCATTCGTACCAAACGAAACATGGAAAATGCTGTTCATAAACGAGTCCATTGTAGGTCCCAGCACAAGCAGGGTGAGCGGTACGATGAAGAGGTAGGCCAAATCAAATAGCCATCCAACCATCCAACCTGCTTGCACGCCAAGTGAACGGCTCACATAGGTGAAATAGCCGCCAGCAGAAGGCAAATACCTTGCCAGTTCACCAATGTTCAACGCAATCAATGCGCATACGATAAGCGCGATAAAAACAGCGAGTGGTAGCGACGCTCCAGCGTAAGGAATTGCTGCACTGAGGCTAAATGCTACGGCGGATGCTGGTGCCATCGTTGTTATCGATTGAAAGAGCACTCCCGGTAGGCCAATTGTGTTTGGGCTTAATGTCGTTTTGTTGTCGTCGGGGGTAGTTGTCTCAATGATTGACACGGATTATTCCTCTCTTCCTTGTACCAAGCAAGCAAAAAATAAGATACAGGAATACTATGCTATTTCTGCTACACAAGTCAAGGAAAGAGAAATGGGCGCGATGAAGTCAGACCTCATCGCGCCCATTTCTCTTTCCTTGACTTGAAAGCCTTAATCTCCTTCTTGCCCCTGCACGTCGATAGCGACATTTATCTCTTCCGCTACAGTACTCATTTGACGTAGCTCTCGCTGTCCTAACAAATAGAACACTCCTGCGAGCACGAGAACAAGGAGAATTGGAAGAAACTGTGTCAGCTCATATGTGAAGCGACTCAGATGTGTCACACTGACGGTATCGTCTGTAGGAATGAGCGTGAAGAAGCCCGCCACAGCAACATAGGCAATGGAAAGAAGCGTCAAAACCCATGCGCCAACCATTCCCCCTGGTACTTTGTAGGGACGTGAGACCGTGGGATATTTATAGCGCAAGATAAGGTATGACGCGAAGATAAACACATAGGAAAGTGCCGTTGTCGATATAGTGAAGCCTAACACCAATGTAAAGAGAGTCGTGATTGTGCCGGAGCCAAACGCGGTGATGAGAATGGCAGTAACCATAGCAATAGTCGCAACAGCACCAGAGAACAGGTTTGTGATGAGAGGAGTTCCATATCGTTCGCTAAAGCGTCCAAGAACCGCCGGGGCCGCTCCATCTAAAGCGGTAACAGCATAGGTGCGGTCCGCTCCCATTAACCACGTTCCGCCACTAGAAGCCAGTGCCACCACCACGGCGAGGGCAATAAGCCAACCCACTCCTGTTGCAACAGGCGCAGGAAGAACACCCGCTACCACTTGAAATGCACTCAGAAATCCTGCGGCATTTGAGAGTTGTGTTTTCGACAGTGCCAGCAGAATCACCACGACAGGAATAACGTAGGCGAGTACCGCGATTCCGCCCGATCGTAGCAAAGAGCGAGGCACATCACGTCGAGGATCATACATCTCTTCACTTGCCCCGCTCTGCAATTCTAACCCAGCCCAGTTGAAGACGAGAACAGGAATGATACCACTAAGAACGAGTCCCCAATCTGATGCAGGTAAAAAGTCGCTGGCAGCCAGATGCGCTCCCTTCGCCTGCCCCGAAAAAAGAAAGGCGAGAGCGAACACCACAAAAATTCCAAGTAGGACGAGTTTAATGAGTGTGCCAACCGCAGAGAAACGCTTCCCAACACGTAAAGAAAGAATAGCACTCCATGTGGTACCCCAAATAAAAACAAGTGCAATAACTATCTCGATAAGTGCATCTGTGATTGGACTTCCACCAAAAAGTATATCAGGGTTCCCAAACCAGAACGTCTTGATGGTAGCAATAGCCGTAACAGCCAGTGTTCCTCCAACCCAGAGTGGATTAGAGACCCAGTAGAAGATAGATGCAACAGCAGCAAATATCCGTCCCCCAGCTAGCTTACACCAAAAGTACATTCCTCCCTCTTCAGGAAAGGTACTACCAAGCTCTGCCATGAGTAAACCGTAAGGAACTAAAAAAGTGAGGGCAGAGATGAGGAGCCAAGGAAGAACTTGCCCACCTTGAGAAGAGACTGCACCTAGTGTATCAATATTCACCATCGCCGTAACGGTAAAACAGATCATGAAGAAGAGGTTCAGCTCTTTCCGTAGTTTTCTCTTTTCCTTAACAAATGTTTCAGTTGTCGTTATCGGCTGACTTTCCAACATAGAAATACCTCCAAACCGTGTGCGGATACATGACAGACATACACGACTTAGTAAAGAGCCACGTAGACAAAAAAAGCACTATTCCCTCTCGTAAAAAAATATATTCCGATAGCACTTCTAAAAAAACACCTCCTCTTACAAAGCTCTTTCTTCGCACGAGGAGGTAGTACTCTTTTAGAGTGTCTTATGCTTCACAACATCCATCGTGATTATGCGCAGATGTTGGCGGTGGCACATCTAAAGCAGGATTTTGATTGAAAAAGCCGTTCGGTCTGAGCACAAACCCATATTTTGCAACAGGCATTACAGGCCAATCTTCAATACGAGGAGCATGGTGAACACTTACGTTGTACCAGAGCACTATCTGACGGTTTGTTACATCTCGGTTCGCAGCCGTCCACGTAGGTAGCCCCGCACCACCAGCATGTTGATTAGGATATTCGCCAGCGGGATAACGCTCTTGTGAGTTATATGGAGTAACCCAGAGATGCTTTCCCGTGAACGCGGCGCGTCGGAAATAGCTTGACTGAGGATCGGCAAATGGAAGAACATTACCACCCATTGATTTCAGTTCATAGCCCACAGGTTTGCCTGTAACAGGATGAATAACTGATGGATTGATAATACGCCAGGTACGCGCACTTGTAGCGTTCGCGTTACGTTGTGCCTCTGACTCATTATGCAGTAACGTCCGTTCAACCTCAAAGGCATTACCATAAGGATTTTCAGGTCCCATTGGTACCGCCACCGTATTCAATTCCTCCACAGCATTCTCAAGTCCATCGATCATTGGATCAAGTCGGAAGTTGAAAAAGTGTTGATGATTTGGAGCGTAAAGACCAGGAGCAACCAACTCACCATAACGTGACTCCTCACCTTGCTGAATAGCACCGATATTCATAATTCCAGTTAGCTTGACCTCTAGTTCCAGACTACCATCTTGATAGAAATTCCAGTAAAAGCCGTAGTCGTAGATGCCTACAGTTGCGATAAATGAAACGACGAGACGACGTGAGCGACGAGTTTCTGCATGATTTGTACGATAGTTTGTGTGCTTCCAAAGAATACTACTATCTTCCTCATGCATGCAAATGACGTTTTTTAACGTCGCAAGTGCGCCCGCATTATCGGTCATATACGCATCAAAATACGTGATATGCCCCAGGCAGTCACACCCTAATTCTAAAGAATTGCCGAGCCAACCTACACCATACTCACCTACGTCAAACGCGTTCTGTTTTGCATGACTTGGATTCGTATCGCCATAGGGCACAACCATTTCCGCTAACGCTACTCTGCGTAGAATAGGTCGTCTCTTACCCTTATCATTATAGTAGATATGATGCAGAATAAGACCCTCACGAGGAGCATATCCAATACGAAAATCCCAATTTTGCCAGCTTACGTGATGACCATCAACGATGTAACTCGGCCCTTCTGGTTGTGTAATCTCAATTGGCTTTAGGTCACTACGTAGTTGTCCGACTGCCTGTGGTGTATAATCAGCAGATTGTTGAGGAACAGGAACAACACCGAAATCATCCACACGTATCACTTCGCGCGTTACCGTGTTGATAATAGCGTGAAGGCCCTCGACCGGGTGAGCATAGCTATTTTCTTCCTGATCTTCTGTCTGGGAGAGCAAGTGTACCGTCGAACGCAGGATGCGGTGCTTATTTTCATTTTGATCACCGTAATTACCTGCTGACCAGGGATCAACTCTAACGAGAGAGAGGTCTGTGATACCCCGCTTTGCCAAAGCCGCGATAAAACGTGCATCAGCTTTTACAATCTCTTCGCATTCCATAAATTCATCAAAAATGATACTTGATTGCATTCCATCAATGTACTCGAAACGGGTTACGGTTTGCTCTGTAATATTGACCACAGCCTCATAGACAGCAGCAGGGTCCTGCTTCTTGTCTAACAAAACGATGAAAGCTTCACGCGAAATAGAGTGCCCTGGCTGAAAAGACAGAGCAACCTCAGGAGCAGGTTCATTATGTGTCACGGAGACAAAACGTACTTGCTCATCCAATTTCTTCTCACGCTGAATGATAGCTACAGCTTCCTCAATCTCCTGTGGTGTAAGGGGTTCTAGTGGATGCTGTACAGTTGTTTGCGATGTATTTTGTGTTGAGGTAATGGTATCCATGACTTTCCTTCTATGTAGCGATGCCGAGACGAGGTTACACCGAGTTCGTTAGTTCGATATTCCTACATACCTTCGACGAACAGCCCAAAGCAAGCAGAGGGCTGTTCGTCGAAGAAGCAGTAAGTTTAGTAGAGAGCAGGAGTGGCTTCGTCACCCTCCCAAGCATATGGCTCTTTCGCTTTTTGCACTTGCACTGGTCGTATACGGGTCATTAATGCCGTCCAAAGACCTGCAACAACGACTGCGACAAGGGCAATAATGGCTCCTAAGCTGGTTGGGTAGGGCGGGAAAGGAACAACGCTTCCGTAAATTCCTAGTAGTGGTGTAGCAACAGCTACAACTAAGATAACCCAACGCCACCACGCTGGATTTTCACGTACAAAGCGAAATGCAACAACAGCTAGAATGATGTAAATGATCTCAATAGTAATACTACCAACAGTTGACATTATGCCGAACTGTGTAAACACATTTCCTTGCGCAGTTGCATCAGCAACGCCACTCTGTGAAAGTGCTGTTACTAGTATCACGATAAGACCAACCACAAGCACTAGAAGATTACCACCAAGTGGAGTACTATGGCGAGACTGACGTGCAAGTACATTCGGTAACAATCCAGAACGGGCTACAGCAAAAAAGCCACGCGCGGTCGTGGCAGTGAACGCGCTCATCACGGCCAAAGCATCAAGCAGTACGGCAATGTCGATAAGAATGGCAAGCCATTTCCCGACGTAGCGGTTCGCCAGAGTATCTAACGCAGTCGGATCGGAGGCCCACTTATCTGTATGAGCAAGGCCATAGCCAACATCACATGCGTAGACCATAATCAGGAAAAAGATACCTGAGAGTACAACGGATATAATGACAGCTCGCGGTATCGTCCGCTCCGGGTTAGCTGTCTCCTCCGCAAGTGAGGCGGAGGACTCAAAACCGACAAAGAGCAAAATAGCGAAAAGTATTCCTCCAAACAGGCCCGAAACTGGCACATTCGCTGGATTGAATGCCTGGATGGTATTGCCTCCATCACCACCTTGAGCAATGATTGCGATTGCGAGAATGAGCAACGGTATGACTGAAATGGCTGTCAAAGTGAGTTGTGCACGCGTTGCTAGCCGAATGCCAAAGTGATTGACGGCGAAGAGTGCTGCTAGTGCAACTATGGCCCATAGCCACCAGGGACTATTCAAACCAAGATACTGGCTCAGAGTCTGGCTGATAAGCAACCCTATGACTAGAAAACCTCCCGTTGCCAAAGTTATTGTTCCAATAAAATAGATGCCTGCACTGAAAATTCCAAGTGCTGGATTTGTTTGGCGCAGATAGTCATACACTGCACCGGCACCTTTATAGCGGCGAGCATACAGCGTGACAACGTAACCTAGTGCTAGCACCCCAATAGCACCAATAATAAGAGACACGGGCGCGGAACCTGCTGCAATGCCTGCAATCAGGAAGGCAACGAACGCGGTGCTAAAAATTGGACCAATTGAGAGCGATTGTGCAACGCAATCGAACAAAGTCAATACACCGCTTCCAAGTCGTTGGGGCGTAGAAGACGCGTTTGGGACAATAGGTACGTCTTGCTCCGTAGAACTCATGAATCCTCCTGTAGTAAAGGAAATAAAAAATACCGTTTATGAAAAATATGTGAACGAAAAAGCCTTTACTTCACCTTTCATTCACCAAGAGTACAAAAGATTATGTACTACTTGATCTTTTCAAGCATATAATTCAGGAATTGCTTGTGTCAAGGTATAACAAGTATATGGATGCTTACCTTCCTGAAATCGTTTGTTCAGAAACTACTTTCCCGCTTCTTTCAACCTCTGATTTTAGCGCAGAGACGCTCCTTCCATGTTAGTTTCACTGAAGGTTTGAGAGGTATCCTGCCAGCTCGCTTCGCTGTTTGCATAAACTCCAATTCCGCCAGATATTGCAATCACAACGAAAGCGAGTCCTCCGACCGTTAGTGCCCATTGATTATCCTGTAAGAGTGTGGGAATCCAAGAAAAAACAAGAATAAGAGCAATGGTGATAATACAGGCAACACCACCTACAAAAACACTAAGCCAGAGAAACCACATGGAAACAGCACGATTCGCAGCGAATCTCTGGGCGTTTTGTCTGTATAGTGCAATGATGTCGATGAAAAAGAAAAGCGTAGCAATCGTCCACACCAACGTCAACGAGGCTGAGAGGACATTGTAAAGCACTGTCGAGGTGTTTGCAGCACTTCCTCCGATCTTTATCAACAAGGGGGCAACAACAAAGACAACTATTACGATAAATGCGGCAAAAAAGAACTGGAAAAGAAGCGCATTTTGAGGGATGCGCTTTGTATTCAAGCGAGCAAGCCATATCGGGAGATGACGATCTATACTCGCAGCCATAAGGATTCTGGAAGAAATCGTAGAATAGAAAATAGCTGAAACGAAACAGTACAGGAGAAAACCAAGGACTGCTACATCTCCAACCGTTTTTCCTAGGCTAACATCGACAGCGGTAAACCCTTCAAAAGGAAGAACAACCGCACTACTCATTGCTTGCCCTCGAACGATGAGAACCGAGAGTGAAACGAGAAAATACAGTGCAAAGACACATAATGATCCCCATGTGAGGTGGCGCACAATGATAGAGCGCCGTAGTGCTTCATCTTTTTGAGCACCTCTGAACTCTCCTGCAAGCGTCAATGGACCTGATGCTCCTATAAAGTTGAGCGTAATGATGCCAATAAAAAAATAACTACTGGGGTTGATGCTCCAACTGGTTGATTGAAAGAAGTTCGTTTGTGCAGGATGACCCTTGAGAAGCCATACAATTGCACCAATAATCAGTAACGCGACAGAAACCAATACTGCAATAGTAATGGAATTAATGACGTTTTGAACGGTCCGCATGCGTTGAAAACAGATAAGTGTAGCAACAAACATGACGCCCAGAATGACAAGACCCTGTTGCCAGGGATCAGGCAACCACGCGTTGTTGAGACCTTGTAAAACAGTGACAAAGGCATCGCAACCAGTAATTACTGCAAGGATACCTGTTACCCAATAGAGCAAACCAACGAAGATCGACCAAAACGTTCCCAGTGCATGATACGTCCAATTATACAGCGAACCTTCATGTGGGAAAAGGTAGCCAAGCTGAATTGCTGCAACTACACTGGGAACAAAGAAAAAAAGCGCACCTCCAATGAGATAGAGCAGCGAGACAGCTCCTCCTGACGCGCTAAGGACCGCGTTGGTCATGAGAAATAATGCACACACATACATGAAAAACATATCTCTATGTCCCAACACACTCGGCATGGTGCGTGGTACATACGTTTCTGATTGAAGCACCGGGCGGTTTTGACGAGTACTATCAACATCCCGTTGAGGCTGATTCGCTACTTGTAGCATATATACATTGCCTCCGATTTTCTGCGTTGTAAAGAAACGACTCTTTAAACTAGATGTACTTGGGATAGATGCTGACGATAACAGCATCCATCCCTCACCTGGTCGGAAAGGTAATTAAAATAACCCTCTTAAGCCTAAGTAGATGCAAACTCGTCTCTTGCAAGGAAGACAAGGTTCCTTCCCTCCAAGACGCATTGATTAACTTCAACGCAATTAGCCGTAGTGTAACATATAAAGAAGAAATACGCTTAGAAAATAGAGAAAAGTACTTTCCTCTTTATCTTAATTGCTGGTGGACTCATGCTCTTTAGTATTGGTGCAACTTCTAAAGTCTGGGGATGGTTTTGGCCGATTTTTTGTACACGTCTGTTCACATCTCTGTTTCTCGCATACGCTGTCGGATACCAAAGATATCATAGCAAGAGTAGACGACAAGCACTTTTGCTTAGCAATAGCATAGCTGATGGGAATATACTAGTGTGTTTGACGCTTTGTACTATAAAGAGTATAATTTCACGGATATACTCTTCTCTCTCTATGCCTACAATACGCATATATACACGTGTACAGGGACACCTTGCCTCACGTAACTAAGGAAAATTGAATGCCAAAAATGTATGGATGGGTGCGCGAGGTTGTGCCCGAAAGTCCCGCTGACCGTGCTGGTTTGCAGTCCGGCGATCTTGTACGCACCATCAATGGACATATGGTTCGTGACCTTGTGGATTACCGCTTCTATGTCGCCGATGAAGAATTAGTGATCGGCTTTGACCGCCAACAGGAGACGCACGAGGTACACGTCACAAAAACTGCCGACGAAAATCTCGGTGTCCTCTTTGGTGAGGAGCCTGCCCCCTTTATTCGCCAATGCGCCAATAAATGCGTGTTTTGCTTTATTAAAGGGCTGCCAGAACGCTTTGCGCCACAACAAGGGCTACCGCATGGCATGCGCTCATCGCTCTACATCAAAGATGACGACTATCGCTACTCGTTTCTATTTGGAAACTTCATCACGCTTACAAACTTAAAAGAGCAAGATTGGCAACGTCTCGATGAGCAAAAATTAACTCCCCTATACGTCTCGGTACATGCGACTAACCCTGACCTGCGGCGCAAAATGGTGGATGGTCCTCGTGCAGGCGATATTATGAGTCATATTCAGCGCTTGGGCGATATGGGCTTAACATGCCATACACAACTTGTCTTGTGTCCCACTATTAATGATGGCGAGGAGCTTGACCGCAGTATCCGCGAACTCACAGCGATGCGTCCAATCGTCGAATCAATTTCGGCAGTGCCACTCGGCTTGACCAAATACAATAACATGATTAAAACGGGCGACCTTCCACCGTTACGCTCGTATACGCGCGAAGAGGCCGAGGCAATTGTGGCACAGGTAGAGGTACATCAACGTCAATTCGAGAGCGATAATCCTGAGAGCGATCCCTTTATCTACCTCTCGGATGAATGGTACTATCTTACGGACCACGAATTTCCATCCGCGAAGCACTATGGTTCGTATGCACAGATCGAAAACGGCGTCGGCATGACACGCTATCTCGTTGACCAGTGGGCCAGAACGAAACGTAGACTGCCCGCAACGATGCAAGAACCTCGTCGCGTAACTCTTGTCACAAGCATGATGGCTCAACCTGTTATAGAAGGTATGGCGCAGGATATTCGCAATATAGAGCGTACGGAGGTACAGGTCCTGCCCATCGTCAACAAGTTCTTTGGAGAACTGGTCACGGTTGCGGGTCTGCTGTGTGGTCAAGACGTGCTAGATGCGTTACACGAAAATGGTAATCTCGGCGACCTTGTGCTCTTGCCACGTGTGATGCTCGACAACGAAGGCGTGCGTTTCCTCGATGACATGACCGTTGAAGAATTCAAGGCACAGGTGCCAACACGCGTCGAGTTCGTGCGCAACGCACAAGAAACCATTGAGGCCATTCGCTCGCTCGCAAGTCCCGCGTTAGCAACGCTTGGATCACGGACCCCCGTTCGTGTACAATCGCGATTGTAGATTTTTTAAAAACATAATGGACCGTGCCGCCACACATGGCAGCACGGTCCATTATGTTTTATATTTGCCTACGTCTCACAATGGCCCATGCAAGAGGCAAGAGGGCAGCAGCAATTACGAGCTTGAGCAAGTCGCCAGGAATAAATGGCACCATACCAAATGACAATGCCGCGACAAAACTAATATGCAACACAATGGCAAGCCATGACACACCTATTGCGTAAATGATGAGCGTGCCGGGCAGCATTGCAAATGCCGAGGTCAGAATGCGACGATCAAGTCCACGCTCACACAGCAAGCCAACCACAAAAGCCGCAACAGGAAATGCCCACAGATAACCACCCGTGACACCAAGAAGATGAGCAAGTCCAGCTGTACCATTTTCAAAAACAGGAAGACCAGCAGCACCCTCTATGAGGTATACAATCATTGCCAGACCACCACGCTTGCTACCAAGTGCTGCCCCTGTAAGTAAAACTGCTAGTGTTTGCAGTGTTATGGGGACAGGGGTAAATGGAAGGTGGAACGATATTTGCGCACATAAGGCAAGAAATAAGCTGAAGCCAAGAATGAGCAAGCCATCTCGGACTAAAAGACTCCGTCGAGATGTACGACGAGCGGGAATTAAATAATCCACGAGGGTTGTGCCGGAAGCAATCGCCATGAAAAACTACTCCTTTGTCTGCTAACAGTGTTACTAAACCAGTTCCATCATTATACAAACATTGGTGGGTGATTTCATAGGGCAGCGTTGGACAAGTATTTGTAGGGACCGATTTATCACGTCCTCTTGGCGGTCAACAACCAACGAGGACGTGATAATGCAGGTGAACAAATTCCTTTGGAAATCCCACGGACGCCCACAAGGGGCTACCCTACTATACGACGTGATTGCGTGCTCTGCATGCGGTGTATAGTAAGGTAACCCCTTGTGGGCGTCCGTGAGTCTAATTACTTTAACATGAAGAGATTATGCAATCAAATCGGCACTATCGTATTGTGGACTATTGACCTTCTTCGACACAGGATGGACAAACATTTCGCTTGCAGTATATGACTTGAGCAACTGTTGCAGAACATGCGTGTCATGCTGTTCAGGATCGAGCCATTCCTCTTGTACATCCTTTGGAAGAATAACAGGCATACGATTATGAATTGGCGCGACGAGTTCGTTTGGTGTCGTCGTAATGATTGTGCAGGTGTGAAGGTGTTGCCCATCTGGTCGTTTCCATACATCCCATAGACCCGCGAACGCAAACAGATCATGATTTGGCAGAGTGAAGTACATTGGTGTCTTGCCGCCTTGCTCCTGCTTCCACTCGTAGAAGCCATCAGCAACAATCAAGCAGCGTCTCCCCTGGAGCAGTCGCTTGAAGCTTGGCTTTTCAGCAAGCGTCTCAGCACGTGCGTTAATCATTTTCGCCCCGATACTCTCCTCTTTGGCCCAAGATGGAATAAGGCCCCAACGTAGGAAATCGAGATGTTTTGTCTCATCTTGAAGAATACTGACCACCTCTTGTGTTGGAGCTACATTGTAGCGCGATGCTGTTTGCAGCGATGGTGCAACGCCAAATGCCTTAGCAACAGCGTTAATATCAGCAGTCAGGGTAAAGCGACCACACATAGCGTATCTTCTCCTCTTTAGCAAGTTCTATTATCTTCTCTGCTTATTCTTTTTTAACATGTATAAAACGGTTAGTTGCGTATATTGGTTGGGGAAATAGCAGGCAGGTTCACCTGCCTGCTATTTCCCCAACCAATATCTTCAATCTCTGCGAATGGCGCGGTCAAGAGTGCGAGGCGTGGACTCCAGGAAATGGTCCCACGCACTTGTCTCCCAGTCATCAACTCTACCGGGTTCAGGCATCCAGGTGGGCAACGGCATAATAAGATGCGTGGAGAGTGCGGCAACAAATGGCTCATACATGCCACGCAGTTCTGCTAGCTTCCTCTCCACATCCTCACCATCGTGCAGGATAATCCCATTCGCGGAGAGTTCATTACGGAGTCGCGCAAAATCTGACTTTGAGAGGCGTTTCGCTGTCATTACAGGTGGTGTGCCATAGACCTGCGCGAGATCAACGGCGGCATGCCGTGCGATAGCAAACACGAATTTTGCTGGTTTGATAGGCACGTCATTCAGCCCGACCATAATCAAGGAACAGACATCCAGAATTGTCGTTAACGAGGCTAACCAGGATTGACGCTCATGCTGTGAACGATAGTAGGTCAAGACAGGATAAGAAAGATGACTTTCTAGCAATTCAGCACACCACTTTTCCCACTCGCGTAAAAACAGCACCAGTTCTGCCGTATTTTGTGCCTTGCAATGTCGGCGTAGCATCTCCATTGCTGTTGATGGCGATCCCGCGCGCGCGTCCATGAGTGAGATGTTGATTTCGCGCCGCGAGAATGCTTGATAGATCACTGGCACATAACCGATAACCAACGCAAGAAAAGCAAAACCCATGCCCGACTCCAAGACGGTAATAAAGCGTGGCAATCCCTCGTGTGGTATCACATCGCCCAAACCAAGCGTAATAAACGTGGTTCCACTCAGATAAAGATCGGTGCCGAAATCTGGAATTTTCTCAGGTGCACTGACCTGTGAACCAATGCCCCAATGAAGAAACGCGAAGCCAAAGACGAGTATGATGGCCCATACGACCAGCAAGAGGATGAGGGAAAGTGGCCCAAAGTAACTCAGATAAAACTCACGTCTATTGCCTGGGTGCATCTTGCGCGCTGGCATAGACCAGATACCCCATAGCGTGACATAAAACAGACGCGAGAGCCTGAATTTACGCGAGACACGACGAGGTAAAACAATCGTCTCAAAGCTATCTTGTAAAATGCCGAGAATGAGCAGAATGCCAAGAATAAGCGCAACAACGTTCATGCATATCCCCTTTGTAGAATAACGTGTTTTTCTGTATCATGTCAGGTTGTTGCGTTTATTGCAAGTGCAGTTAGATTGTTGCCGCTTTCTTATAACGTCGTTCGTCTCGCCAGCGTTTCACATCAAGCAAGCGTCGATATGCTGAATACACAAGCGGCTGGTAAACAAGATCGTGTGTTGTGAGCGAACGCATGGGGAAGCCGCCAAAGCCGCGTTTGAAGACATACACGCCCCACAACTCTTGCCCCTCCTCAAGAATATCGGGAATGCCACGGAAATTGTAGTACCAGCAGTCATGCGCTTTTGCCCATTGCATCCCCGTCCATTGTAACAAGTGGTTAGGCATCCGTTCGCGTTGTTCGTTGGACGAGGCCCCAAACATATACCAGCTCCAATGTCCTAGCCGCAGCACAATCGTTCCTGCAACTGCCTGCCCCTCATATTCCGCGAGAAACAGTGCGGCTCGGTCTCCCTCCCCAAAGAGACGCATAATGTCTTCATAGTGCGACTTATCGTGAATAAAGAACTGATCGCGCTCACTTGTAGTTTCGTAGATGCGATAAAACGTATCGAGATCCTCCTGCCCCTCACCTCGTCGTACCACGATACCTTTGCGTCCAGCTAGTCGAATATTATAACGCCACTTTTCTTTCATACCAGCAAGAATAGTTTTTTCGTCGGGTCGCAGGTCCAGAACCCATTCATGCCGAATATGTGTGGCATAGGGATTAGCACGAAAGCCACGTCGTTGTAGGGCCGTCGCCCACGGCGTATTGTCATCAAACACGCTTGGCTCAACCTTGAGCATAAAGGCATTGTGTTTATACGCTTCAGCTTTAACAAAATTGAGCAAGACGGTCATGGCAGGTGAGTCGGGATCGTCAAGAATGGGACCACGCGGAGCATAAAAGTAGGTACGGTTGATAATGGGTGCCTGCGAAACTAGCACGAGCATAATAGCGCAGAGATTGCCTGTTGCCTCATCGACAACGCCTATATGCAACGCTTCGCTTGCACCCAGATGTGGCGCAAGTTCACCCCACTCGTACGATTGTGTGATATTGCAACAGACCGAGGAGGCAACAAAATCGTCCCACTGTTGACGGTCCGTAATAATTCTGGCTTGCATTATGTATGAATCCTCTATGTAGAGACGGATGTATCGCGTCCTCTTGGCATACTAATTGCCGATAAGGACGCGATACATCCGTCCCTACATTATGCATAAATCATATTTTATGACGACTTGCCACGCGCGGCACGTTCCATTTCGACTTTTTTACGCTCGGCGTGACGCTGGGCACGACGTACTTCCACAAGTTTGCGCCACCCACGATAGAGCAAGGGGCGATAGACATAATCTTGTGTGGGCATGTTCAAGCGAGAGAAGCCGCCATAGCCTTTTTTGTATTCGTAGACACCCCACATCTCCTCCCCAGGCTCCAGTATTTCGGGAATTGTGCGGAAGTCGAAGTAGCTACAGCCATGTGCTTTTGCCCACGCGAAACAACGGAACTGCAGCAGATACGTAGGTTTCAAGTTGCGCTTTTCGTTTGAGGACGCGCCAAACATATCCCAGCACCAATCGCCGAAGCGGATCAGCATCTTGGCAGCGATTGCCTCGCCTTCATGCTCGGCAAGATAGAGCACCGCATCGCCCTTAGCAGCGAAGTAGCGTAGAATCTCTTTATGATAGTCTTTGCTATGAATGAAGAAATCGTCGCGCTCACTTGTCACCGTCAATAAATTGTAGTAGGTATCGAAGTCCTTTTCACCATCGGCTTCACGCACAACCACGCCTTTACGCTCAGCTGCACGTACATTCTGCCGCCATGTCATTTTGAAATCGGCAAGGAGCGTATCGAGATCGGGCCGAATGTCCAGAACCCAACTACGTCGCCCATGTACCGCGATTGGGTTCGTTTGAAAACCAAGCCTATGATAAGCGGCAAGCCATACATCCTCATCAGGGTCATCGTCGGCAATGTTTGGCTCGACCCGCAGCACGACTGCATGCTCACGCTTTGCTAACGTATGAGCATGTGTAATAAGCGCGGTCAGTGCAGGCGAGTCAGGCCGTTCAACAGTGGGACCACGCACGCTATAGAGCCAATTAAGCTGTACCCCTGGCACTTTTGCGGGTAGTGGCACAGGTGCGACGGTCAAAAGCATAGCACCGACCAGTCGCTCATTCTCCAACGCGCCAAGCCTATAGATGCGTCCCCCAAGATATTTGTTGAGTTCGCCCCACTCATATGATTGCAGGAGATGACTCCGAGGTTGACTCGTCAGGAACGTGTTCCACTGCTCCAAGTCAGTGATCTCCTGCACAGAAATCGCGGTTGTTGTTGTCATTACAAATTATATTTTCTTACAAAATTATGACAAGGGCGCCCGCAAGGGGACGCCCCTCCCATGCACGAAGATAGTCCCAACGACAGGTCGTATGGGAGGGGCGTCCCCTTGCGGGTGCCCTTGCTTTATTATTCCTACAACATTTTTAGATATTCGCTGCGTAACAGACTATAAACGCGTACGTTGTGAAATTTGCCAAATCGGGGGATAACCTCGCGTAGCGTGCCTTCGTAGGTAAAGCCAGCTTTTTCGTCGGCACGTTGTCCGCCAATATTTTCTTCCATATCCTGA
The DNA here is from genome assembly GCA_964657325.1 of uncultured Ktedonobacterales bacterium. GTDB lineage: Bacteria > Chloroflexota > Ktedonobacteria > Ktedonobacterales > Ktedonobacteraceae > JBBQVS01. The sequence goes on from CAZZVE010000042.1 coordinate 17,431, forward strand.
GTCTGAATACGATTCAGGTTCAATTCCATAAAACCATACTGAATCATCAATTTCGTGCATTCAGTACCATAACCCTTGCCCCAATAGGCACCATCAATAATATTGTAGAACTCGGCACTCTGGTTAAGTACATTGATATCCTTAAGACCAACTAGACCGATAAGCGTGTTGTCGCTCTTAAGGGCAACGCCAAAAATAATATGTCCAAAGCTCTTGTACAGGTTCTCAAGCCGCTCTTTGCCGCGTGCATCACTGGTGGGATAGACGGAGAAGTAGCGTCGCACTTCGGCATCATTTAACCACGTAGAGTATGCATGATTGTCTTGTGCTGGCTCCAGAGGACGTAAATAAAGACGTTCACCAACGATAAAAGGATTTTGCAGCGATGATGTATCTTCAGCCATAACGAGGTTTCCTCCTTTATATTCGTGGGTCAGTATAGCATAGTGAAAGAGAAGAGGCAATTTGCATGGGACTCCACAACAG
>CAZZVE010000042.1:17926-29848 GCA_964657325.1 uncultured Ktedonobacterales bacterium
GCTTGTGCGACACAAGCCTGTTGTGGAGTCCCATGCAAATTGCCTCTTATTTTACGTTGCTCACAGACATATCTTCTCTGTCGGCAGAGCTAGTGACCGAGTCTAAAGAAGCAACGTTTGAGGCAGACATAACATGCTGCTGATACCAGTCGCATGCAAGCCGTATTCCCTCCCGTATACTCACTTGTGGCTCATACCCCAGTTCAGTTCTTGCCTTGTCAATCGCGTGGCGGTTGTCCGTACCATAAAGCGTAACTCCATGTCGGGTAACAAGAGGATGCTTTGAGCTATTAAGTGGGACAGCACGCTCAGCAGCGTATGCAATAGCATAAGCCGCAGCATAAGGAATATGTAAACGCGGTGGTGTGGTATTCAGTTCCTGTGCTATCGCATAGAGAAATTCCTCTTGCGACAGCGGCTGATCGTTTGTGATGTTGAAGGCTTGTCCTTGTGCGTTAGCAGAGTCTGCACACAGGAGAAGTCCCTGCACAACATCAGTTACATACACAAGAGGAAGAGAGTTGCGTCCAGAACCGAGAATAAGTCCCTTGCCAGTACGCACCTTGTCAGCAGTGCGTCCGAAATTGAGACGGTCTCCAACTCCAAAGATTGTGCCTGGTCGAATAATGGCTGCTGGCAAAGCATCATCCAAAATCATACGCTGCACGAGCGAGTCGCCCTGCGCTTTTGTGATCCAGTATGGGTCGTTACGGGGGGCAGGAGAAGCATCTTCTGTCAAGGGCCACCCACGATCCATACCATAGATTGTCCAAGAACTCACATGAACGATTCGGCGAACACTAGCTTTGAGTGCTGCTCGACAGACGTTCTCAGTACCAGTGACGTTGACTTTGTAATACTCTTCGATTGGGACCCAGAGACCTTGCATAGCCGCAAGGTGGAACACAGTATTCACACCGCGCATAGGTGCTAGCAACGTATCGGGTTCACAAATGTTGCCACGATACACCGTAACGTCACGTTCTTCAAGTTTACGTGTATCTTCAGATGGAAGTACCAGTACTCTCACTGTATCACCACGTTGCTGTAATGCCGTGATAAGGTGATGTCCTACCAGGCCAGTACCTCCAGTAATAAGCGTCTCCACAATGTTTTCCTTCACTATAATAGCTATTATTTCATATCGAGTGTTTCTTACTCAGATATCTCCACTGTCGTTGATTTTGTGTATCCAGGCAAATTGTACGTTTCCTGTTGTTTCTTCTCGTCTCGATGACGCCAGTGATAGGCGAAATCGGCAACTCCTGGCAAGAGCCTGTCGAGCCAGATGATGCCATGATACTTGAATGGTACGATTATCTCCCGACGTGGAGAGGCAACAAGTTGAACAATAGTACTTGCGATACTCTCTGGCTCAGGCATTCGCTCTTGTAAAGCTCGTGTCATGGAAGTACGAATATTTCCAGGTGTCACCAGAGAGACCGAGATGCCACTTCCTGCAAGCTGACGACGTAGTGCTAGTGAGAAACCGCGAACACCAAACTTCGTCGCAGCGTAAAGTGGTTCGAGGGCTACATGACTTGCTACGGAACCAACTGAAATAATTGCCCCATGCTGCTGCCGCTGCATCTCTGCTAGCACCGTTCGTGTTAATATCATCATACCAAGTAGATTTGCCTGCATAAGATGTGCGATATCGTCTATCGGAGTTTCTACAAATTGCTTCTCCCAATTTACGCCAGCGTTGTTGACAAGGACATCTATTTGTCCATAGGTTTCCCGTGTGCGCTCCACAAGGTGTATGACCTGTGCTGTGTCTGTAATGTCTGTCGGGATGGCTATAGCGCGCCCACCAGCATTCGTAATCTCGCACGTCAGCACGTTCAAGGCATCCGTACGTCGAGCGGCGAGAACAACACGAGCACCTTGACGTGCGAACTCACGAGCCGTAGCCGCACCAATTCCTGAACTCGCCCCTGTAACAATTACAACGCTACCACTTATTGCTTGTGACATCGCTTCCTCCTTATCTAACTAGTATCTCTCGAGGCTGATGGACGTATATATTCTCGGCTTTCCAACTGTCCTGATGTAGATACCAAGCGGATGTGATACGTATTGCTTGCATCAGTGATACCTTTGGTGTATAGCCTAGTTCACGACGCGCTTTGTCAATGGATAGGCGATTATCCGCGCCATAAAGCTTGACGCCATGTCGTGTGAGAAAAGGAAGAATTCGATTATTACTAAGCACAGCAATACGCTCAGCTACATGTGCAGCAACATACAGCGGGAGGTAGGGTACATGTATGCGCGGTGCTGGAACACCTATTTCCTGAGCAATAGTTGAGAAAAAGACCTTTTGAGTAATCGCCTGATCGTTACTTATATTGTAGATTTTTCCCTCTGCCTGCTGAGAGTCTAGAGCTAGCAGTAATCCCTGTATAAGATCAGTTATGTAAACAAGAGGTACGATATTCTTTCCCGATCCGATAACAATTCCTTTACCAGCACGTATTCGATCAACCATACGCCCAAAGTTCAGACGGTCACCCGGACCAATGAGTGTGCCCGCTCGAATGATAGTGGCAGGAAGATGTTCTTCTCGGATCATGCGTTGCACGAGCATGTCGCTTTGGGCTTTGGTCCAACTATAAGGTTCATCGAGTGGTTCCAAGAAATCGTCCTCAGTTGCGGCTCGCCTTGTTGACATGTCATAGACCATAGCAGAACTGATATGTATGACTCGATGCACACCAGCCTGTAATGCCGCGCGACAAACATTCTCGGTACCAGTAACATTTACAGCATAATACTCCTCCATTGCATGCCACGCCCCAATCATTGCAGCCAGGTGGAACACGCCTTCCACGCCATGCATAGGTACAATGAGAGTCTCTGGAGAACAAATGTCACCACGAAAGACCTCGACATTTCGCTCTTCGAGCCAAGTAGTGTCCTCTGTGGGAAGTGCGAACACCCGCACGTGGTCTCCACGCTCTTGCAATGCAGAAATTAGGTTACGACCGAGGAAGCCGTTACCACCTGTAACTAATATTTCCATCGTGATGATTCCTTTTTTATCCTATTCATGAGTTTATTGAGCGATACCAGGCAATACCCTGACGAACTCCTTCTTCCAGATTTATTTGAGGCAAGAAGCCTAGTTCGCTACGTGCCCTGTTAATCTTAAAGCAATTCTCACCACCTATCTGCATCAATCCAAAACGCATGAGCGGTGGCGGCTGCTGCCTGTGCAGCACATGACTCACTAGCTCAGCAGTCATCCCTACTGCAAGAGCGGCCTGATAAGGAATATGTATGCGAGGTGGAGCAACACCCAATTCGTTAGCAATAGTGCGAAAATAGTCCTGCTGAGTAACCCGCTCGTCATTGACTAAAAGGTAAGCTTTGCCAACCGCCTGCTCTACTTCGCTCGCTAATACGATGCCTTGTGCCACGTCCCTGACATAAATGAGAGGTAGATGGTTGGTGCCAGAACCTATAATGACCATTTTGCCCTGCTCCACGAGAGAAGCGAAGCGCCCAAAACTATTACTATCGCGTGGTCCGTAGATCAAGCCAGGACGGACAATGGTCACTGGTGCTTCTTTGTCGTGTATCATCTGCTGAAGCAAGCGCTCAGTCGCCGCCTTAGTCCTGCTATATGGATCAAATCCGCCACGCAACGGTGCTGTCTCGTCAACAGTGCCATGAACATCAAGGCCATGTACTGTAATTGAGCTAACATGGACAATCCGTCGCACCCCTGCTTTCATTGCAGTTTCCACGAGAGTCTTGGTCCCATAGACATTTACTCGCTCATAATCGGCTTCTGGTCCCCAAGGTCCTGTTCGCGCCGCACAATGTAGCACGCACTCGACATCATCGACCGCTGCCTCTAACGACGAGTGGTCGGTGAGGTCGCCCTGGTAAACTTCCACCTTTGTCGTAGCGTATCGGGATATATCTTCGCCTGGTCGCACAAGTATGCGTACCGATTCATTTCGCTCCAACAGGACATCTACTAAATGCCCTCCCAAGAATCCTGCCGCACCCGTTACTAGAACTGTCATAACTACCTCCACATGTTAATTCAACATGATGTATGTATAAGCTAATCGAGATATAATTATATTCCTTGTATAATTTTTGTAACTTGTAATCTCAATGATCCTCTCTTCCAAATACCAGAATTCATGCTGAGTTCCTTTCCTATTAAGATTGTGTAACTAAGCTTCTTTCCAGTGTTGAAGTGTTTTGCTGGTACCAGACAGAAGTAAGCCGCACCCCCTCACGTATGGATACTCGAGGCGTATACCCCAGTTCACGATGCGCTTTGTCGATAGACAAGCGATTATTCGCACCAAAAATCTTGACACCGTGTCGTGTAACAATCGGTTTAATTCGATTAGCACTCAACGCGGCAAGGCGTTCGGCTGCATATCCTGCGGCATACATAGGTTGATAGGGTATGTGAATACGCGGTGGAGCAATACCTATTTCTTGTGCGATAGCTGAGAGATACTCCTTCTGAGTAAGTGGTTGGTCGCTGCCAATGTTATAAACTTGCCCTACTGCGTTGTTGTTGTCTAGAGCCAGCATAATTGCTTGTACTACATCGGCAGTGTAAACAAAAGGTATTATGTTATTGCCAGAGCCGATAATGAATCCTTTGCCAGTGCGCAGACGATCAGCAGTGCGCCCAAAGTTTAGACTATCACCAGGACCCATGAGCGGCCCCAGTCGCAGGATGACTGCCGGCAAATCCTCCTCAGTCACCATGCGCTGCACAAGCGTATCACTCTCTGCCTTTGTCCTGCTATATGGTTCGTCGAGGGGTGCAAGAGCATTTTCTTCTGTCGCAGGTTGCTCGCGCGTCATATTGTAGATCATTGCCGAACTCGTATAAATAAGGCGAGAAATTCCTGTTGTAAGGGTCGCCCGGCAGACATTTTCAGTACCAATGACGTTAATTGCATAGGAATCCTGCATTGGCCCCCACACCTTAATAATGGCAGCAAGATGAACTACAGCATCCGCGCCTCGCATAGGAGACTCTAACGCCTCAGAGTCACGGATATCACCACGAAAGAGAGTTACTCCACGCTGTTCAAGCCAAGTGGTATCCGATGTAGAAGATACAAGTACACGCACATGGTCTCCACGTTCATGCAGGGCTAGGACGAGATTACGACCAAGAAAGCCATTGCCTCCTGTAATCAATATTTCCATGATAGTTGATCCTCTTCACTTAAAAAAATACACCTTTATTTGCATGCAATAACTACTAACTCTGCAAAAGCTAATTGCTCTGTAGAGTTAGCAAGGAACAATCACATGCATCTAGTAAAGGGAAATGGCTTGCCTGCTCCGTATTTTGTCACTACTTGTACTCACCGTCTCTTGGATATGTTTCTCAGGAGTAAAAGTCTTTGAATGTGTGCTATTGTACATGTGATACCAGGCAACACTCTTGCGCACTCCATCAATAAGATGTACCTGAGGAGAGAAGTTCAACTCGCTCTTTGCACGGGAAATCACAAAACGATTCTCACCTGCGAGTTGTATCATACCAAAGCGCATAAGTGGTGGAGGCCGCTTCATGCGCAACAAGTGCCCTATCATTTCAGAAACAGCACCCACGGCGAGAGCTACACGATAGGGAATGTGCCAGCGAGGGGGTGGAACGCCTAGTTCCTTAGCAATGGTGTTGAAGTAGTCTTGCTGTGTGATCGGCTCATCATCGACCACGATATATGCTCTACCATTTTCCTGTTTTGCTTCACTTGCCAACAAAATAGCCCGTGCTACATCCTCAACATAGACGAGAGGTAAATGATTAGTGCCGGGGCCGATAATAGCCATTTTGCCCTGCTCCACCAGTTTGGCGAAGCGGTAGAAGCTATTAGTATCACGAGGACCGTAAATTACTCCTGGACGGATAACGGTTATTGGTGCCTTTTGATCGAGGATAAGTTGTTGAAGTACGCGCTCACCCGCAACCTTGCTTCGACAATAGGGATCGTGCTCAGTACCATATGGAGCAGACTCGTCTATGCCATTGCCAGCGACAAGGCCGTGCACGTCTATCGAACTGACATGTATGATTCGCTGAACACCCGCGACTATCGCAGCTTCGACTAAAAGTTGTGGTCCACGCACGTTGACCTGTTGGTATTCGACCTCAGGACCCCAGGGAGTCATGCGTGCTGCACAGTTTACAACGCAATCCATGTGACGAACCGCTGCTTGCAGGGATGCCGCATCAATCATATCGCCCCAGCAGACCTCCGCGCCGGCTTCAGCTAGCCAGAAGACATCTTCCCCTGGACGTACCATAACGCGCACATCATCGCCACGCTCAAGTGCCAATTCAGCTACATGGCTACCAAGCAGACCTGCCGCGCCTGTCACAAGTATTTTCATATATTGGCTCCTTAAAATCTAGAACTTGTGTAAAGAAGACAGGAGCCTTTGTCGTCTCTACAAACAATTGTTTAATGATCTTCACTACGTGTATTCCTCTTTTATCAGGTCACTATTTTACGCTGCTCATTGGCCACACGTTGAGGGTGAACGCATCCTGCTCAGTGAACCATACACGTCCATTTGGATCGAGTATAAGTCCATCATGAGGATGTGCATTCGGTCGTACAGTGCGCACAACAATCCGACCCGTTGCAGGGACAAGATAACCAACCTGTTGGTTAAGCGAGTCACTAAACCAAATATTGCCGTGATTATCAACACGGATGCCTGAAATGTGTGTGCCTGTGCAATTTCCTACATTGAGGCAGACACCTTGAAAAATGCGAAAACGTAGGTCTGCACCAGTTTTCGGATTAAACTCGTTTATATAGCCCGCGAAACCTTCGGTAAACCAAACATTTCCGAGGGCATCAGTAGTGATCAAATGTGGACGAAGGGCATTAACTGCATATTCAACAATCTTTATTCTTCCATTCGCCGTAAGGGTGAAGCTACCTATTTGACCAATTGGGCTATTTTCAGCAAACCAGACTGTCCCTTTCTTATCTATCGTGATACCATAGGGATCAGTATGCGCTGTTGGAATGGGAGTTTCGACCAATGTGTGAGTATGCGTATTGAAGAAACCAATCTGATTTCCCCCCCACTCAGTAAACCAGAGATTGCCCTGTGCGTCGAGAACGAGATCGTAGGGATTAGAGTTTTTCTTGACAGACCACTGGTGCCACATATTGTTTATGGGATCAAATTCGCCAATAGCATCGCTTGTTGGCTGTGTAAACCAGAGATCACCCGCAGGATCAGCAACAACGAAAAGAGGACCTGTATAGCCCTTTGGTTCGACATAATCCCGAATGAAGGCACCATCGGAGTACGCATACTGCCCTATCGTGGAGGAGAAAGCTGTAGTACACGCTGGCAAGGGTTCACAGCCAGGTTCAGCGACCCAGACGTAGCCATGTGAGGGGTCCAATGCAATCCCCCACGGCAGATTCGTGGTAGATACTTGAACGTTCCCCAGCGCAAGTGAGCGAGATGTGGACAGTGGAACTTCACCAGAGCGATGACCCTTATAGGGTATTCCACTGTTTGCCTGTGATACGGGTGCTGGATTGTTCGATTTGTGTGCATATGCCCATATAGCAACGGTACTGGCACTGAGAACACATAGTGCTAACAGCACACCAATAAGAATGTGTCTTCTCGAACGACTTTGCCATGCTCTATTTTGAACAGCAACTCTTTGCATAGTAACGTAGTTTCCTCTTCCCAAGAAGTATGAGGGCAAGTGTTATTTGTAGGTGCTTCACATCGTAACGTATCGTATCAAATATATCCATACATCTCACTGTGTATGACTCTTTTGGGCTACGAAAGTCTCTCGTATAGGACATTTATCTTTACAAGTGCGTTTTTATTATCCCCTGAAAACTGTTTAGGAAAAATGATGATGTGTTATACTGTTCCCAAAGTCTGTGAAGCTAAACATGGATAATTTAAACTAGCTTACTGACCCTCAAAAAGTTTTCGACTAATATCTGCGCGTGGCTTGCATAGGTGGGATAGAGTTCAACCGCCTCTCGCTCCACTTGCTCATAGCGTTCAGTCCCATATTCGTCGATGAACTCCTTTTTTAGTGCCGGATCGTGCAGCCACATATCCAGCATATCTTCCGTGAGTTCGATATGATACTGTAAACCGTAAGCTGAGTCGAGATAGCGAAACGCCTGATTCGCACCATCCTCGTGGTATGCTAACGGGACCGCCCCTAACGGCAACTCAAAACAATCTTCATGCCATTGAAATGCCTGCTGATATCCTGGTAGACCAGAATACAATGGGTCCTTCTGACCCGCTTCCGTAAACTTTATCCGCAAAAAACCGATATGCTCTTTCGGCAACTTATGTATCGGAGCCTTGAATGTGTTTGCTAGTAACTGTCCACCTAGACACATCCCCAAGTAGGGAACACGGTCCTCAATTGCCCTATGAATATAGATTTCTTCGTGAGTGGTGTAGGGATACTTAGACTTGTTGTATAGATGCTGTGTGCCACCGAGCACAATAATAGCTCCATAGTCACTGGGATTGGGCAAGGAGTCTTGCCCGACACGAATCAAATCGAAGGGTATCCCATGTCTGTTGAGAAGATTCCCCACGCGCCCTGGTGGATTCTCGTGGAAGTGTTGCAACACAAGGGCATGTTTCTTGTCAGCCATGGCTTTTTCCTTTACACATTAGAGGTGCGCGAAATGCGAACCTTCCTCTTTTTTAGCATATGCTGGTTGCGAAGCGAAGTAGTGTAATGCGGTACGCATATCCCGTAGCAGGATATCAGCCATATCACGACTAAAACCCTCTTTCACCACAATACGTTGCACCACAAGGTTCTCACAATTCTTAGGCATGGTGTAGGCTGGTACCAGCCAGCCGTTATAGCGGAGCCTATCAGACATATCGAACAGAGTAAAGTTTGTCTTCTCTTTCAGCTTCCAGGCAAAAACAGGAAGTTCGCTTCCATCTGACAGCAACTCAAATGGACCCATCTTTGCAATTTCATCAGACAGGTACAAAGCGGTATCATGACTCGATTGTTGAATACGCGTATATCCCTCTCTCCCCAAACGAAGGAAATTGTAGTATTGTGCCACAATCTGATTGCCTGGACGCGAGAAGTTTAGCGTAAATGTTGGCATCTCGCCGCCGAGATAATTTACTTTGAAAATCAACTCTTCGGGTAGCGTCTCCTGGTCGCGCCAGATCGCCCACCCAACACCCGGATAGACAAGACCGTACTTATGACCGGATGCGTTAATCGACACGACTCGATGGACGCGAAAATCCCATTCTAAGTCTGGTTGAATAAACGGAGCAACAAAGCCACCACTAGCGGCATCGACATGAATTGGAATATCCAGTCCCTTCTCAGCTTGTAGCTGATCCAGGGCTACACTAATTTCCTGAACTTGTTCGTAACTGCCATCATATGTGCTACCGAGAACAGTAATTACGCCAATAGTATTCTCATCACAATACTTGACAACCTCTTCTGCTGTAAGATGATAACGGCCTTGCTCCACGGGCACGTAGCGCGGCTCAATCTCCCAGTAGCGCGTAAACTTTTCCCAACATACCTGGACATTGATACCCATTACAAGATTCGGCTTGTCTGTTAGCTTTCCTGCCGCTTTCATACGCGCTCTCCAACGCCATTTCAGTGCCATGCCACAGAGCATCGCAGCCTCGCTCGACCCAATTGTTGAAGTTCCAACGGCATCTTGCTCTTCACGAGCGTTCCACAGACGCGCAATAATATTGACGCAGCGCCTCTCGATTTCAGCAGTTTGTGGATACTCATCCTTATCAATCATATTCTTGTCGAACGTATCCGTCATCAGTTGACGTGCCTCTGGCTCCATCCATGTCGTGACAAATGTTGCAAGATTCAGGCGGGAATTGCCATCCAACATAAGTTCATCATGAATGAGCGCGTACGCGGTACGAGGCAACATCTCATGCTCTGGTAAGGCATTACGCGGCACACTCTCGTTCAAAAGTCGTGCTCCATATGTCGGGGTAAGATCAGTATCGTTGTCCTGAAGATGTCTATCAGCATTTACTTTTCTCGATAGCATGGCATTTCCTTTTTTGAACATAAAAAAAAGAACGTGTACAATATAGGACACTCTCTTGCTTGTAGGTATCCCATACCGTACACGTTTGGAAACGTTTGGCGGTTGTAAACGCAAAATGTATTAAACCACACCCACGCCAATCGGCGTGATGTGTGTCATTGTTTGAAGTGGTTCAGTTGAGCGCGCTACAGGTTTCGTGCAGGCTTCCACAAAAGCAGTGAAGAGCCGTGCCCACAATGGCTCATCCGTATAAATCTCTTCTGGATGGCATTGTACGCCGAGCATAAAGCGATGTCCGGGGACCTCAATCAGCTCTGGCACACCGTCTTCGGCACAACCTGTGACACGAACCCCTTTGCCAGGGTTATGAACTGCTTGATGATGTAGGCTATTGGCCCGCACTTCGCGTGTGCCAAGAATTTGTTCCATCCAGCTGCCAGCGTCAATGCGAACCGAATGGACGATCGTATTACGTGGCAAATCCCAGTTCTTGTGTCGTAAACTGCCTGGATAGAGATCGCCCAGGTCCTGATAGAGGCTCCCACCGAGCGCGACATTCAACACCTGCATACCGCGACAAATGCCGAGTGTAGGAATATTTTTATCGAAGGCCCAACGAGCCATTGCTAACTCTAATGCATCGAGTTGTGGATTTGTATCTGTGAGAAGCGGGTGAGGCTCCTCACCATAATTGCTTGGATCGACATCGATTCCACCGGAAAGTAGTAAACCATCTAATCGAGGGAGAAGCGTATGTAGCTCGTCAAGATCATCAAAGATCGGGATGAGAATAGGTACACCACCCACACGCTCCACTGCATGAATGTAGGTCCTATTATTATAATAGATAGGCCGCTCTGTCTCCGCACGTACCCCTGCATGGCAGGGTATCCCAATGAGTGGACGCATTACTAAAAACTCCTTCACAAAGCCAAATGAATTGACCAACCAACGTACTTTAAGAAATTCTAAGAATAAAAAAAAAGCGGAACGCTAGAGGTATGTTCTATAGCGTTCCGCCTGGAAAATGAATACTTCGTCTATACCATGAAACGCGCCTCAATACACTCTACTACAAGATGCTCCAGGCTAAGCTGGAGCTCTGTAAGAGTAAGAGCAAATACATCGCGGGCGCGTTGTTTTTTCATTTGATTATCCCATGTTGTTAAAATGTTGTGCGTTTGTACTTATGTATGTTATACATTCATCATACCTGTAGTGTCAAGCAACGCAAACTTTTGTCTGTTCGCCCTGCTCTTCTCAACTACCGAAAAACGCATTCCACCAATCTTGCCAGAAACCCTGCTGTTTCTGTGTAGCTGCACGTCTCTTTGTGACTTGCTGCTGCGTGTCGTTACTGCCAACCACCACCACCAGATGCTCTCCAGGTCTCGTATAGCCTAGCTGCTGTCGCGCCTCGTTCTCGACCACTGCCGAGTCTTGATAGTGACTAGCAGCCTTTGTAAGGTCTTTATTGTGATTTTGCACACGTGTCAATTGTTGTTGTGCAGCCTGCACTTGTTGAGCTGATTGACTATTGGACCATGCCTGTGCTAACGTACCTAGCAGAAACGCCATGCAAATAAGCCCTGTCACCCAGATTACCGTCTGCGTAAAAAGCGAACTCCGTCTGGCTCGTAAGCGTCCAGCTGTTTCTCCCATGCCTATTGCCGATGTTACATTTGCACTATTCATTGCCGCAGAAGCAGAGCGTGCGAGTCGTGTTCTCGCTTGTTTTCTTTGCATACTATTCTTCTACCTTATTACACGTAATAGACGTAGCACTGGTTACATTTTAGCATATATATAACAAAAATTCATTGAATATTATGTG
>CAZZVE010000043.1:0-12474 GCA_964657325.1 uncultured Ktedonobacterales bacterium
GCCCCTCCCATACGACGCTGTATGTAAAGCACCATTCGTGTATGGGAGGGGCATCCCCTTGCGGGTGCCCTGGCCCTCATCTATAGTTTTCTATTTCCTATTGCGTTAATTCCTTAACGATTTGCTGTACTTGAGCACCACTTGCGCGACCCTTCGTCTCTTTGGCGGCAAGCGGCATGACGCGCCGAAACTCCTTACCGTTCTCTGTGACTAGACGTGTCACGATGGTACGTATCTCATCCTCGCTCATCTGCGATGAGCTAAGGTAAGTTTGAAGAATATTCAACTCTTGCTGCTCTTTTTCAGCGAGTTCGGGGCGTCCCCCCTGCTTATAAAGAGGGATAGCTTGATTACGTTTCTTCACCTCTTGTTCGAGGACTTTTAGGCAATCTGCCTCGGTCAATGGTTTACCATAGTCTGGATTTTTGCGATCGGTGCGCGCAACCTCAAGATTGTGAATGGCACCCAACGCCATACGCAACGTATCAAGCTTCAGTTGACTACGCGAGCGTTGCGCCTCCTGAATGTCCTTACGCAACTGTAACTCTATCGGAAATTCCTGTCGTGTCTCTGCCATAATATTGTACTTCTCTACTCCTCACATAACGATACTTTCTTATTATACAATGTGAGGCAAGGAACGATGAAAATGGATATGTGCGTTGTGTATGGCTTGCCATACACAACGCACATATCCATTTTCATCGTTCCTTATTATTTCTTCTCTTCGTTGTGATGACCGAAAATGCCGCCAATGGAGTTACCAAGATTGCTCAGGATATTACCGCCTTGCTCCTCGGCTTGCTTCTCAAGATTGTCGAGGACACCCGACATAGCCTCTTTCGCTTGTCCGCTAAACTGAGTTCCGCCTGGAATTTTCTGTGCGAGTTGGTCGATGGTCTCATCAATCTTTTGCTCGGCCTGATTCTTCAACTGATCTACCTGTTCGTGGCTAATCGGCAATGTATTCTGATTGCCCTGCTCGTTGTTCTGATTTGGCATAGTAGAGGTCCTCCTTTAACAATAGGTGTAACACTTTCTTCTCTATTCACCACAAAATATGTAACACTGTGGAAATAGAGTGTACAGAAACACATCTGACTAAGCTATTTTACCATAAATATTGATGAAGGAATGTGATAAGATACATAGAGAAAGAGGATTACGCATGTCCAGCACCATCACAGCACAAGTCCAAAAGCGTCAACCACCTATAGGAACACTTGTCACGCTCTTCCTGGCTCCTGCCTTCGTCTTCGCCAATATGTATACCACGCAAGCCATTCTACCCACGCTCAGCCAGGATTTTCATGTCAGCGCGCCGACAGCAGGGTTGACAGTATCGGTGCTTGTTTTGTCGGTAGCCATTGGCTCACTTTTTTACGGTCCTCTTTCTGATATCGTGGGACGCAAACCAGTGATGGTATGGGCAAGTTTCCTCGTCGCCATTCCAACCCTGCTCTGCGGTTTCGCGCCGAATTTCGCTACTCTTGTCATACTTCGTGCACTACAAGGACTTTTGATGCCAGGACTGACGAGTGTTGCTATACCGTATGTCAACGAGGAATTTGAGGGGCGCGGACGTGGCCTAGCAATGGGTATCTACGCCAGTGGTCTGGTACTCGGTGGATTGTTCGCCCGTGTCGGCAGTGCTAGCCTGACAGGAATATATAATTGGCATATCGCGCTCTTCGCCTTTGTCCTACCCACATTAATTGCCGCCATGTTCATGTGGATTTTCTTGCCAGAGACGTACAGTAAGAAACGTGTCAAGGCTGTTCCGGTACCAACAACTGCAGGACCATCGTTTGTGCTGCAAACACTGCGCGATATGGGGATGCATCTACATAACCGACGCCTCGTTGGAGCTTTTACCATTGGCTTTTGTAGTTTCTTCGGCTTTATCGGTGTCTTCACCTATTTACCATACTACCTGACTGGCCCACAGTTTCACTTGCCACCCATTGACTTGAGCCTTGTCTATTTGCTCTGGCTTACAGGTGTCGGCTCCCCTCTTGCCGGTGCAATCGCCGGACGCATCGGCTCACGACTCACCATTGCGTACAGCATCGGCTTTGCTGTCGTGGGTTTGCTCATCACCCTCATTCCAATACTGCCTGTCACACTAGGTGGACTGAGCTTGCTGACGTTGGGCATGTTCTCCATCGTGCCATCGGCGAACCTGTATCTCGGCGAGCTATCGACAAAAGCCAAAGGGACAGCGGCATCCATGTATCTCTCGCTCTACTACTTTGGTGGTAGCATAGGTGCCGTCGTTCCTGGTTTTGCCTTCCTCTGGCTTGGCTGGACGGGAGTGGTGCTGCTGTGTATTGGTATGATGTTGCTCGCGTTAACCTCTGACGCGATCTTGTGTAGGTAACAACTGCACACGCGCTTGTGCTCATTGTCGTAGGAACCACGTTTACGGCGTCCTCGTCCGATTTATCAAATATGTTTGCGATGCAAAAAGATAGAACATGTATATCGCGTAATAAATTGCGCCTCGGACGCGATAAATCCGGTCCCTACGAAAATTTGTCGTATGATATCATAACGTATAAACAACACCATATTTTTCAGCTATGGACACAAAGGTACACACTCTTATGACCACTCCACGATTTCGCGGCGAGGTTCG
This sequence comes from uncultured Ktedonobacterales bacterium, assembly GCA_964657325.1. Classification (GTDB taxonomy): domain Bacteria; phylum Chloroflexota; class Ktedonobacteria; order Ktedonobacterales; family Ktedonobacteraceae; genus JBBQVS01. Next base: position 2,639 of record CAZZVE010000043.1, read on the forward strand.
CGCACCCGATTTCCCACAACATCTTGATTGGATTAATAGCGATGCTCCTATCAGTCTGAAAGAGCTGCGTGGTCATATCATTATCCTGCATTTCTGGACGTTTTGTTGCATCAACTGTATGCATGCGCTCGCGCAACTGCGCGAAATAGAGGCGGCCTTTCCTCATAATGAACTGGCAATCATCAGCGTGCATTCGCCAAAGTTTCCCAATGAGAAATTCACAGAAACTGTACGTGACGCTGTGCTACGCTACGGTGTTGACCATCCTGTCATCAATGACCGTTCTATGCATCTCTGGAAGCAATACGCTGTTCGAGCATGGCCTACCCTTATCTTTATCAGCCCAGAAGGGCGCGTGCTTGAACGGCATGAGGGCGAACTTCCACCAGAAACAGGTATAGCACTGCTACGACCGATGGTCGAAGAGTTTGAGGCACTAGGATTGCTCGACCATCGCCCCCTACGTTTCGCACGTGAGACCGTCACGCAATCCTTCCTAGCTTTTCCAGGAAAAGTAGCCGTAGATGTATCCGCGAACCGTCTTATCATCAGCGACTCGACGCATCATCGTCTAGTTGAAACAGACCTGAATGGTAAGGTGCGCTCCATCATCGGAACAGGCAAAGAAGGCAACATCGATGGTTCCTATGAGCAAGCTCAGTTCAATCGACCACAAGGTGTCATGCTTTCTGACGACACCTTGTATGTCGCGGATACCGAGAATCATACGATTCGTCGTGTGAACCTGAGTACGCAACAAGTCGAAACAATCGCAGGAACAGGACAACAATACGGCGTTGTACGTACATCCACAAGTGGACCCGCAACACAGGTTGCGCTAAGTTCTCCGTGGGACCTCGCGCTCTCCGAAAACAACCTCTATATTGCGATGGCTGGTACACATCGTATCTTTGTGCTGCATCTTGACACACAAGAGATAGAGCCGTTCGCGGGCATGGGACCAGAGGGTCTAGGCGATGGTTCTTATGAAGAGAGCTTTTTCGCGCAACCCAACGGTCTCTCGCTCGGTCACAACACGCTCTATGTCGCGGATAGCGAAACCAGCGCGGTACGAGCTATCACGCTGACAGGCGACAAACAGGTACGCACACTTATCGGCACAGGTCTCTTCGACTTCGGTGATGTAGATGGCATTGGTGATAACGCACTGCTACAACATGTGCAAGCCGTATGCGTCATAGACAAACTCATTTATCTCGCGGATACCTACAACAACCGTATCAAAGTTCTCGACCCACAGACACGTGAGGTCAAACAGTTCGCGGGAACTGGCACCGCAGGCTTCAAAGACGGGTCTTTACAAGAGGCCGAGTTCAACGAACCAGGAGGATTAGCGTATGCGAATGGCCTGTTGTATGTTGCGGATACGAACAACAATGCTGTACGGGTGGTTGATATGAACACAAGGATGGTTGAAACATTGCATGTGATACAATGAGAGCAATTGTATACAGGTAGGATTTCATCCATTCGTCACAACTACGTTCTTTAAAGACTTGCAGAGTGCGTGGAGCATGACAGGGGTATGGCCCTGTCACTCCTATACACGGACTCGCGTGGCTTCGCCCCGCAGGGATGAACAGTATAGTAGTGACAGGGCTTGCCCCTGTCATGTAGACAACCCACTTTGCAGACTAGTCCCCGTTCGTATCGCACACACAATGACGTGTTATCAAGGAGCAAAATATTCATGGCACAAGTATTTGAAAAAACGACAACAACAGAGCATGGACCCTTTATAAATCAAACATTTCTTGATTTTTCACAAGAGGAACACAAAAGCGCACAAGCTGCCGCGCTTGCACAGGTCAAAAGTGAGCTAGGTCAAACCTACCCTCTCATCATCGGTGGCAAGAAAATTCAGGCCGAGCAGACATTCGCCTCGGTTAATCCATCACAACCCGACGAGATCATCGGGAACTTTGGACGCGCAACCATTGAGCAGACACAAGAGGCGATTCAAGCAGCCGCCACGACCTTTGAGACATGGAAACGTGTACCAGCACAGGAACGCGCCGATTATCTCTTTAAAGCCGCGGAACTCATGCGTCAGCGACGTTACTACATCAATGCATGGATGATTTACGAAGTCGGCAAGAGTTGGGTCGAGGCGGACGTTGAGACCGCAGAGGCTATCGACTTCTTAGAATTCTACGCACGTGAGATGTTGCGGCTCGCTGAAGTACAGCCTATCACAAAAATCGAGGGCGAAGACAACCAGCTTATCTACATTCCGCTTGGTGTGTGTGCTGTCATTCCACCCTGGAACTTTCCAAATGCAATCATGGCCGGTATGACGAGCGCGGCCTTCGTCACAGGCAACACCGTTATCCTTAAACCAGCAAGTACCTCACCCGCCATCGCATATCAGTTCATACGCATTCTCGAAGAGGTGGGACTACCAGCAGGCGTGGTCAACTTCCTTACAGGCTCTGGTAGCGTCATTGGCGATACGCTTGTCGAGAGTCCGCAGGTACGCTTCATCTCCTTCACCGGCTCACGCGAGGTCGGCTTACACATTCATGAACTCGCGGCAAAACATCAACCAGGACAACGCTGGCTCAAACGCACTATTCTTGAGATGGGCGGCAAAGATGCTGTTGTCGTGGACGAAACCGCTAATCTCGACGCCGCCGCAACCGCTATTGTCTTCTCCGCATTCGGCTTTCAGGGCCAAAAGTGCTCAGCTGGTTCACGTGCAATTGTCGTGGATAGCGTCTATGACGAGGTACTACAGAAGGTGATTGAGAAGGCAAAAGCCTTAACGATGGGTGATGTCACGCAGCCAACTACCTATATGGGTCCGGTGGTCGATGAGAACGCGATGCAGAAGATTGTTGACTATATCGAAATTGGCAAGCAAGAAGGACGGCTCGTCCTCGGTGGTGGACATTCTGGTCCTGGCTACTTCATCGAACCAACCATTATTGCCGACGTAGACCCGCATGCTCGTGTAGCGCAAGAAGAGATTTTTGGTCCCGTACTGACCTTCATCAAAGCCAAAGACTTTGACGACGCCCTGCACATCGCTAACGATACTGAGTTTGGCCTGACGGGTTCGCTCTACACGAACGACGCACAGCGCATCGCACGAGCCGAGCAAGAGTTTCACGTCGGCAACCTGTACTTCAACCGCAAATCTACAGGCGCGCTTGTCGGTGTTCATCCCTTCGGTGGCTTCAATATGTCCGGCACAGACTCAAAAGCAGGTGGGCGAGACTACCTGCTACTGTTCACACAGGCAAAAGCGATCTCTCTCAAGAAGTAACCAGGGCACCCACAAGGGGATGCCCCTCCCATACACGAATGATGTTGTAACACATGGTAATATGGGAGGGGCATCCCCTTGTGGGTGCCCTGGTTTCTCCACACACTCTATTATTAAGCGTTTTGATACAAAATCTCACAAGCAATGCCAGGAACAACTACGGTTCCAGACGCTTGCCCTAGCGGAGTTTCGCCCACATGCCCTTGTGTCCCAACGATAGTCCAATGTCCCTCTGGCAACGAAACGACTACATTGGCTTTCGTAGGATTATAAATCACGATGATATTAGCCCATGAATCACCGTTGACATGTCCCGTTAACTGAAACGCTACAGTATTATCGGGGCTGCTCAAGAATGTAAGATGCTTGCGTACATCGTCAGCCGAAGACATGCGAAACGCAGGATGATTGTTGCGTAAGGAGATGAGGCCAGCATAGTAGTTGAACACGTTCATATGCTGTGATTTGCGCTCCCACTCGAACTGATTGACGGCATCGCCCGCATTATAGCTATTATCATTGCCACCCTTTGTACGTAAAAACTCGTCGCCACCCTGTAGAAATGGGACTCCTTGCGAGGTAAGCACAATCGCTTGTACAAGCTGATCCATGAGGATACGATCATACTCTGGGTCGCTGCCGTTGCTAAGCCCGATCTTGTCCCACAAGGTATAGTTGTCGTGACTGGTTGCGTAGTTGAGCGTTTCGCCAGGAGCAGCCGTAAAGGTGTCGATACTACCCATCACACCAACTCTAATCGCGCCTGCCTCATTCCATGCACCCGTTGGAAAGCCTGAATTGTGCGCATCAAACATACTACCAACCAACGCATTACGCATATCGTCATTGAAGACGCCAAAGCCAAAGCCCTTCTGCTGACCCTTTGTTGCCAGTTGTCCTCCTGGTAAAGAGGAGCCAGCACCAGTCCACGGCTCACCATAGAGCAGAACACTAGGATTGAGTGCACGCAGGTCTTCCACCACTTTTTTCATCGTCTCGACACCGAGCAGTGCCATCAAGTCAAAGCGGAAACCATCAATATGATACTGTTGCACCCAATATTTTAACGAGTCACGTACAAACTTCTGCACCATTGGACGCTCAGTCGCAATCTCATTGCCCACACCGGAGCCGTTGGTGTAGTTGCCCGCGTAGTCGGTACGATAATAATAGTGCGGCACAATCTTGTTAAAATCGGAGTCCAACGTCGCAAAGGTATGATTGTAGACAACATCCATAATCACACCAAGGTTGGCATTGTGTAAACTCTGTACTAGCTGCTTGAACTCGTTAATACGCGCCATACCATGTGGCGTTGTCGCGTAGGCACCCTCTGGTACATTATAGTTACGTGGGTCATAACCCCAGTTATACTGGTCGGGCGCGTTCTCATCGACGCTGGCAAACTCCTCAACGGGCAACACCTGTACATGGCTAATGCCTAGTTGCAGCAGGCTATCAACTCCTGTCACTACAGCATCAGGTCCCTTTGTACCCCGTTCAGTAAAGGCAAGATAACGGCCCTTATTCGTCATGCCAGAGTTTTGCCCAATCGAGAAATCACGTACGTGGACTTCGTAGATAACTGCGTCAACAGCATGTGCCAGTGTCTTATAAGTATCCGTACCCCAATTCTCTGGGTTTGTCGTCGCAAGGTTGACGATCATGCCACGTAAGCCGTTGACGGAAATCGCGCATGTATAAGGGTCAACCGCCGTTTGCGTGACGCCGTGTATCGTGAGGAGATAGAGATAATACCAGCTGTCGAGGTTGCTCTGTACACGTGCATACCACGTTCCCTGCTCACCTCTTTGCATTGCAACTTGCCGCGTCAAGCCGCCCAACTCGCTGTCATAGAGCAATACCTGCACATCCGATGCAGTAGGTGCCCATAGACGAAACGATGTTACTTCAGATGTATAGACACTTCCCAGATCATCACCCGTATACGTGTAGGTTGATGCATTCAACACACCTCGTGGCATAACGCTATTTTGTCCATGTCCATTGAGCGCAACCACTAACGTATCAGTAACGTTGACAGCACCCGCTAGCGTCACTGCCACAAGGTCAGTCTGTATACCGTCCGTTGAGGTTGGGAACGAAATGTTTGGCGTGTTGATGGAGTCATATGTTTCACGTTGCTTCGTGATAAAATCGTAGGGAACATACGAGAATGTCACTCTTGCGCCACCCTGCGGTACCACAAGAACCGCGTTACTATATGGTAATGCGCCGTCAAAAGTGCCATCGAACGCGACCTTGTAGTTATAGGTGCCAGCAGGCAAGTTTCCTGTAAACTGATACAAATTCGCGTTCACCCTCGTCATCGAGGTGTCTACATCAGTAGGGTTCCAATCGCCCTTCGCTCCCAGGGCGTGCTGTAAATCACCAACCAGCACAACCTGTCTCGGCCGCACAATATCAACATCTGTGACCGAAATTGTTGTCCCACTCGTCTGATTTGTCACTAACACGTCACTTGCCGCAAAGGGCAGCGTCAATGTATTGGACAACTTGACAACAATCGTCTTTTCATCCTCCAAGTAGGCATTGACAATGTGTGACTGTGTAGCAATTTCAGCCACCCCCAACAAAGCTGTAGAGTCACCTTCCACTCGCTATACCTCCATTTGTTACATTCAGGTGTGTAGTCGCTCTAGCAGGGCACCCGCAAGGGGATCCCCCTCCCGTATAACATATTTCTATTATTCGTTCGTCTATGGGAGGGGGATCCCCTTGCGGGTGCCCTAGCCTCACCACAATCTTTTCTTTCCTTATAAGACGAAGCAAGAGGCTATTCTGTAGCAATGAGAGTATCATGTATCGTAGAATGGAACATATATAGACATAGAGAAACAATCTAAAGGGGCAAAACACCCATTTTTTATGTACGAAGGAGCCGCTCCCATGACGACCGTTACTCCGTTGAACTCCGTTACGTGGCAAATTTCATTGCCGTTCCTAGGCGAAGAAGGAATTATCGGCTCCTATCTGCTCGCGGGAGGTAACGAGCTAGCCATCATCGACCCAGGCCCAGGCAGTATGATTGAACCACTGCTCGATGCTATTAGGCAAGCGGGCTTTCAGCCGGAGGATGTCACACATCTGCTTGCAACGCACGTACATCTCGATCACGCAGGCTCCGTCGGTTCGCTCGTCAAACATATGCCGAAGGCGAAGGTCTACGCGCATAGCAAAGGTGTTCCGCATCTGCTCGACACGACAAAAGTTGTTGCCAGTGCGACACGGATTTACGGAGACCGTATGCAACAGTTGTGGGGTGAGATTGAGTCCACGCCTGCTGACCGCTTACAAACTCTTGAGGAAGGGGATGTCCTGAATGTCGCGGGTCGGCGTTTAGAAGTCCACTACACACCCGGTCATGCGGTGCATCATGTTATCTTCTTTGATGCCTCCTCTGGCGACCTCTTCGCAGGTGACACAGCAGGCGTGCGTCTGCAAGAGGTGGACTATGTGCGTCCTCCAACACCGCCACCCGACATTGACATCGAAGCGTGGTTGAACAGTATGGACACGATTAAAATGCTGCGCCCCGATGTTCTCTATCTAGGACACTTCGGTCCCACACGCGATGTGACGCGACATCTCGAACGGTTACGCAACCAACTCATTAGGTGGGGCAACTATGTATTAGATGCTATGCGGAATGGCAAAGAGGAACGGGAAATACTGAAATTACTCATTCAACAGACCGAACCGGAATTGCTACATATCACTAATGACCTAAATGCAGTTCAACGCTACGAAATCGCCACCAACTACGCCATGACGGTGCAGGGCTACATGCGCTATTGGCGTAAAAAACATCCCGAATATCTGTAGGAATGGGGCAGAATAGATGTAGTAGATTGTCAAATTCCATATGTCCGAAAGGAACAGGCGGAGGGGTTACACCCTGTACGGGTCTGCTTTAGCACACCCTTTCAGCGATTGGGAATGTCCATAGGATTGATGCACTGTTTCAATAATCTCCCAATACGGTCGGTTGCCGAAAGGGTGTGCTAAAGCAGACCCGTACAGGAGGTGTGTTTTGCCACATGATTGTTGACGATCTAGTAGGAACCAAATGATTACGCCCTTGTCCAGCATCACATGCCAAGGGCACAATACATTTTGGTGCCTGCAAATCTGTGTCGATAAATGCTATAATACTGCATAGAGAAAATATTGTTTTTACCATATGCATGATTGTAGGGACCGATGTATCGCGTCCTTGTCGATATTGCACACGCCAAGAGGACGCGATACATCGGTTCCTACAACAATCCGTCCAATAAATCGTATTTAGAACAATAAAACAGCATTAGAATGTGTTTTTTTATATAACTATTCATCTCGCGTCCTACTTATATAGGAGCGAATTGTCAAAGAGGTATTGCACCCTCACATTGTAAACACTCCTAAAAACAGCAAATATATGAGAGAACAACACGGACCCTTAAAAGAGCAACATGCGTTTAGCGTGAAAGAGCAGGGAAGTCAGGCGCGCCAGCAAGGAAAGCGTTTCTTTGGCAACTATGAACTCATCCGCCGTATTGACGAAGGAGGCATGGGCGAGGTCTACCTTGCACACCAGAGCACCGCGTTTGAACGCGAGGTCGCGGTGAAAATTATTCGCGCCGACCTGATGCACGATACAATGGTGCGTCAACGCTTCTTACGTGAGGCTGAGGTGAACGCGCACCTGAAACATGAGCATATTCTGCCCCTGATTGAGTTCAACGAGGACCAGGGACGCCTCTTTCTTGTGACACCGTATATTGATGGTGGTACGCTGGCGCAACGCTTGCAACAAGGCCCAATGGGGATAGCAGAGGTGCATCAGCTCTTCTCCGCGCTCGTGCGTGCGGTCTCGTATATTCATAAACGTGGAGTCGTGCACCGTGACTTGAAGCCGGGCAATGTGTTGCTCGACCATGATGATAACGATGAGCAGGTCTATGTACGCTTGATTGACTTCGGGATAGCCTCCATTCAGGGCGCGGCAACGGAAAGTCCGGAGCTAACGCAAGCGGGGAAAGAACTGGGCACCATCGAATATATGGCACCTGAACGGCTCAATGGTATCGCTGCACCAAGCAACGATATTTTTTCGCTCGGTGTTATTCTGTATCAGATGCTCACTGGACGCCTCCCCCTTGAGGGCGAAACCGTTCCTCTGCCATCACCGATGGTGTATGTCATAAAACATTGTACCGATCCTGATCCAGCCAAGCGTTTCCCTAACGCGGATGAACTTCTACGCGTGTTCGAGCAAGCCTACCGTGCCGTGGTTACACCAAAATCAACGACCGTAATCTCCGCACCAGTTGTCACAAAAGAGAGCGTCGCACAACTTCCAGCAGTACCACGCCCGGTTGAGAGTGTCACGCGTGAGAGCAAACCGCTCGATGTAGTAGGCGTTGTACCAACACGTTCGACGCGTACATTTACAGGCGAGGACTATAACGCTCCAACATCCTTTGTCGAACCATCCAAGTTTGCTGAACGCAATAAGCAGGTCTTCGCAACGGCCTCCGCTCCTGGCGCGAGCCTCACAAAATCGGTAGAAGCACGACGCAAAAAAGGGTCCATCTTCGCGTTTCTCTCGTTTGTCATTACAGCCTTGCTCGTGGTTATAGGTCTGCTTGGTTACTATGCATTTCTTGGAGCAATCACCGCAACAGTCTCGCTCAGCCCACAAATACATTCAGTCACAAAAGTCCTTACTATAACCGCAAAGCCGGGACTCCATAGCACCGATGCAGGGTCGGACTCGGTTCCTGCGTATGTGCTGAATAGCACACAATCGAGCAGCAGAGAGAGTAGTACAACAGGTAAGCAGTGCGTCCTGGGCATCTTCGACTGCAAGCGGGTCGTGGCGTTCGCCGATGTCGATCCATTGGCAACGCAATTGAGTCAAACATTACGTGCACAGGTGCATGATGACTTGAAAAGCAAGGCGCAGGCGGCTAACGCAACAATCATCGGTGGCATCAACTATAGCGATGGTGTGCCGGTGCCGACGCCAGATATTGGTTCTGTAAGCGATACAGTGACAGTAACAATGCGAGAACAGGGAGCCGTCGAATACTTCAAGGCGACAGAGGTACAGAGCCTTGCCCGTATTCTGCTAACGCAACAGGCACAACAACAATTTGGTGCTGGTTATGTCTTGCTCAATTCATCAACTCAAATAGGGCAGCCCGCGATACAAAGCGTGGACCCCAACGGCACTGTTACCATACAGATCGCTGTCGGTGGAGTCGCGCAATATTCCATAAATTCACAACAAATTGCGACCATTCAAAACCACATTAAGGGCACAAAACAGAGAGATGCGCGCACCTATCTGGCACGGCAAACAGGCATTGACACAAGCAGCATCGCCATTCACGTCTCCTACAGTGATACGCTACCAGGTGATGTACACCAAATCAAGATTGTGCAGGTCTCGCCCTCAACATTGCCAAGCGTACAATTACCACCCGTGAAAACTGTGGTGACACCAACATTATAAAAAATAGAAGGATTGCGCTGTGTT
>CAZZVE010000043.1:12484-29484 GCA_964657325.1 uncultured Ktedonobacterales bacterium
AGCAACACAGCGCAATCCTTCTATTTTTATAATTTATGCAATACGTTTTCGGCGAACGCTTTTAAACCATCAATATTGTCGGTATCGAACCATTGCAGCATCAACTCCTCTGCACCAGCATCTTCGTATGCCTTGATGGTTTGAATAAGTACGTCAGGTGCCGGAAGTGTGTCTCCACCAAATGTTGCAGAATGCATCATAGTTCGCTTCACATCGCTGGGTTTACGCCCTACCTCTTGCAACAAACCATCAAGAATTGTGCAATGCTCTCGAAATGCATCGGGAGTGAGAAAGACGCCATTCCAGATACTCGCATAGCGTGCCACTAGTGGTAGCGTACGCTTGACACCGTTACCACCAATCAAAATCTCTGGACCACCAGCACGCTGTGGACGTGGTAGGAGTGTTGCTTCTCGCAATTGAAAGTACTTACCCTCAAAGGTAACAGGTTCGTCACTTTTCAGCAGACGAGTGATGACTTCCAGTCCCTCTTCAAAACGTGCCATGCGCGTAGGAATATCGCCAAGTTCGTGCCCGAACAGCGTATGTTCGCGCTCTTGCCAACCCGCCCCAATGCCAAGTATCATGCGTCCATTGCTCAAATCATCCAACGCTGCCGCTTGACGCGCTAACAGTGTAGGATGACGAAACGAAATAGGTGAGACCAACGGACCAAAGTGAATACGCTCTGTACAGTTCGCGAGATAGGTAAGCGAGACAATCATCTCTAGCGAATCTTTATCTGGTGGATTGGCATTTGTGAAGTGATCTGAACGAAATAAGCCAGCGAAACCAAGCGACTCAACCTCGGAAACCAAACGTTTCCAACGAGGCCACGTTAGGCCATCCTGTCCCTCAATCATAATGGATAATGCAACCATGCTGGTGTCTCCTTGTTCGGAATATTCTATCTATTAAACAACACGAACTGTAGGGACCGATTGATCGCGTCCTGAGTGGGGTGGGGCAAACGTCCTCACAAAGTATCTAGCGACAACGTAGCCCCTGCCCCTCCCCCAGGACGCGATCAATCGGTTCCTACAGCTCATCGTCTTCATCTACCGCATCCTCTTGCAATTCCTCCCATAACGCTTTGACGGTGTGTGTGGTGACACCAAAGCCAAAGCCACGCCGTTGCAGGAAAGAGCCGAGGCGCGTGCGAAAGGTTTTGTAGTCCATGTCAGGTAGACGCACAAGCGATGCAGCTTTTTTACGGCCCGCGATCAGCGCACGTTCCTCGTCTTGCTCGTCGCTCACTAGCTCGTCAACTACCTCACGATCCACGCCCTTCATTCGTAACTCGTTTTTGAGAACATTGGAGCCACGAGGATTGAATTGCTCACGCGACTCTATCCAAAACGTGGCAAAGGCGCGGTCATTGACGAAATCAAGCCTATCCAGGCGTTCTAGTACAGTGTCAATTAATTCCGGTGGTGTCTCTTTCTTTTTCAGGTAGCGACGTACCTCTTCGCGGCTACGTGGGCGAAACGAGAGATAGTTAAGGGCGCGGTCAACCGCTTGTTGGAGCAACTCTTCGCTACGCAACTGCACAAGTTGCTCTGACGTAAGAACTTGTCCAACTTTTAGGCCCATTTGCAGTACAATGAAAGCATTGACACCCAGTAAAAAGTGGTCGTCAACAAAGACGCTGACACGCTCTTTATCGGTTGTTTGAGTTTGTAATGAGGTGATACGCATGGGAATAGTATATCATGCAATATCTACCTTAATCCCCATCCCTCGCACAAACGCGACGGCCTGTGTCGGATCTATCGTTGCCCCTTTAAGTTCGCTTGGGCCGATACGCATTCCATCAATCTTAGAGCCACGCAGGTCTGCCCCAACGAGTTTAGCCTTTGCGAAATCTGCTTGATGTAGATCACAATTGAGGAATGTGACGCCTGATAGGTCGGCCTCAAAAAAGTTTGCCTCGCTCAGATCGCAGTCTTCAAAGCGCACACTCTTAAACTTCGTGAGCGCGAACTGTGCAAAGCTGCATCGGCACTCTTTAAAAAGTATGTCCTGAAAGAGTCCTTCACTACTTTGAAAGCCTGTCAAGTGACAACCGAGGAGTTCGACACGTGACAATGTAGCCTCCGACCACTCGGCATTCGCTAAATCACACACGAGTAGGCGACTATCAAGCACCTGCACTTTTTTGAGCCGTGTCTTGCTTAAGACAACATTCTGCAAAAGAAGTTGGTCAAAAGAAATATGTTGTGCCTCCTGCTCAGTAAAATCGTCAAGCGAGAGCGTAAGTTGAGTATATTGGGCGTAATCTTGCAAGGTATCGTCGGGCAAGCCCTTTTCAAGTCCTTGCTTTGGTAGAATGGGTGGCTTTATGGCTTTCTCTGCTTTGTTACGTTTATTGATGATATATTTCCTTTACACAGAACAAATGTAGGGGGCTCATTCATTACACCCTGTTGGCAATGAACTATATTGGAAGGCTGTTGAAACGCTTGTATATATTCTTTGACATTATGGATCGCCAACAGGTGTAATGAATGAGACCCCTACATTGGTATTTCATCGAGAGCAAAACGTATGAAAAACAATGGTGGAATGGAGAAGGAGACTATCAAACGTTTGATAGGGAGAAGGGAAAGCAAAAATCCATTCAACCGTTTTGGTCAAATGAACGATTGCCGCGAGATTTAGGAGTACATCATCTCAACTTCGCTGAACTCAGAGGCTGGAAGCTCAGGTAGCATTTCGATGAGTGGAACATCTTTTTTCTCGGTCATGTGATTATTTTCGTCAACGAAGACAATTTGTGGCACAAGCGCACGAACTTCCTCTTCGTTGTATTGTCCATAACTGATGATAATGACGATATCGCCTTCCGCATTCAAACGAGCCGCAGCACCATTCAGGCAGATGACACCAGAGCCACGAGCACCCGCGATAGTGTAAGTTTCCAGGCGTGACCCATTGCTCACGTTGACAACCTGTACCTTTTCATAGGGATAGATATTTGAGGCGTCGAGCAGGTCCTGATCGATGGTGATACTACCGATATAGTTCAAGTTGGCCTGTGTGACGGTGGCGCGGTGAATTTTCCCTTTGCACATTGTACGCTGCATGGAGATGAGTTCCTTCCATTCCTAAGAAGACTTTTTTTATAGCATGAGAATTATTTTCCCATTGTACTATACTAAACGTCTCGCTAGACGGATTGGGAACACAATAGCAACACATAGCAGAAAAAAACATACACGCGTTAGGCTACTACATTCGGCATTGGTAGGGGCAACAGTTCATTGCGCCCAAAGATGGGTCGGGAGGGGTCTACGTTGCCGTGAGATTCGTCTTGAGGATGTTTGCCCCACCCAACCTCAGGACGCGATACAGCGGTCCCTACCGTAGAACGGCGATTAGAGCCATTCCATAGGCTTCGGCGACGCTTTGTGCATCGTACACTGCATCACCAAGCATGAGACGGTACTGGCATTTCCAACGTCGGGCGGGCCATGGTGCGAGGCGTATCAATGTATAAGTTTCCACACGTTGCTCTAAAGCTTGTCGTAACGCTATTTCGTCGAAAGCGGGAATACCGTACTGAGCGAGTTCGTATTGCAGTGTTTCAGGAAGCACGTAGCGTCTCGCGTATCTGCTCAAGGCTTAAGTTCTCAAAGTCAGTGCGGGCAAGTTGTCTGGGAATGACGGAAAAAGGACCTGTCCACGTTTTCGCCTGTGCTTCGAGACGGTCAAGCTCCTCAAAAGACTTCTGACGCGACTGCTCGACAATGGGGTAGCGTAGCGCGGCACGGTCAAAAACCTCTTGATCCTTCGTGTACACGCTGCCATCTTCGCGTACTACAACGTCTATATACAGGTCCGTATATATGAGTTCCTGCGCGGTATTGGTATAATCAGCGTTTGGCAAGACAACATCGCAGTAGCCACTGAGAAAGCCACCCTTCTCGGTGTACCCAATATGAATAGTAAACCATGCATCGCGCCAAAAGTACGTTAACTGATGTTTCTCGGAAACCCATGTGCCGGGTCGCCAATGCATAGGAGTTCCAATAGGCGTCCATATAACAAAATAGTCGTTGCTCACTGGTAGATGGTAGCCTTGCCACCCTCCCCACTGGCTGCCGTCTACCAACATTTTCCGAATGTTTGCCTCAAGCAACATGGTTATGCACCCTTTCTAAAACACTCAGTCACCCTAAAAAAGGAACTGTGTTTATATGTTACCACAAGGGAGGAATAGGAACGATTTCAGACAATGAGGCATGATAGGAGCTTTGCTCCTATCATGCCTCATTGTCTGAAATCGTTCTAACCGTTTATTTTGTTGTAGCGCAGCTATACAATTGTGACGAGCTACTACTCGCGCCCGTCGTGCTTGCTGGCACCACGCTACAATGCTGCGTCACCCATGTTGTGAGCGAGCTTTGACCCCCTCCTGGTCCACCACCAAAGCCTCCTGAGCCGTTGAGTAGAAAGAAGCGTACGGTACCATTGGCAACCAGTGTCGCGAGTTGGCTAGTTGTCAAAATGTTATCGCTACCCGCAAACCCACCAAGTGCTATTACACCTTTATTCGTTGCCAGAATGATGGAGTCTGCCTGATTTGAGCTGGGAACCGCAACGAGATACTTTGCGCTTCCCTGATTCACCTCCAGGTAGTGAATCAATGCTTCATTGACACTACTCTCTCCGCCATGAGCACCACCACTACCACCATTCGCAAAACTTTTCTCTAGCTCAGCTCTCTGCCCAACAGTAAGTGTCCCGCCTCCGGGAAAACCACCAGCCCCGCCACCACCGAATGATTGGCTTGGACCAGCAATTGGTAGGTCATCCGCAATGTTTTGCACGGCAGGGACAGCCGACCAGATGGCAGGCGTAAGCATCAAGGAGAGCAGACCAATGCACAGGACTGGCACAAGGACGCGAGTATTCAACTTGAGACGTGGGAGCAAGCGGGCGATGAATAACACCAATGCAGCTAACGTACAGGCGATAGCTATAACGGGAATCAGCCATGTGCCCCACGCGGTATTGCTTGTGATAATACGTATTTGCTCAAGTGCGGTAAGTAGTAGCGCGATAGGCAAGAGCCATCCACGCCAACCAACGCGTCGATAATCGCGCCACATTACAACCACGCCTATGCCAAACAGAGCACATATGGCAGGTGCAAGTGTAGACAGGTAGTATTGGTGGAAAAAACCAGCCGCACTAAAGAAGATGCCCATTGTTAGCAGCCAGACACCCCACAAGACGAGCGATTGCTGGTGTTTATCTTCGCGCAATCGTGGTCGGCTCTGCCATGCAAGCGCAAGCATACCAAACAATGCAAGTGGTAGAAGCCATACGATCTGCCCACCAAGCGGCTCATTGAAGAGGCGTAATGGACCAGCCGTACCAGTGTTGAACATTCCACCACTGTTACCACCTCCTGCACCTTGTGGCGGTTGTCCATTTGTTGAACTTGTTTGTGAACTACTGCTTGCACCTTTACCACCAAAGCCAAATGAGCCGAGGAGTCGTTGTATACCATTGTAACCAAAAGCAAGGCTAATCTCTGAGTTATCCTGACTGGAACCAACATATGGACGCTGTGATGCTGGTGTCAGGTCTACCACAACTGCCCATGAGAGCGAGATGGTAAGCATGACAAGAGCCGCGACAAAGAGTTGCGCGATACGCATTTTAAGGCTTCTCGGTGCTGCCAACAGGTAAAGGAGTCCATAGGCAGGCACAACAAGGTAAGCTTCGAGCATTTTGATATTAAAGCCGAGTCCCACGAGCACAGCAGTTAGCATCAGCCAACGCCATCTGCCAGTCTCCGCTGCTTTCAGCACGGTCCAGGCACCAAGGAGCATCGTCAAGACCAGCGTACTATCAATTGTATTGTTGCGGTTCGTTACCACACTGATAGGACTGACCGCCAGTGCAAGTGCTGCTAATAGACCAGCAACGACTCCAAAGTGGCGGCGCACCAGATGATAAAGCAAAAGGACCGAGAGCACACCCGCCAGTGCCTGTGGAAAGAACACACTAAACGGCGTAAAGCCAAAGATTTTCGCACTGAGAACCTGCAACCAGAAACCAAGCGGTGGCTTGTCAACCGTCACAAAGCCAACAGGGTCAAGCGAGACGAAAAAGAAGGCATGCCAGTTATCGAGCATACTTCTCACAGCTGCGGCATAGTAACTGTTGCCATAGCCATTCTGCCCCAACTGGTAGAAGTTCATGAAAATTGAGATGAGTAAAGTGATACTCAAGCCGACAGACTGCAAAAGACGTTGCCAGCCGCCTACTCTCTCGTCCGCGACTACCGTAGGTCGCGCATTAGGTACTGTAGGATACGCTTCAATCATGATGGACGATTATCCTTTCTTATGCGTGTTGTGAAAATTCTTTGTGTGATGGACGAACAAAAACCCAGAGTCGCATACCCAGATAGGATAGCAAGGCACTACTGGAGACAGACACAATCTTTGCTGTATTCGCCCAAAGCGTTGCATTGCCCGCAAGAGGATGAAGGATACAGCTAGCGAGCCAGAACACACATGTACTCCATCCCATGCCAAAGAGTGTAGTTATTGTGAAGCGCGACAATTCTTTCAGCGTCGCGCTCTGCTTATGTTTAAAGGTCCAATATTTGTTCAAAACAAAACTGTTTATTGCGCCCAAACTATATGCAAGCAAGTTGTATACTAACAATCTTGTTGTGCTCGTCGTGGGAAAGAGCAACAACAAGCTATTTAGAAGCAGTAAATCTACCAGTGTGTTGAGTCCACCAACCAAACTAAACTGTACCAGTTGTTTGAGCCAGGAAAACTTATCAGGAGCTGGCTTGTCGTTCAGTGTTCCTGACTCGTTGCGTGTTTGTTGAATGGAACGTATGTTGTTCTCCGTCTTTACAGCATAGAGTTCTGCTACTTCTGTCATGAATATGTATGTCCTCTCAAAATTTATGGAGTGCAAACCGTGCGTTGTGGTTACATTGCATAGCCTACCAAGAGGGAATGAGAAGTATGTTGGAGACAAATGAGAAAGCTCTCATGAACGACTTCACGTTGGAAAAGCAAAGAGGCCGCAGCATGGATGGAGCCAGGGCGCCCGCAAGGGGATGCCCCTCCCATACACGCATCGGTATCTCATGCATCATCGTCCTATGGGAGGGGCATCCCTTGCGGGTGCCCTGGCTCAACTATCCTCTTTTTTATGTTATGTTAACGTATGTAAGCCTTCCTGTTTGTTCATGAGAGTTTTCTCATCTTTCTCCAATAGTCTTCACGTGATTGTGGCGTAATTTGGTAGAAAAACAGATGACTTATAAAGAGACAAAATGGAAACACTATGCTTTTAAGAAGAAGATTAGTTGTACCTGACGTACGGCACCTTTTGGCATACATTGTAATTGGAGTTCTAGGTGTGCTCGCGCTTGTAGTGCGCGTTTCGCTATACCATATGGAAACCAGCGAGTATACAGTTTTTGTGAGCCAAGGGTATGATTTTATTCAGACACATGGGCTTTGCGGCCTTTCACTTTCCGCGCATGTTCTATATAGCAGTGGCGTACAGCTTTGTTCGCTCCTCAGTTACGCACCCTACCTGCTAAATACTCAGGTTGTCAGCCTGACATACATGGCCTTTATTGTCCTCGTGCTTGTGATGGGTCACTACCGTTGATCTGATATTCACGCTCTATCCAGGCATTCGCACAAAAATCATCGAGTCAGCCTGAATGAGAAAGTTCACATCTTTCTCTAATAGAGCTTCAATGTTTCAACTCTATACTTATGAATGTGAAGAGAGAAACCATTAGATTTGGTAGGGACCGATGTATCGCGTCCTTCTGAGCAATCGACCGCCGACGAGGACGCGATACATCGGTCCCTACAGGCGAAATAGATCAACATAAGCAAAGGAAACATAAATGGACGACAACACATTCAGCGAATATAAAGGGTCTGCACTGCCCTATCAGCGCAACGAAGATGTTCCACAACGGCCGGTAGCACCACGAATGCGCGAACAACAAGCATTTCCACGACGCTCGGTAGCACCGCGGATGTACGAGCAACAGACAGTACCACAACTTCCGGTAGTACCGCAGATGCGCGAACAACAGACAGTACCACAACTCCAGACACCGCCAGAGCGAGCGCAACAGCGACAAGCACCAGCAAAGATGCCTAAAGTGCAAGCGATGACATTGCTGCGGAGAATGAAGCGTGGCATCGTGGTGGCATCGTTTTTGAGCTTTGGCACTTTTAGCGCACTTATCATGAGTCATACTGTTGGCACAACGGCAACACAGACAACAACTGTAACATCGACAACACAAAAGGCAACACCAGCCGCTACCACCACATCAAAGACGACGACATCAACATCGACAACACAAAAGGCAACATCGACATCAACGCCTCAAGCGACACCGACGACAAGCTCAACACAGCAAGGAGGAGGATATGGTTTCGGATCAAGTACTTCCACAAGCAACCCTGTATCCGGTACACACACGTCATAACTCGCTGTCCGTACCGAATGGCATGAAATATGCAGAGTTTCGAGCAATGGGCACAACCGTTTCGCTCCTACTACCGGAAGCCTCCTTTGCTATGGGAGTTGAAGCGACACAAGACCTCTTCGCGGAATGGGAGCGGACATTGAGCCGCTTCCTACCTGAGAGCGAATTATCACAACTCAATTGTCAAGCGGGAACTTCTGTAGATGTCAGTCCTTTGCTCTTTCGTGTACTGTACGCGGCATGTAGAGCCGCACAGAAAACGGAGGGACTCTTCGACCCAACATTGCTTAAGCAACTTGTCGGACTTGGCTATGATCGTTCCTTTGACGAGCTTCCCGACATTGTTCCAGCAACGGGACAAACGAATAAAGCAGGAGGAGACTGGCGTGAGATACGCCTGGATTTCAGGAGGAGACGTGTCACTCTGCCTGCTGGCATTGGTGTAGATGTGGGAGGTATTGCAAAGGGGATGGCGGTCGATGCCGCTCTCACGCAACTGAGCGTGTTTGGCGTTTCAACGGCACTTGTCAACGCGGGCGGCGATTTAGCAGTGATAGGACTTCCTGATGGGCAAGAGCACTGGCCTTTAAGTGTTACCGGTAAGAATGTGTCCTGGGTTATTCCTTTCCAATCTGGCGCATTGGCTACTTCCGGCATAGATCGACGACATTGGCAGCAGGGTACCCGAACGCGCCACCACATTATCGACCCACGTTCGGGCGAATCGGCACAGAGTGGTCTCTGGTCGGTCACGGTAGCTGCTGAAAGTTGTCAACGTGCTGAGGTTGCCGCTAAAGCAGCGTTTCTGCTAGGGGTGGAACAAGGACGCGCATTTCTAAGCGACTCTGGTCTGTCTGGTCTCTTAGTGCATACCGATGGTAGTTGGACAAGCGCAGGTGCCTGGCCGGTGGAACTTATGCGAACAGGAGAGGTGCAATCATGAGTAGTAGTCTATGGAGTACTGTCGTATGGGATGTCGCACGAGCAGGCGGCTGGACTGCCTACCTACTACTCACGGCCGCGGTTGTGGTAGGACTCCTGCTTTCAACACAGATACAGTCAGCCAAACGTTGGCCTCGCCTCATAAATAGTGAACTGCATAATTTCTTGTCGCTACTGAGCACAATTTTTCTTGGTATACATATTCTGGCATCCTGGATTGATCCCTACACAAAATTTGGCTGGCGTGATATCCTTATTCCATTCGTCAGCACCTATCATCCCTTCTGGATGGCAATGGGTATTGTCGCATTGTATAGTGGTATTGCGATTGGTATAAGCACGCTGTTACGTCCCTACATTGGCTATGCATGGTGGCAAAAACTCCATGTGCTGACGCTTGGCATCTTTATTATTGCAATGGTACACGGCATTGGAACTGGTAGCGATACACAAACATGGTGGGCGTTCGGCCTCTATGCCATCAGTGGCGTGCTTGTTGGTGCGCTACTTTGGCACAGAATCGCTCTTGCACAGCATAAGAAACGTACTCAGATTCGTAAAGAAGAAAGTTTCCAATCTGCTTCCAATCTTCGTCCAATAAAATAATGAGAGAGACGATGGAAATTGAGGGACCGATGTATCGCGTCCTGAGGTGGGGAGGGGCAACGTGCAGGCAACGATACATTTTCCCGGCGCGTTCCCCCAAGCTCCACCCCAGGACGCGATACATCGGTCCCTACAGATACGTTGGAAAAGGGAGGACAAAACAATGCATATTCTTGTGGTGGAGGACGAGCAACGGTTGGCGTTTTTGCTACGTCGCGTTCTGCTAGAAGAGCGTCATGCCGTTGATCTCGCGCATGATGGCGAGGCAGGTCTGGACCTTGCTTTGAGTGATACATATGATGTTGTTATCCTCGATGTGATGTTACCTGTGCATGATGGTTTTGAGATATGTCGTCAGATGCGTGCTGAACGTATCCTGACACCCGTGCTCATGCTAACAGCACGAGGAGCGGTAGAGGATCGTGTAAAGGGCCTCAACGTAGGTGCCGATGACTACCTAACCAAGCCTTTTGCAATGGAGGAATTACTGGCACGCGTCAACGCGCTACTACGTCGTCGAGATCGGCGGTTTGATGAAACGCCACAATTGAATGTCGGCGATGTGACGCTTGACCTTGTACGACACGAGGCACGACGCGCTGGACGTGTGATCGAGTTGACCGCCAAAGAGTTCGCGCTCCTAGAATACTTGATGCGTCACCCCGGACAAGTGCTGACGCGTACACAAATTACCGATGCGGTCTGGCGTTATGACCTTGAAGCACTCTCAAATGTGGTCGATATCTATATTCATTATCTGCGCGACAAAATTGATACAGGCTCCGCGCGCTCCTGCATTAAGACAGTGCGGGGCGTAGGCTACAAGATCGAAGCATAACGAACAGAAAAGACAAAAAGACATGAACAGGGAAAAATTTATCTCATGGCTTCCATACCACAGGCAAAGTAGCCGCGTTCAAGAGCCGAGTGCCGCATTGTTTCAAGGCTTGCGTATTCGCTTGACCCTTTTGTATTGCAGCGTGCTGGGCGCGGCACTAGTCCTGTTCTGTGTTGCCCTCTATCTTATCGCTCAACATGTCCTCCTCACTCCTATTCAGAATGGAGTAGCAGGAGACGCACATAGACACGCGGATATGTGGTCTACGAGTTCGCCTTCACAAATCTGTACACAAGATGGTCCCCCGCCTCGCTTTGGCATTTTTCCTAACGGGCAACAACAACAAATGCTCGCGTGTTTTGATCAGAATGGGACACTTATATCTGATGGGACTCAGTTACCTTCTGCCTTTCTTACAAATACGCTGGCGAAGCAAGCATTAAAAGACGGAAGTGCATCCGGCACGGTGAATGCAGGTAGCTCTATTGGAACGATCTATCGCTATGCGGTAGCAATACCTAATTCTACAGGGAATGGCTACATAGGGGTGGTTATGTCTGGAGAAATTATACAGCCAGAGACTATAGCATTGTCTCAATTGCTTGTCCTTTTGCTCAGCGTAGGAGGAGTGACCTTACTTGGTGCAGCATTTGGCGGTTTATTCCTGGCAAGTCGTGCACTGGCACCAGCACGTCTCGCCTTTACGCGCCAACAGCGTTTTATCGCCGATGCCTCGCATGAGCTACGCACGCCACTCACATTGATGCGTGCGGACGCCGAAGTGCTTCTGCGCGGACGTGAACACATGGCGGTAGAAGACGCCGCTCTTTTAGAGGATATCGTTGCCGAGGCGAATCATATGAGTACACTGGCAACAAGTATGTTGTCACTTGCGCGCCTCGACGCTAATGCTCAACATCGAGAGCATGAGGTTGTGAGCCTGAATGCATTGACGCTACAAGGAGTACAGCGTGTAAGTGCATTTGCCGAGCAAAAGGGGATTGAAGTTCAACAAGAAAAGACCAATGACGTGTTCGTGATTGGCGACTCCATGTTACTTGAGCAAGCATTGCTTGTGATACTTGACAACGCCATTAAATATAATCGTCCAGGCGGTCGAGTAACGGTACGTGCATCTGCGCAGAATGGGAAAGCTCGTCTCGACATACGCGATACAGGTATTGGCATAGCTGCCGAACACTTGGCGCATCTTGGCGAACGCTTTTATCGTGTAGACAAAGCTCGCTCGCGTGAAGCTGGCGGTACTGGTCTCGGCCTCTCTATCGCGCAACATATCGCGACGATTCATGACGGAACACTCACACTCGAAAGCGTTCCAAACGAAGGAACTACTGTAACACTTCTGCTTCCCCTGGCTCAGCAGAAGCAGTCTCAGCATGGGGATACAGGACCAGAACACATGCTAATGGCGCAAGAGAAGAGTTCACATGAAGATAGCCACCATTACGCTTAACCCCGCCATTGATCAAACAGTGAGCGTGAACAACGTTCGACTTAATACGGTCAATCGGGGTCAGGCAATTCGGTTTGACGCGAGTGGAAAAGGCGTCAACGTTGCCTCATTTCTGGCGGATTACGGGATAGACACCGTTGTGACAGGCTATCTCGGTCGAGAGAATGTTGACCTTTTCGAGCAGTTCTTTGCTTCAAAGCGTATAGAAGATCGTTTTGTTCGCATTCCTGGTAGTACGCGCATCAATGTGAAAGTTGTTGATGAAGCGAGGCAAGAGACAACTGATATCAACATGCCGGGCCTTGCGCCTTCACAAGAAGCCATAACAACACTGTTTGACATCATCGAGTCACTAACAAACACCTGCGATTGGTTCATTTTGTCCGGCTCTCTACCTCCTCACGTTCCAACCACGAGCTATGCTACAATCATTACACAGCTTAAGCGGCACAAAAAGTCTATACTTCTGGACACAAGTGGGGAAGCTCTTCGAGAAGGCGTACAGGCAGGTCCAACGATTATAAAGCCCAATATCGAGGAGTTAGCGTATCTCGTTGGACATGGCTTGACCAACAACGCTGATATTCAGCAAGCGGCCTATTCCCTTTTGAATGATGACATCGTGTTCGTCGTTGTCTCAATGGGAAAAGAGGGCGCGTTGCTCGTGACGCAGGATACAACGCTGCTTGCGACACCCCCTGCTGTACAGGTGAAAAAGACCTTTGGTGCTGGCGACGCAATGGTCGCAGGTCTCGTGGCAGCACAGGTCCAAGGATTAACTATCGCTGATAGTGGACGCTTGGCGACTGCCTTCTCGGTAAGCGCTATTACACACCTCGGTTATACCTTGCCCAATCGTGAAACGCTTCTAAGGTATTTTCATCAGGTGAATGTCTCTGTATGGGTCTAATTCATTACACCCTCGTGGCGATTGAACATGTTGGGAGACATGTTGAAACGCTGCTTCGTGTTCTCCAACATTGTGTATCGCCACGAGGGTGTAATGAATTAGACCCCTACAAATGTTTATGTACCCATATTATTGTTTTTACCCGTTCTTACACCCCACGGCGGAGATGAGATAGCCATAGCCACATGTATCGGGGCGCATCATATCTGCCTGTGCCTGTGCGAGAAGAGAGTCATATTCCGCCTCTGGAATTGCATTGAGGCGACACACCAGAGACTTCACATTGCGAATAGCAAGTAGCACCTCATTCACGAATGCTTTCGCACCGAGTATATTGGTAGGGCTAAAATCAACGGCATGCACAGTATAGGACACGTCGAGGAAGTAGGCATTCAGCAAAATATCATATAGTTGCGCTGCTGTTCCACCATTGGAAGTTTCATCCGGCGTTCTTTTCCGAGCAGCATGTATGGTATGAATAAAAAGGTGCAGCAAACGGTCAAAAGCGAGGCTAGATGTTGCCCCTGGCTCGAATTCGACAAGATGTAGCCATCCACCAGGGCGTAAGATGCGTGTCAATTCTGTCATAATGTTGTTGAAGTGCGAATCATACAAGAATTGCGCGGAACGCATGTGTACAAGGTCGAACGAGTTGTCTTTGAAGCGTAACGATGTTGTGACATCCATTGGAAGAAATGTTGCATTGCTTATACCATGAAAGCGTGCGAAGCGTGTAGCTTCACCGAGAGCGCGTTCATCCATATCAATACCAGTAACATGTGTTCTAGGATACTCGCGGGCGAGGTCCAGTACCCATCCGCCCTCACTACATCCGACATCTAACACAGACAGGACCTGGTGCATCTTGACCACGTTCGTCACGAGTCCACCCAGGATCGTTGTAAAATACTGATGTGATGCCGAACGAACGCAATTATCGTTCTTCTCTGTGGCACTATCATAAGCTTTATTGTGTGTAAGTGTCATGAGCGTCCCTCCGGTTTCATGCCAACAATTGAGATAAGCATTCCTATCGCACAATATTTGAGCCGTTGTGCATCATGGTACATCGCTGCTGTCAAGCTGTTTATTTCTTGCCGCGTTACTACTTCGGCCTTTACGAGGTGACTGGCGATACGCGTATCTTGAGCAAGCACCGCTAGAATGTAGTCTTTGCCAGGATTGCCTACTTGATTGCCAATATCAACCGCATGTAGTGTATAGTTGACCTCGCTATAGCCTGCTTCGCTCAAAAGACGTGGAAACACTATAGCAGAAGTAAGTGCCTGACTCTTTGATGAGGAGACTCGTTCTTCCTGACTATGAGAGACACGGAGATAATGAATAAAAGTATTTACGGCATCACTGGATGTGGGGCCAATCTCGAAATCGAGAAAATGTAGCCAGCCGCCGGGGCGTAGAATACGCGCAAGTTCTTGCAATACTTCAGGCCACTTTTTTGGGGTAATGCTTGCACTTGAGCGTTGCACATGCACAAAATCAAAACTATTGTCTGCGTAGGGCAAGTGTTCATATTGCTCTACTGCGCTAAATGAAGCGGTCGTAGCATCAGCAAGGTATGCATCCTCACGCGCGCTCTGTACCAGTCCCGGCTTCAGGTCAACTCCTACACCATGAATATGTGGATATGCCTGCACCACTTCGAGCAACCACGCTCCTGGACCGCAGGAAAGATCAAGCACATGCGATATAGAGCTAAATGGAAGTGTGCTAGGAAACAACGTGCCTAGCTCACGATGAAAGAGACGGTGCTGAAAACGTAAACTTGCGGCCTCGGCGGTCAACATCATTCAATTCCTCCACCATAACATCCATAAGCCGATATCAGAATGGCCCAACCACATAGATCAGGCATTTGCAACTCGACTTGCGCTTGTGTCACCAGCGCATCAAACTCCACGTTTTCTACTAAGCCTTGCTGAACAACAAGTGGCTTCACAACAAACGCACGACTTACGATTTCTGAGAGGAAGACATGCGCAGCATTGCCGCCCATCGCTCCTACATCTACTGTAAATACATCGTACCCTACCTCATAGAGACCCGCTTGTAAGAGCATCGCGTAAAGACGTTGTGCCACGCCGAGTGTGCTTCCTGTTGCATCGAGAGAGCGTCCAAGGTTCGCACGGGCGCGTAGCATTAAACGATGTAGTGTTAAGCACGCGGGACTGGAAATCTCACATAATTCTAGTTCTACGATGTTCAGCCAACCCCGCAGGCGCAGCACACGCACACATTCACGTATCATAGAAGGCCATGCCTGCGGCTGAATGTAACGGGCAAAGTGACGCATATGGATAAAATCAATAGATGCATTTGGAATCGGGAGTCCCTGCAAAAGGTCCATGTGGCGTAGTTCCACCTGGCGCAGACTGCTGGTATTGCGGCGTACTTTCGCCTGATGCAGTACCTTTTCATCGCTATCAATGCCATAGATGCGTAACTTCGGGTAGCGTCTGGCAAGGTCAAAAATCCATTCGCCAGAACCACAACCGAGATCAAGCACACTCTCCATGGTGTTGACCGCAATATGTTCGGGGTGTAAACGTCCTCCCTGCACCTGTAACAGGTGAGAATGTAGGAGTGCATCAAGATTTATTTCATTTCCTCGATTAGCCTGTGTGGTGCCAGGAGGTGAGGGTGGAATAAGAGCATGTTGGGATGGCTGGCTCATTGAAATCCTTTTCTTTTTCTTTAGCGATGGGTTACATAAGCATGACAGGGGCAAGCCCTGTCACTACTATAGACGGACTCGCGTGGCGAGCCACGCAGTGGCGGAAAGTATAGTAGTGACAGGGCTTGCCCTGTCACGCTCCCCGTACCACTTTCTTTGGCTATGGTGCATACGCAATTGCCGAGATCAACGCCCCTGTAGTGCAGTAATTAGCTTCACCAATATCACGTTGTTTCTCAAGCAATAATGCATCGAACTCTTCAGCACCAATCATATGATTTTCAAGCATTAATGGTTTCTGTTTTTCCGCAATACCTGCAAGTAATTGACAACAGGCACGTCCACCAGGATTGTTTGCGCCACCAAAGTTCACAGGGTGGATAGTGTACGAGGCATTCACAAATCCAGCCTCTTTGAGCATATGGAAGAGGTATACACCAGGGGTGCCCGTCCCTGAGTATTCTGAAAAACCATAACCAAGTTTGAGTAACAATGCATCAAATAGGGAGAGCAAGCGTTGATATGCATCGCTGGACGTTGGGCCAATGGACAGGCTCGTAAGCACAATTGGTGCCCCTGGTTTCATCACCCGTTTACACTCGCTCAAAAAGAAGGGCCATTCATGTGGACGAAATACGGGTGCGAGTTGCAACGAATGAACAAGATCGAAGCTTGCATTGGCGAGCGGCAATCGCTTGAGTGGATGAGACTCGTAGAAGCGTACACGGTTTACCGCACCGATCTCTGCATTACGACGCGCAAGGTTAATAAATGCATTATCGCCATCTAACGCAGTAACATGTATGCCTGGGTACGAAAGTGCCATATCAATCGTCCATGCACCAATACGACAATTTATGTCAAGCACTTGCTTTAACTTGTAAGGAGAGATGGCGGAAGGCAAGAGTCCACGTTGTGCTTGCGTAAGATGGTGATGCATAACTTGTTCCAAGACAGCAATAAGTGCGCTTTCTTGTTCACTCTCTATCATTCCAGTCCCCTTGTTATGCGTAATTACTTCTTATGCGTAGT
>CAZZVE010000044.1:0-29079 GCA_964657325.1 uncultured Ktedonobacterales bacterium
GCCAAACTGCTGTCGTTGTTACTGTTGCATTTGGCTGTTCGCGGAAACTCATTGTTCATGTGCAGATCAGGGTTGATCTATACATGTTTTGATTGACAGAAACTGTGTGAACGCATCTATGTTTGTTCTCTTGTCTACCTGTTCACTTACCTATCTGTTCTGCTTTCCACTCTTCAATTGTCAAGGTGCTTGTGCGTCAAGTACGTCGTTTCGTTCGTTACTTGACTGTAGATGTAGTATCGCATATCGCTAGTGCTTTGTCAAGCCTTTTTTTATGACTTTTACAATCGCTCTCAAAAATTACTTCTTTCTTGTTTTCGGGCGAGCGTACAGACGCACGCACGACATGTTCTGGTCGAAAAGACCACAAGAAACCGCGCTGCGGTTATTTTGCTCTTGGAAGAAGTGTTCCTTTGAGGAGCCACATTAGCGTGGCGATTGCCTGAAAGACAGGAGCGTACATTCATTTCTACGTGACCGTGCGATTGTCTTGTTTTAGCGGCTTGGATAATATACCTCACCTACGCAATAATGTCAAGCGGTTTTTTAACGAATTTTTTTCCTTTTATGTCTCCTTTTTTGGCGAATAGTATGTGATAATACATAGAGATATAAATTTCTGAAATTTAAAGAGGAGCTAAGCATGTTTCCTGTTTTTGTTCTGCTTATCACGATGTTATTTACCGTAGTGTGTTCCTCTCATGCTTTTCTATGGAAAGCGCATTATAAACGCTCTCTTGCGAGTGCTATAGTACTTATTTTGCTGTTTCTTACGGGGTGTAGTAGTTCAGTAACTTCTGGTTCTCAGCCAACACAAGTTACTCCTCTCGCTCTGACGCCTAGTCCCACATCGACCAGGATATCATCTCAGAGTAGTACCGATTGGACAACGTATCACCGTGACAATACACGTGCTGGTTATCTTGCGAATACGCCCAATCCACAACATCTTACGTCATCATGGAATACGAGACTAGATGGTGCCGTTTATGGGGAGCCACTCGTAGTTGGTGGTCATGTACTTGTTGCGACTGAAAATGACACCCTGTATGCTCTCGATGCTCAAACGGGAAAAATTGTATGGCATACCAACGTTGGCACTCCTGTTGCACAGGCAGACCTTCCCTGTGGCAATATTTTCCCACTTGGTATCACTGGAACACCTGTCTATGATCCTGCAACAGGTTTAATATTTGCCGTTGCAGAAATAACTGGTCCTACTCATATCCTCGTTGGGCTTGATGCTAAGACGGGTCAGGTAAAGGTACGTCGTGTTGCAGACCCACAAGGTATCGAAGTCGCACCTCATCAAGAGCGTGCAGCCTTAGCCCTATTTGGAAATATGGTATATGTCGCCTATGGTGGACTTGCGGGTGACTGTGGTAATTATCATGGCTGGGTTGTAGGTAGTCGGACCGATGGCAATGGACCATTGCTTTCGTATGAAGTGCCAACACCACGTGAAGGAGGCATATGGGCACCGTCTGGCCCAGCAATCAATGCTGCTGGACAGCTTTTTGTTGCTGTTGGAAATGGCGAGACAACACAAGGAAATTGGGATCATAGTGACTCTGTCCTACGTCTCTCGCCGACGCTCAAACTCGAAGATGGTTTTGCCCCACAAAACTGGCAACAGGAGAACTCGCAAGATACTGATCTTGGCTCAACGGGACCGCTGTTACTGCCCAACAACTTAGTCTACGCGGATGGCAAATCAGAGTTTGGCTATCTTCTACATGCGAATGCGCTTGGTGGTGTGAATGGACAAGCTCAAGTACTGACCGTCTGTCAATCCTATGGCGGTGCTGCTACAAACGGTTCGCAAATCTTTGTTCCCTGTACTTCTGGCTTACACCAACTTTTGCTCAATGCACAAGGTCGGCTTACTCTTGGTTGGCAAGCACCAAGTCAAATAACCGGCTCACCAGTTATCGGAGGGCAGACCATCTACAGTCTCACAGGCGACGGTACGCTTTACGCCCTTGATAGTGCTACTGGTAAGACACGTGCAACGGTCTCAGTGGGTGGAGTCTCGCGCTTTGCAACACCTACCTTGTCGAGTAATCACATCTTTATAGGAACTCTGAGTGGAGTAACTGCTGTTGTAGGAGCTTGATACACGAAAAGTAGTGACACGATTCTACCTCATCAAACGTGCCTATAAACAGAGAGATTTTTCTCTATATCAACATGAGAACAATAAAACCGTAGAGGGAGAAAAATATGGCAAACAATCCAACGCATGAAAGCATTGCGATGGCAACATTTGATACCACTGACGACGCGGAGCAAGCAGTAGAAGCATTGCACGACGCGAACTTCACCAGTGACCAAATTCGCTACTCCAAGCAATACACCAACGAGAATTTTCTCGAAAGTATTCAGGCTATGCTTGTCTTTCCAAACGAGCGGCAAGACGAGAGCCAAAGTGATTTAAATACCATGATCCAAAACATGGGCGTAAGTGCAGAAGAATTCCAATATTACACTGATGCATTTGCCAAAGGAAGTGCGGTTGTCGTGGTTCGGCCTGATGGACGCGATCAAGAGGTAGAAGGTATATTTCGAGATCACAAAGGCTCCGGATACAAAGGTCGTTAGTCGAAATGAAATGTCTGGTACGGGCGAGCAACACATTGCTCGCCCGTACCAGACATTTCATTTCAGTTTTTCCTTCTTCTCGTTATCAAACCTCACGGGTAGAGCAACAAGGCCACGCAATGCATAATTGGGACGAAATTCTGGCGTCTCTCCGTCTAGCTGAATATTTGGCAATCGCCTGAGTAACGTCTCAAATGTGACCTGTCCTTCTATACGCGCGAGAGCGGCACCAATGCAAAAGTGAATGCCATAGCCAAAGCCCAACGAGCGTACCGCTAGACGATTAATATCCAACTTCTCAGGATCAGGAAACTTTTCAGGGTCACGGTTTGCAGCTCCAACCAGGACATTGATACTCGTCCCTTTTGGGATATCAACGCCTCGAATAGTCACATCCTGTGTTGTAACGCGACCAAGCGTGTGAACTGGACTTACATAACGCAACAGTTCCTCTACCGCATTCGTCATCTTCGCTGGAGTAGCACGTAGTTGCTCCATCTGCTCAGGATTTTGCATGAGGTAGTACATGCCAACTGCTATCAGATTCGCCGTGGTTTCATGGCCCGCGAACAGCAGAAAATTGGTAGCGATCACAATTTCATCTTCGCTCAGCATATCGCCATTTTCTTCAGCCTGCACCATTTTGGTCAATAGGTCCTCGGTCGGATGAATACGCCGTTCCGCTATCAAACTCTTGAGATACGTTGTGACCTCAGCAAAAATTCCTGCTAGCTTCTGCCAATTCGAGCCACCTGCGAACAGCAGTGTTGTGACAAATTCATTGATTGCATCAGAACTCGCTTTGATATATGAGCGTCCACTTCTTGGAATACCCAACAAATCCAGGATGACATTAGATGGAAGTGGATATGCTAAATCTGCGACAAGATTCATCTTGCCTTCTGCTAACTTCTGGTCAATAAGTTCATCCACAGTGCGCTGAATGGTCGGGCGAAACGACTCTAACATACGTGGTGTGAATGTTTTTGTCATCAGAGTACGTTGTCGTGTATGTCCAGGAGGATCCATACCCTGTAAGTTATAGGCCAGGAAGGGCAAAATCTGCCTGAGATACTGACTTGTCGCATCCTCGCCTGTAAATCCAATGCGTTCTGGCACCTCTGACCAGATATCTGAGGAAAAGCGTTTCGCATCTGAGAAGACCATGTTCACATCATCATACTTTGTGAGCATGAAGCAGTTGAACATAGGATTCCAGCGAACCGGCTCATGTTTCTGCAAATAAGAGTACGTTGGGTAGGGGTCTTGCATAGTGGCAAAGAAATTGTCCAACTCCGGTATCTGTTCAGTCGTCATCCTGATTGCTCCCCTTCGTTCGTCTTTGAAAATGTAGAAAGCGCATCAACAATTTCGTGTAAATGAAGTATATCACCAAATAGCATCTTTGCTTTTGCAGGAAATTTACGTTAAAATCTGCAACGATGGAGAATACAGTAACATTACAAGACGAGTATCTGGCATACACAAAAAACATCTTGCCACAACTTGCACGTCAACAGAAGTGGGTTGTCTACTATGACCACTGCTTTCAACGCATCATACTCGACAACCTTTTTCGGATGCGTTGGTACGATGCTATTGAAAAGCGACCTGCCTACAAACAACTTTCGTATGAACAGTTGCAGCAAGCTGTTTCGCTTGCAAAAGATATTGAGAAATACGGGAATGAGTATCTGCGCCTGCTCAACGCAAAAAGTCTGGAATGGAGAAAGAAATAATGCATCTTTCTTTGTCAGCACTTGCAGCCTATCTTGATGACTATCTTGGAACTATCAACATTCCTGACGATCAACACGGAATTTACCGTCCTTCAGAACGCAATGTAAAACGTATTGGTCTAGCCCTTGAGCCGTGGACAGGAATAGACACATGGGTCAGGCAAAAGAACTTGGATGCGCTCTTTTTGCATCGTCCGTGGCGTCTCGATAGGGAAGCGTTGCCCAGTGATATTGGTATACTTGCCTATCACCTTGCCTTTGATCTCACATTAACATTGGGCTTGAATCTCCGTCTCGCTAATGTCCTACAAATGACGCACCTTGTCCCTTGTGCCTACAAAGAAAATTTACCATTAGGTATGCTTGGCGATATGCCTGTAACGTCAACCGACAGCTTTTTTGAAACGCTTACTGAACTATTCGGGACACCCCCCGTTGTTGAAAAGAACACCCGCGAGACTATAAGCCGTATCGCTGTAGTTGGAGCAATGACGGATAGCACTATACGTGAAGCCGCAGAGCAAGGTGCTCACCTCTACATTACAGGACAGTTTCGGCAACTCGCGCGAGCGGCAGTCAACGAAACAGGCATGACAGTGGCTGTGGTCGGACATAAAACAAGCGAGTTGTGGGGTCTACGTACTCTTGCGAGTCTCCTACATGAGCGTTGGGCACATCTCGATGTCGTGGTAGCTCGGTAGGAACTGCAATTTGATTGCAGTCCCTACCTAAGTGCATTATTTTGTGCGATTATCAACGTTCAGCAATCACTTTTTCTCGTTTGCAGGACCACCGAAAACAACCGTTTTCGCTAACTGGAATACGCCTTCTGCCCGAATATCTTGCGACGAACTGCCCACAAGTACCTCAAACTCACCTGCCTCTGCGACCCATGCGTGTTGTACATCGTCCCAGTATGCTAATGCTGCAGAGTCAAGTGCGAATGTAACCGTTTGTGTCTCCCCTGGTACAAGGGCGATTTTGGCAAAGCGTTTCAATTCTTTTACCGGTCTCGATAGCGTACTCTGCCTATCGTGTACATAGACTTGCACAACCTCTTTACCCGTATGTTGACCTGTATTAGTTATGTCTATACTTATGGAGGCAATATCATCAGAGGCAGGAGTTGATGATGTTTGCACTTGTAGATTGTTGTACGTAAAACTGGTGTAAGAGAGACCGAAGCCAAATGGAAAAAGTGGTGCAACGTGTTTCCTTTCATAATAGCGATAGCCGACGAAGATGCCTTCGCCATAGTATACACGACCATTTTCGCCTGGATAGTTGATATATGCGGGATTATCTTCTAACCGCATTGGAAAGGTTTGTGGAAGCTTGCCAGAAGGGTTCACGGCACCAAAGAGCACATCAGCAATAGCATTACCGCACTCTTGTCCTGGATACCATGCCTGAATAACTCCTGCTACCTTGTCTAGCCACGGCATACTAATGGGTGAACCAGTTTGCAGGACCACAATCGTTTTTGGATTGGCGGTAGCCACTCGTTCGATGAGTGCTACCTGTTCACCAACAAGTTCTATATCCGGTCGATCATGGCCTTCACCTTCCCAGTCTCCGTTAAGTCCAACAAAGAGTAGGGCTACATCTGAATGCGCCGCCAGTGTTACCGCACGCTCGATTGCGTCCTCTGCCACGGGAGGAAGATATCCCAGGCGAAATCCAGTGAGCATTACGCTGTTCTGGCTGCTATATTCGACTGTCAGGACGTAAGGTTGCCCCTCCGTCATTTCTAGGCGTGCTGTAATCTCCGAACTTCCCATGCCAAAGAAGGTATCACCACGCGTCTGCTGTGTCCAGTTATCCACCACTTCATGCCCATTTACGAAGAGGCGGCTCAAGCCTGCGCTGGTTAAGCTAAAGCTATGTAGTCCACTCTCCTGAGGAATGAGAGTTCCTGTGAGGCGAACCGAGAAGTTGTCCATGTGTACGCCAGGAGCAATAGCCCCCATCCATATCTGATCCGCGGTGTTCGTCGTTGCTTGATGAACAATATCGCCGTTAAGATCGGACGAGTTATAGTAGTCAAGCGAAAACGTGCTTTTTCCTTGGGGCGTGAGCAAATTGGCATCAAGGCGAGGTAACATTTTATGGTTTGTGCACCCAATCTCATAGCCAAGCTGCATGTTCTCTCCTGCTTGTGCCACGATGCCTGCATATGGTGTAATCGCGTAATGTGCGTTGACCTGTGCACTACCTCCACCCATAATTTGTGCTGTTTTCGCATTGGGACCGATGATGGCAAGCGTCTTCAATGTATCTTTTTGTAGGGGCAGAAGAGTGCCCTCGTTTTTGAGCAGAACGATGCTCTCGCCCCCCGTTGTGCGAATCAACGTACGATGTTCAGGTCGATCAATAGCTTGTTCGGGCTGCTCCACAGGACGCTCGAACGCACCGGAGCGCATGATGATACGCAAGATGCGACGTACTGCATCATCAACGGCCTCTTGCTGAATCTCGCCTATTTGTATGCCTTCGAGTACCTGTGGAACATTATGCCAGATCGCAGGTCCAGGCATTTCTAAATCCAACCCGTTGTTGATAGAGGCTGTTGTGCTTTTCGTCCCAAACCAGTCGGATATGACGATACCGTCAAATCCCCACTCTTGCTTGAGGAGCGTGCGTAGCGTTGTCGCATTTTCACTAGCGAAGACGCCATTTACTTTGTTGTATGCCGCCATGACGCCCCACGTTTTTGCCTCCTGTACAGCAGCTTGAAATGGTGGCAAATAGATTTCACGCAACGCACGTTCACCAACCTCTGAACTGATTGAGTTGCGTTCAAACTCGGAGTCGTTGCATACAAAATGCTTCACCGTTGCTCCAATGTTGCGGCTTTGTAGGCCAGAAATGTACGCGACCGCGATACGTGCAGTGAGGTAAGGATCCTCGGAATAGCACTCGAAGTTACGCCCGTTAAGTGGTGAACGGTGTATATTGACGGTAGGAGCAAGCAGCATATGTGCATTCTTTGTCCGCGCTTCTTCACCCAATGCCTGCCCAACCTGCTCTATTAACTCAGGATTCCAGGTAGATGCGAGGGCAATACCCACTGGAAAGCAAGCCGAGGTTACGGTTCCACCCGCAAAATTTCCTGCTCCACGTGCGCCGTTTGGACCATCGGAAACCTTAATTGCTGGTATGCCTAGTCGTTCGATAGCCGCTGTGGACCATATACTTGCCCCTGCGAGCAGTGATGCTTTTTCTTCCAGTGTCAGGGCATTAAGTAACGCGTCAACGCGTACCTCTGTATTGGATTGAGCTGAGGTGTTTGGGTCGATTATCATGACTGCTCCTTCGATAACTTCTGCGTTCGTTAGCTTGTAACCAAGAAAGTGTTACCGAGATTATGCGATAATCTTATCCCAAAAACAACCTTATATTAGTGTGCTTCAATCTCATGGCTCACTTGCGATCATGCGTTTATGAGGATATCATAGTCTGGTTGCTTTTGAAAACAAATTGTCCCATATGAGTATGCATGACATGTGCTATCTGGTACAATGGCAAATAAACAACTAAGCAGCAACTACGGGATAGCACAGTAAGCTGGAGCACACCATGAAGCCAAAAGCGAATATACGCTTGAAACGGGAACGGGAACTACGTGGGTGGTCGCAGACAAAAGTCGCACTGGAACTTGGCATTGACGCAACAACGGTTGGACGCTGGGAACGTGGTCTTTCGTTACCCTATCCTCACTTTCGAGAAAAACTTTGTACTCTTTTTGGCAAAAGTGTGCGCGAGCTTGGCTTATTAGGAGAGGAGACAGAAGAGCAACACGATCAGGCAGAAATTCTTCATACGCTCTATCCTCCTCTGACTCTCTATGACCATGCCATTCCTCTACCGCCGGGAGGAAGTACTGTGTTTGTTGGGCGTGAAGTACTTCTTACTCAGCTGAAACAACAACTATGTGTACATGAAAAAAGTGCATTTGTTGGGCTAAATGGTTTACCAGGAGTAGGCAAAACGACATTAGCCATACAACTCGTACATGACAAAGAGGTACGAGCATGGTTTAGTGATGGTATCTTGTGGGCTGGGTTAGGACCAAAACCGCAGATAATGGGACATCTGAGTCGCTGGGCATCACTTCTAGGCGTAGACGCTACGATGCCACAGCAAAACGGCAGTAACAATGAGCTTGCTGAGCGGCTTCGTGCCGCAATTGGTATGCGTTATATGTTACTGGTCATAGATGATGCTTGGACATTGGAGGATGTCCTTGCTTTAAGTGTGGGAGGGCCAAACTGTGCTTGTCTGCTTACCACGCGTTTGCCTCCTCTTGCTCTTGCCTCACACAAAGCCATTACTGTGCCAGAGTTAGATGAGGAGGAAAGTATTGCGCTCCTGGTGTGTTTAGCCTCAGAGGGAGTGACGAATGAAGAGCCTATGCTTCAAACTCTTGTACAATCTGTTGGTGGTCTGCCCCTCGCGCTGACACTCATGGGGAGCTATTTACGTGTGCAAACATACAACAGACAACCACGACGCCTGCATATGGCTCTTCAAAAGCTAAGTGATGAAAAAGAGCGCCTCCACTTGAGCAAACCTCTTGGTGTTCTCGACCATCACACTGGTCTCACATATGACACACCTCTCTCGCTTCAATCAGTGATTGCCATTAGCGATCAGCGTCTAAGTGAGCAGGCACGTCAAACTCTGCGTGCCCTCTCCGTATTGCCTGCTAAGCCAAGAAGTTTTTCGGAGGAGGCCGCTTTAGCAGTTTCAGCACTGCCAGCAGCAGCCCTCGACGAACTTTGTGATGCAGGACTTTTAGAGTGTACAAGCTCAAATCGTTATACTGTACACCAGACCATTGCGGATTATGCACGTCTATCTCTTCGTGATACAACGCCCTATCGTCGCTTTGTGACATATTTTGTGCGTTATATTGTAGAGCATGAAAAAGACTATCGTGCTCTTGGACAAGAATCTGGCACTATCTTGACTGCATTGGATATAGCTTATGAGCAAGAGATGAACACAGAGTTCGTGCAAGGGGTAAATACGTTTTCAGCCTTCCTCTGTATACGCGGTCTCTATAATCTGGCGGAACATCATGTACAACGTGCTCATCGGCTAGCAATATCGCTAGGTGACACTAATAATAGTATTCTATCGTCGCTTTATTTAGGGGAAATCGCAGAGAAGCGAGGCGACTATGTGCAAGCGGAAATGTATTTCCAGGAAGGGTTATTGCTGGCACGACGCATGAAGCATTATGAATATATCTCCGCTTTGCTCACACTTCTTGGAGTAACGGCAGAGCAGAGAGGGATAAATGAACAGGCCGACGCACACTTTGAGGAAGGACTAGCAGTAGCACGCCAAATTGCACATCCTATGCGAACTAGTATCCTGCTTGCTCATATGGGCAGAAGGGCAGGAGAGCAAGGAAAGTATGCTCAAGCAAAGGCTTATTATCAAGAAGCACTTGCTCTCGCACATCGAACCTCACATCTATCGCTAAAACTCGTCATTTTAAACAATTGGGGTGAAACGCATCTTTATATGCATCACTTGGAAGCAGCCGAGACAGCCTTTCAGGAAGCACTTGCGCTTACACCAGAAGGACAACACGAGTTTTATGCACGTACCTATTATGGACTCGCACGTGTTGCAGAGGTGCGACACAATTTTGACGAGGCAAGAACATATGGAGAGGCGAGCTTAAAATCTTTTGAAGCTATCAGGCATCATAAAGCTCTCGAAGTCCGAAAGTGGTTGAATGGCCTCTCAAAGAGTACGAAGAGATAACAGGGAGCGTCGATGCATGTCAAACCTCATGCATCGACGCTCCCTGTTATCTCTTTTCAACACGCCATATTTGCGCGCCTACTGCTGCTAAGCTTTCTAAGGACAGCATCCCATCAACAATAACCGCTTCTGTACTGGACAACAGTTCTTGTACATGTGTACCATTAGCAAGCCCTGCTTGCTGAATAGGAAGCATCTTGAGTCCATCATCTTTACGACGTGCTACGATCAAAAGACGCTCACTGGATGACTCACGTAGAAACGCAAACGTTTCGCCTGCTGCATACAACGCTTGGAAGCCACCTTCACGAAGTGCTGGTGCCGTTCGGCGTTCGTGTATGAGGCGTTGATAGAGTGCGCGACGAGTCGTATTCCATGTGTGCGGGTTCCACGACATACAACGTCGGTTATCAGGATCACGCCCGCCCTCTATACCAATTTCATCACCATAATAGACGCTGGGAACGCCGGGGTAGGTGAAGAGAAGCGTCACCGCAACCTGTATCAGAGCCTCGTTTCCATCGAGAACGGTGTGGAGACGTGCTGTATCATGGCTGCCCAGCAGATTAAATTGTTGAATAGCGATTTGCCAGGGAATCGCCGCGAGGAATGCTTTCCACTGTGCCATCAGTGCCTCGGTTGGCAGTAAAGGCCATGTCTCTCTAGGACGATTAAGCGAGTAATCATCTATATAGCCAACTAGCCATTGTAGAAGTGGAAGACTGAACCCTCGATAGTTCATAGTCGCGTCTAATTCATCACCTTGAAGTTGTGCTGAGCCGTCAAAAAAGTGTTCGCCAATCAAATACATTGAAGGCGACTCGGACTTGACCGCACGCCGAATACCGCGACCGATCTTGTGCTCTAACTGACTTTCCCCTTGTCGCGCCAACATATTTGCGACATCTATCCGCCAGCCATCGATACGATAAGGGGGACGAAGCCAGTAACGCATAATCGAATCCTCACCTGCATACATCTCTTGACGCAAGTGTTCGCTATGATAGTTGAGCTTGGGTAAACTATCCACACCAAGCCAGCTTTGATAGATGGCAGACGTTGTACCGAAGGTAAAATATTCGTGCGTCTTTGCCTCTGGATTCTTTTGTGCTTCGACAAACCATGTATTCATTGAGCTACAGTGATTGGGTACGATATCGAGCATCAATCGCATATTATGTTCATCGAGAGCTGCGCGTAGAGCAACCAATGCTTGTTCCCCACCAAAATGTGGGTCAACCTCGTGGTAGTTTTCTACGTCGTACTTGTGGTTACTGGGTGAGGTAAAGATTGGCGTCAAATAGAGTGCCGAAACGCCGAGGTCCGTAAGATAGTCCATATGTTGCACAATGCCTTGTAGGTCGCCACCAAAGAAATGAGCATTACCCGCTGCCCCCGTTTGAGATGGTAGTTCTCCCCACGTATGAGCAACAACCGAAGTACCGTAACAGGAATAGTCATGGCTCTGTACATTATTGGAGCTATCTCCATCGGCGAAGCGTTCAGGAAATATTTGATAAAAAACGCTATCCTGTACCCATGAAGGTGCCTGATAGCGATACAGATATTTGAAATCCGTCGCGTCGGTAGGCGTATATTGCACCATACCATTCGCGGTGAAGAACCAGTTGCCCTCGCTTGTATGAAAGAAAAAGCGGTAGTTTGTGCGCAGCATATGTAAGCGTATATCGGTCTGCCACCAATTGCATTGGGTATCACTGGATACAATATGCATTGGTGTGTAATGCTGCTCTCCATCAGGAATGGTACGTACAAAAAGTTGTGTGATGGGTGCCGTTTTGCTCACGCGCAATCGAAGTTGCAGAGAGGTATGTGACCTTGTCGAATCGAACGAGACATAGTAGGGCGAACCATCATGATGAACGGTCTGCGACCAATGTACTTCCGGCATATGTAATCCTTTTCATCTAAAAGCGTGGCGTTGTCGCTAGATAGTGTGGAACTCTACGTACCTTTGTCGCTTGCTCAAAAGCATAGGCCAGTTTTATCAATATTGGTTCGCTATAAGCACGACCCAAAAACGTGATACCGATAGGTAAGTCAAAGGTGAAGCCTGCTGGTACACTGACGAGTGGATAACCAGCGAGAGCAGCAACTTGCTCACAACCCCCTATTGTATGGTCGCCTGTGATGAGGTCAATAGACCAGGAGGGTCCGCCGCTCGGCATGACTAGCGCATCCACATTATGCTCGTTCATCACAGCATCAATTCCTTCTTGACGTGCGAGGCGGTGATTATCCGCGAGGGCCGAGAGATACGCTGCATCCTCCAGTGAAGTTGTCTCTTGTGATCTCACGAACAACTCTTGCCCAAAGTAAGGCATCTCTTCGGCAGCGTGTGCCGCATTGAACGCGATGAGATCGGCGAGCGACCGTATTGATGTATTAGTCAACGTTGCAAGGTAAGCATTCAAATCGGCCTTAAACTCGTGTAAGAGAACCGTCAGTTCTGTATCAGAGGATGCTAATTGTTCAGAGGTGGGAATATTCGCTGGATCAATAATTTCTGCTCCAAGTGAACGCATGACCTCGATAGCCGCTTCAGCAATAGCATCGGACTTACTATTGTAACCAAAGTACGTCTGACGTGCAACACCGATGCGCGCACCTCGTAGTCCTTGTGCATCAAGAAATTGCGTATAATCGTTATAAAACTTACCAGTGCTTTCTTGTGTTACTGAATCATGGATATCAACACCCGTGATCGCGCCAAGTAAGATGGCTGCATCAGTAACGGTACGTCCAAAGGGGCCAACTGTGTCCTGGCTATGTGAGATAGGAATAACTCCTGCTCTGCTGGTAAGCCCTACAGTTGGTTTGATGCCCACAAGCCCGTTAGAGGTAGCGGGGCAGATGATTGAGCCATCCGTCTCTGTCCCAAGTGACGCTGCCGCTAGATTCGCGGCAATGGCAACGGCTGAGCCTGAGCTTGAGCCACATGCTGTACGATCAAGTACATAAGGATTGCGCGTCTGCCCTCCACGTGCACTCCATCCACTTGACGAGGTTGTTGACCGCCAGTTGGCCCACTCGCTCAAGTTGGCCTTACCGAGCAGAACTGCTCCCGCCTCACGTAGTTTTTGCGCAACAAAGGCATCGCGTGATGGACGTGAACCGATAAGAGCAAGCGAACCCGCTGTCGTCTGCATCTTGTCTAGCGTTGCGATGTTATCTTTCAACAGGATGGGTATACCATGCAGGGGACCTCGTATGCTGTGTGCTTGCCGCTCTTCATCGAGCTGCCTCGCAATGTCGAGTGCGTCAGGATTGACTTCAATAACTGATCTGAGCATCGGGCCGCTTTGGTCCAGCGCGACGATACGCGCAATATATCTCTCAGTTAGTTGCTGAGAAGTGACTTGACTTGATGCCATTGCCTCTTGTAAATCGTGAATCGTTGCCTCTTCCAGTTGGCTAAAAGGACCTCGTGCTTCCTCGCTCATGATGACTCCTTTGTATTTCTTATGTATGTACGCTACGCTTTATATTCCAATGCTACCACAACAAATAGACGAGTATGCACGAGGAATATGCAAAAGCTACGGATTGTTCTGGTTGACAGAACGTCTCGTTCTCGTAAAGCACGGTAATGTACTACTCATAGCTAGTATCAAAAATGAAGGAGGGTTTCATGCGTGCCGATATTGTCCCAGGTGCTCGTTTCCCTGATTACGAGTTGACCGATCACACAAAGACAAGACGCAAACTGAGCGAGTTACAGGGTATAGACCCTATGATTCTGCTCCTTTCGCGTGGGCATTATTGTCCTAAAGACCATCAACAGCACCTCGAGCTAGCAGCATTCTATCCTAGAATTGTGGTTGCTTACACCAAGGTCGTCACTATTTCAACCGACAACATTTTAGAAAGTAACGAGTTCCGCGATGCCGTTGGTGCGCAATGGCCCTTCTTGTCCGACTCCGGGCGCAAGATACAGCAAGACCTCGACATTCAGGAATACACCGATCCCTTTCACAATCCTATGATTCCGCACACGATTGTGTTAGAACCGGGGCTGCTCATCTACAAAATCTATAATGGCTATTGGTTTTGGGGACGTCCCTCACCTGAAGACTTGCGACAGGACTTACGCGAAGTCACCCGCAAAAATAGACCTGACTGGGACCTCTCCACTCCTGGCATCCGCGAAAGTTGGGAGGGCGACAAGATGCTGCACTACCCATACAAAGAAAAGTAACATCCTCACTTGGAGGATGTAAGAAGGACGAACTATCATGTCAAAAAACCAATCTTCCATTGCTCTGGTTACTGGCACCTCATCTGGTATCGGACTTGAAGCCTCAATCGCGCTTGCTAAAGCTGGCTTTACTGTTGTCGCTACCATGAGAAATCTTGAACGTGCAACTGCTTTGCGTGAGAAGGCACAA
Source organism: uncultured Ktedonobacterales bacterium (assembly GCA_964657325.1). Classification (GTDB taxonomy): domain Bacteria; phylum Chloroflexota; class Ktedonobacteria; order Ktedonobacterales; family Ktedonobacteraceae; genus JBBQVS01. The sequence goes on from CAZZVE010000044.1 coordinate 14,531, forward strand.
GAGGCAGGAGTAGAGGTTGATATTCGCAAATTAGATATCACATCGAATCAAGAAACTGAGCAGTGTATTTCATCTATCTTGACCGATTATGGCACAATTGATCTCCTGGTAAACAATGCTGGGTCAGGTTTCGTGGGAACACTGGAACAACTCTCGCTTGACGATATTAGAGAAGTACTTGAGGTTGATTTTCTAGGGACTGCGCGCACCACAAAACTAGTCTTACCACACATGCGCGAACGCCATACTGGTCGCGTTCTCTCTATAACAAGTGTTGGCGGCGTTGTTGGTCAACCATTCAATGATGCCTATTGTGCAGCCAAGTTTGCCGTAGAAGGACTGATGGAGAGTCTCGCGCCTGTCGCCAAAACGTTCGGCGTACATATTGCAGTTATCGAACCGGGAGCGGTTGCCAGTGCTTTTATAGCAAACGCCACGCCATCTTTACAGTCGCTCTCAAATATTACCGATGATCCATATCAAGAGGTGTGGCAAAAATATCTCAAGCGAACTCAAAGTGCTTTTGATTCCTCTACCATTCAATCACCAACAGATGTCGCCACGGTTATTGTGCAGGCCGCTACCGAAGAAAACCCACATTTTCGTTATCAAACTTCATCGAGTGCACATGCATTTGTCGGGCAGAAACTCAGCGATATGGATGGTAGCAGGGTAGTCGGCGTGACTTCCACCTGGATCGCCTAAGGAGGAGTATACATATGACGAAGTATATGGTCAGTATCAAATTTGTTCCAGATCATCAGGCAGAGATTGCGGCACTCACTCCGCAGGAGCGTGCTCACATTGGAGAATTGAGGACGAAAGGCATCGTTGACTCGCTCTATCTCAGCTACGAAAATGGGGGTCTTGTGTGGATCGTGATGAACGGCGAATCTAAAGACGAGATACAAAAAGAGTTAGAGACGTTCCCACTTTACCCATATATGGTGCCAGAAATTGTAGCACTTACGTAAAAGCTAAGAAGATTAAGAATGTGTGCGCTTAAACAGCTTTGATTTATATCAGGGCTGTTTAAAATTTGTCACTATAAGGTTCACGTTGACGTGAACGATATGGTGTGGTATTACAAAAGAGAAGAAAGAGTTTCGTGGAAAGAGATAGTATAGTTCAAACACAAAGTGTTTCTTTGCAGAAGGTGAAACAGTGAAAACCGCGACCGCGCATGATGACATGCAAGCAAATCAGCGTATCTCAAGGGCGAATAGACCTATTGGACCACGCTATAAATGGATTGCCTTGACGAATACGACGTTGGGCGTTCTGATGGCAAGTATCGATACCAGCATCGTACTGATTTCTTTACCTGCTATCTTCAATGGTATTCATATCAACCCATTAGCACCAGGGGAAACAAACTATTTTCTCTGGATGCTGCTTGGCTATATGGTTGTAACGGCGACACTACTTGTGACATTTGGGCGCACCTCAGATATGTTTGGGCGCGTCAGACTTTATAATCTTGGTTTCGCAATCTTTACTTTTGGCAGTATTCTGCTGTGGCTGACGCCTGGAACGGGCAATACAGGTGCGTTGGAGCTTATTCTGTTTCGCTTAGTACAAGGTGTGGGTGCAGGCTTCCTCTTCGCGAACAGTGCCGCTATTCTGACTGATGCCTTTCCAGAGAATCAGCGCGGCCTGGCACTTGGTATTAACCAGATTGCCGCCATTCTTGGCTCCGTGATCGGGCTTATTCTGGGTGGCATCCTGTCGTACTTTAGCTGGCGACTCGTCTTCCTGGTGAGTGTACCTGTCGGTCTGGTTGGAACAGTGTGGGCGTATCTGATGTTGCGTGAGGTAGCGACGATTCGCACGCATCAGAAAATTGATTGGCCTGGGAATATCACCTTCGCATTAGGCGCAACGATTCTGCTGCTTGGCATCACCTACGGTATCGAGCCATACGGTGGTTCACCAACTGGCTGGGGTAATCCTTTAGTGATCGGAGCATTAAGTAGTGGTGTTATCCTGCTAGGCTTGTTCATCTGGATCGAACTGCACGTGAAGGATCCAATGTTTCGACTGGAGCTATTCAGACGACGTATGTTCGCGGCGGGCAATGCGAGTAGCTTTCTAGCAAGTATTGCGCGTGGTGGGCTTCAGTTTATGCTTATCATCTGGCTGCAAGGCATCTGGCTTCCTCTGCACGGCTATAGTTATGATGTTACGCCGTTATGGGCAGGGATTTACTTGTTGCCCTTGTTGATTGGCTTTGTAGTGATGGGACCGTTGAGTGGCTGGCTTTCGGACCGTTTCGGGGCGCGCATCTTCTCGACAACGGGTATGGTGATTCAAGCGGTAGGCTTTTTTCTGCTGACATTTCTACCGGCGAACTTCGACTACATATGGTTCGCTATCATCCTGTTCATGCTTGGTCTTGGACAGGGAATGTTCTCCTCGCCAAATACCTCATCGGTGATGAGTAGTGTCCCTGCCGATCAACGTGGTGTGGCATCGGGTATGCGTGCCACCTTCCAGAACTCCGGTTCGCTTGTAAGTATTGGTGTCTTTTTCAGCATTATCACGGCTGGTTTAGCATCGGCCCTGCCAATAACGCTCTTTAGCGGCTTGACACGTGCAGGAGTTCCAGGTGCTGTTGCTGATAAAATAGCACACTTGCCGCCAACATCAGCACTCTTCGCGGCCTTCCTTGGCTACAATCCAATGGCGACCTTATTGCCTGCGAATGTACTTAGTGCACTATCGAAGGCGGATCAGGCGAACTTGTTGGGTAGAAGCTTCTTTCCAAATTTGATTTCACCGCCGTTTCTCATTGGCCTGCATGGTGTATTCTATCTTTCAACGGCTATGTGTCTTGTAGCGGCTCTTGCCTCACTCTTACGTGGCAAGCGATCTATACAAGGGCAAGAGCAAATTGGAACGGTAGAGGATGTGGCAATGGCTCAAGAAGAATCTACTGCTGTATCAGATTAGATCAATAATTCTTATCAAGATACATATGGGAAACCATTCCTGTTTCCCCATATGTATCTTGATAAGAATTATTAAGATTGCTGAGGCAGATATTCGCCTGTGATATGCTCGAAGCGTGGACGATACCGCTCGGTGTGATAGTCTGCTGGGTCCACACGACGCGCCGATAAGTTTTTACCAGGGATGTCAGTGTAGACGAATGCACCATTGCGATGTGCCGCCATCACGCCATACGTTCCCTTCTCGACGGCTGCCATGATGAGGTTAGCATAATAAATTGCCATGTGTTTATCGTAGACCTCTGGTTCGCCGCTTCGCAAGAAGTATGTCAGGTCAATTGGAATGAAGCGTACATGTGGCAGGCGCGTCTCTAACTGCTCACCGAGAAACTCCGCGACGTTCGCCTTCTTTTTATGCCCGTAAGCGTCGGCCTCTCCTACCTCTGGTACGGGTACGCCGAGATTGGCCCCTTCGGATAGCACAACCGTCGAGTAACTTTGTGGGTTGCGTCGATCTTGCGCGATCAGGTCGGCGAGTCTGTCGATGTTGGCTTCCACCTCGGGAATAAGCAAGCGATCAGTCCAGGCCACGGTAGCGGTCTCAAGAGCGGTAAAGCCTGCATCACGCCCAAACATGCGGAACAGAATTGTTTCACTGTGCGACTCTGCCGTTGAACGAATACGCCCGATGAACTCAGCGGCACGACTAATAGCGGTCTGGAAGCCGATACAATAATCGGTTCCAGGTACATCGTTATCCATCGTCTTAGGAATGCCCCATACGGGAATACCTTTTGAAGCAAGGATAGCACCATAACTTAACGTATCGTCACCGCCAATCACGACCAGACCATCAAGTCCGAGAAATTTCATGTTCTCTAAAACTTCGTTGGTTAAGTCGATGCGGTCATCTGGTGCATGTCCTTCCCCCATGTGTTTTAGATGATCGGGCAGGTCTGCGACACGCACTTTCGCGGGATTGGTACGTGTTGATTGCAGAATGGTACCACCTTGTCGATCTATCGTGCGTGTATTTAAGCGCGACAAGGGCATCACATAGTTACCCTTCCAAGTGTTTGCGTCTTCAGTCTTGTAGAGAAGACTTTCAAGTGGACGTGAGCGATCCAGAAACGTGATGCCTTCCCATCCTGAACGTAGTCCTGTGACGCGAATACTCTCAGGTTCCGCACGGTACACGAGTGCTTTAATCGCTGCATTGAGTCCTGGCACGTCACCCCCGCCAGTCAATACGCCTACTGAACGAATTGGACGTGTGCTTTGTTGTGGCATAATATGTTTCTGCCTTTCTATTGTTATTTTTGTTTACTATTAATCTCTTATTATGGTAGGGACCAGATGTATCGCGTCCGAGGCGCAATTCATTGCCTATGTACGCAATAACAAGATAACGTGGAACGGACCTCTCGCGCAATAAATCGCGCCTCGGGACGCGATACATCTGGTCCCTATGAAGGCGACTGATAATTCTGTGCTGCCCTCAACTGCTGTGTTGCCCCTGCTAGTAAGCTAGAAAGATCAGATGTTACGCTGACCATCTGAAACCCCTCATGGATACGCTGTGCTGCTGCATTCCCCCCACTGGTGAAGATACCGAGCGCGATGTTGTGTTGTCGTGCACTATCTTTAATCTGTTCGAGTGCTTGAACAAATTCGGGTTCGGCACCCTCGTTGCTCGGTGGTAGTCCAAGCGATGCATGTAGGTCGTTTGGGCCAACAAACGCAACATCCACTCCTGGCACGCTCAAAATAGCATCGAGGTTATGTAATCCTGGCAGACTCTCAATTTGTAGAATCACCAGAATTTCATCATTCGCGATACGTGCGTAGCTGGCACTATCAGTTGCTCCGAAGGTGAGTGGGGCAAAGACGCCGCCAATACTACGTGTGCCTAGTGGCGGATACTTCGACCAGCTTACTGCCTGCTGTGCTTCCTCTATCGTGTTGACCATTGGCACAATGACACCCCATGCTCCAGCATCGAGTGCCCACTTAAACCACTCAACCGTATTATGTGGCACACGTACAAGTGGAGCACATGCCGTTCCTGCATCAGCGATGCTGGCGACGATATCAGCTACAATCGTAGGGTTGTACGCCCCGTGCTCCGCATCCACAACGAGCCAATCGAAGCCAAGCCGTGCCAGGAGTCGTGCCTGTTGTGGTGTTGAATGATTGAGCCACGCCCCTAGGACTGGTTCACCATTGCGCAATTTCGCCTTCACGTGGTTTGTTCGCATCACTTTACTCCCCTCTCTATGATTCGATGATGCACCTCAAACAAAAAATATAGATAGGTGGCTTGTAGGGACCGATGTATCGCGTCCTCGTCGGCAATTGTAAATATCAAAAGGACGCGATACATCGGTCCCTACTGACCTTGTTTTGCCTTCACCCATCCTTGAATGATGTGATATGCGAGACTCAATGGTGGTGGCATCTCTGGCAATGCATCTATACTAAACCATAGTGCATCATCTAGTTCTTGCTCTTCAAGACGAAGCGTACCACCTACATAGCGCGCTGTATAGCCGACCATGAGTTGATGCGGAAAAGGCCACGTCTGGCTTCCAACATACTGTATATCAGTAACCTCTAGCCCGACCTCTTCATACACCTCACGCTGTACGCACTCCTCAAGCGACTCTCCAGGTTCAGCAAAGCCCGCGATACAGCTATAGCGTTTGCCCCAACCGGGTTTGTGCGTCAGAAGCATACGCTCGCCATCGTGAACAAGGGCAAGGATAGCAGGTGTGACATGTGGGTATGCAGTATGTCCACAGTGGGGACAATGGCGTCCCCATGTGCCTATTTCGTCTTGTGGTACATGCCCACACACAGGACAGAAGTTGCTCGTGTGACGCCAGTACAGCAATTGCATTGCGTAACCAACAATACTATACGTGATCTCGTCAACTTGACTGAAGAGTCCTCGTAATGAAAGTGTACGCCACTCGTCAGGGACGACAAACTCAGGTCTCACCTCACACGTCATGCATGGCACACCATCGAACGTCCCTATATATAGTACTTCCTGCGATTGTAAACGCGCCTCTATCTCCTGACGGTCAGCCTGGATCAGAGCAATCTCTTTTCCGTGTCGCTCTACAAGCACCTCGTCTTTTATAAAAGGCAGCCAATAAGCTCTATCAGATAGAGGTTGGCTGGGTGGGTATGCACGTATAAATGTGGGAAACATAGGATTGTATAAACTCCTGCTCTTTGTTGTTTAGTGCTGACACCATCGTATCATATAGTAAGGATGAAATGGGAAAAAAGTCTGGTGCGTGAGCCGTCAGCATGACAGGGGCAAGCCCTGTCACTACTATACACCGATTATCGTGGCAAGCCACGTAGTGGTGGGAAGTATAGTAGTGTCAGGGCTTGCCCCTGTCATGCTCTACGTCTCAAATAGTTTAATGTGACTAAGATGCCACCTTGAATTGCACGGAGCGGGCAATCGCACGAATTTGTGGATCAGAGCTTACAATAGAAACCTCTTTGCCTAACTCTTTTGCGCGAGTGTATAACAGTTTCCATACAACCTGACCACGCAGATGTGTTTGTGGTGGCACGATAAGCGCAACTTGCTGCGCCTCGATATGCTCAAGCCGTTCGCGTACCGCCGTAATATTTTCTTCTGGATCAATATACACCACCAGTTCATCCGGTTGTTGCTGATATTTAACGGTTTGTTTCTTTGCAGCCATGAATAGTCTCTCCCAAGATATGTATGTGTATTGCTCTTCCACATAGACAAAAAAGCCCTCCTTCTTCCATTCTTCTTGTGTATGGAAAAAGCGGTGGATGTGGTGAGAGGAATCAGTATGATACACTATGTTAAATAATGATACTCGTATTTTAGCAAAATGAGCAAGCACGGCTATATCCAGCGTTGCCAATATTTATTAGGAGGATACACGATGCGCTATGAGATGATTACATTACAGTATGAAGGCGATATCGCTACAATCACGATGAACACACCAGAAAGGCGCAACGCTCTCTCGCTTAAACATATGGGCGAACTTACGGCTGCTTTTAATGAAGTTGGCGCGAGTACAGCACGAGGCGTGATTTTAGCGGCGAATGGACCCGCGTTTTGTGCTGGTCACGACTTCGCCGATGTCGTAGATCGTGATCTTGCCGCCACCCGCAAACTCTTACAGGTTTGTACTGCTCTTATGGACACGATTCAATCAGTACCACAACCAGTACTGGCTCGTGTGCATGCATTGGCAACCGCGGCTGGTTGCCAACTTGTAGCGACCTGTGATCTTGCTGTTGCATCAACTAATGCAGCTTTTGCCACCCCTGGCGGGAAGGGCGGCTGGTTCTGCACAACACCAATGATCGCTGTGAGTCGCAATATTGGACGCAAACGCGCGTTAGAGATGTTGCTAACTGGCGATGCTATAGATGCACATACGGCGGCTGATTGGGGACTGGTCAATCGTGTTGTTGCCCCCGATCAACTTGAATACGAGGCACAACGCCTGATAGAAGCCGCGACACGTGGAAGCCTCGTCGCAAAAGAAATTGGCAAACAAGCCTACTACGCACAGATGGAGATGCCACAACCGCAAGCCTACAACTATGCTATAGAGGTCATGGCTTCGACCTCACAACTCCCCGATGCCAAAGAGGGTATGCATGCCTTCTTGGAAAAGCGCAAACCTCGCTTCAATCAACAATAACTCTTTTAATGAGTTTGACAACGAAAGTACCCAGGCTGCTAGCAGCCTGGGTACTTTCGTTGTCAAACTCATTGCTATGAAGCGGACACAATAGTACTTACCCCTTATGATATGGATGACCTGTGGTTGAGGAATCATAACCCATTCGGTACTTTGATGCTACTATTTTTCTCTGTTATGCAAGCCTACATCCGATCTTGTGTTATTCTCGCATCAGTATCAAGGGTACACATGAATACACAGACAGTTTCATGATATTTCAAGAGTATTCATACGTTACCCCTTCCTACTGTCGGAAAGAGACCCGTGGGGGTGTCTTTTTCTTAACACACAAGCTTTTGAAAGGGCAAAAGATGACTACACAACCTCATTCCTGGACGAGAGGACGCTGGGTGGCAATTATCGTTACAGCACTACTATGTGTACTGTTACTCGTTCCATTAATCTTGAATTTCTCATCAGTCCGAGCTGCGCTAACAGGCCAAAACGTTGGAACTGACAGATTATCTGGTAAATTTGTTCGGTCTGCAATGAATGTCAATCTCTCGAAACAAGGCACACTTGATTGGGCACATTGGGGCTTGCAGAATAGCAAGAGTTTCGCGCACAAACAGGGCGTAACACAAAGCATCAGCACCTATACACGTATCGGACATGCTCCCGTTCGGAGTTTCAATAATAGCCCGACAAAATATAGCTGGACTGGTGGTAAGCCACAGGCGAATGTAAGCAATACGACAACGGGTGTTTGGACATATGGCTTGCATAATGGTTTCCAAATCACAGTCCCTGCCGATACAACAAGCCGTACTTTGAAATTGTACATTGGTGTGTGGAAAGCACAGGGTACATTAAAGGCAACCATAAGTGGCAGTGCGGTGAAGTATAACAATACTGCACTTGAAAATATTAGTGCCACAAGCAACGGTGTATATACACTTACCTATGCCGCAGCTACTGCTGGACAAAAGTTAACGGTGGCCTTTACTGTACAAAAAAGCTTTGATCAACTTGGAAATGTGACGCTGCAATCCGCGACCCTGAGTGCTGCGCAAACAACTCCAAACCCAGTCGCGACAACAGGTGTCACCGCGACTGTACAACCAAGTGCAACGGCTGTTAATGCGATGCCAACAACGGGTACAAATCCTGTAACAAACCCAACAAATCCTGCAAAGCAGATTGCATGGCCTGCGTTTGACGGTGGTGGTCAACGCAGTGGTATAAACACAAACGAGACAACTATTACAGCAGCGAATGTTGGCACTTTGACACGTAAGTGGCAGCATGCCTTACCCGCCCTTGCTGACGGTGCACCTGTTGAACTTCCTAATGTCACGACATCTGCGGGCGTAAAAACTCTGTTGTTCGTGACAACAAAAGCAGGTAGCGTTGTTGCTATAGATGCCGCGACAGGCAATCAAGTGTGGCGTGCGGATACAACGGGACCGGGCTTTACCACAAGTTCACCCGCGCTTGACCCGAATGGTCAGTTCGTCTATGGTTATGGTATTGATGGCAAAATACACAAGTATGCTGTTGGTACAGGTGCTGAAACGAAAACAGGCGGTTGGCCTGTGACAATCACGCTGATGCCAAATGTAGAGAAGGGGTCTTCCCCAATCAATGTTGGCAATGGCTATCTGTACATGGTGACAAGTGGCTATCCGGGCGATGGTGGTCACTATGAAGGTCATGTTGTCGCAATCAATCTTGCCTCTGGTAGAGTGACCGTCTTCAACTCGCTGTGTGCGAATATTACACAACTATTAGGACCAACCACATGTCAGCAGGTACAATCGGGCATTTGGGCGCGTGGTGGTGCCGTGGTCGATCCTTTGACAGGCAATGTGTTTGTTAGTACTGGTAATGGAACATTTGATGCAAACAATGGCGGACATAACTATGGTGATACGGTAATCGAGTTAACACCCGATCTCACGAAAGTAGTTGACACCTACACTCCTGCCAACTTCGCGCAGTTACAGGCAAACGATCAAGACCTTGCTAGTGCAGCACCTGTGATACTGCCGAAACAGGCCAATAGCAAAACGCCTTACATGTTTGTTCAGGCAGGTAAAGACAACACGCTGCGTCTGATTAATCGCCAGAACATGTCTGGCAAGGGTGCTCCTAATAACGTCGGTGGTGAATTGCAGGCTATCGGTTTGCCACAGGGCGGCGATGTTGATACGCACCCGGTTGCATGGACTGATGCCAACAATACGACATGGGTCTTTGTCGCAAACTTTACAGGCTTCTCCGCCTTTAAAGTTGTGACCGATGGCAATGGACATAGTTCACTGCAAATAGCCTATCAAAATGGCAACAGTGGTAGTTCTCCATTTATGGCTAATGGAGTGCTCTACATTCAGGGCAGTAATGTTCTACGCGCAACGGACCCAGCGACAGGTAACGTCCTCTGGAGTAGCTCTCAAGCCTCGGCTGGTGGTTCAATTGGTGGCCTGCACTGGCAGAGTCCCATCGTTGTCAACGGTCAGGTCTTCGTACCCGACAATAACGGAAATATCACCGCTTATGCGTTGAAATAGTACGTGTTTTGGGTGTGCTAAAGCAGACCCGTACAGGAGTTGCGTATCCCTGTACGGGTCTGCTTTAGCACATCCTATTTTTACACCAGCACAGGTCTCGCACGCTCTATGATTGCGTTTACATCCACATTCATGGGAAGCGTTCCAAATGCTCTACCCCAATCTCCACTTAAACGAGATGTACAGAATGCTTCGGCAACTGCTGTAGAGCCGTCTCGTAGTAATAATGCTCCTTGCAAGACAAGAGCCATCTGCTCCACAATATGACGTGCCCGATATTCTACATTCGTTATATCTTGAAGTTCGGAATGCAGCTTATCAATTGCTCGTTGTAGATGCGAATTGCTGTGACTCGATGGTGTAACTTCTGTGAAGAATGCATCAACTACACGCGGCTCTTTTCGCATTGCACGTAATACATCCAGGCAGTTGACGTTGCCTGACCCTTCCCAAATCGAGTTTAATGGAGCTTCGCGGTAGAGACGTGGCATGATGCTATCCTCTACATACCCATTGCCACCCAGACATTCCAATGCCTCTGCCGTATGAACAGGTGCACGTTTAGAAACCCAATACTTTGCAATCGCCGTACCTAAGCGTTTGAAATGTGCTTCATGCTCATTTGTTGCCGCATTATCACAAGCATGTGCAAGTCGTAAGGCAAGCGTTGTAGCGGCTTCGGACTCGATAGCGAGGTCTGCGAGAACGTTACGCATAAGTGGTTGGTTAATAAGTGCCTGTCCAAAGGCATGTCTGTATGTTGCGTGGTGTAGTGCTTGTGCGACTGCCTGTCGCATAAGTGAAGCTGAGCCAAGCACACAGTCAAGGCGTGTGTAGTTCACCATTTCGATAATCGTCTGCACGCCGCGCCCCTCTTCACCTATCAGAAGTGCCCACGTTGCGTCCAACTCAATTTCACTTGAGGCATTAGAACGATTGCCCAGCTTGTCTTTTAAGCGTTGAATAAAGAAATTGTTGCGTGTGCCATCAGGTAGAACACGTGGCAGTAAAAAGCAAGAGAGGCCACGCGGTGCTTGTGCTAGCACCAGGAATACATCGCACATAGGGGCTGAACAAAACCACTTATGCCCCGTAAGCAAATACTCAGCACCTGGACCTCCGTTACCAACTGGTATTGCGGTAGTAATGTTTGCCTTCACATCCGAGCCACCTTGTTTCTCGGTCATGCCCATACCACAGAGTATACCTTGCTTGCTCGTTGCCGTTCGCAAACCTGGATCATACTGCAGCGATGTCAGTTGAGGTTCCCACACTGCCGCAATCTCTGGCTGTGTACGTAGTGCGGGAATGGAGGCATAGGTCATTGAGATTGGACAGCCGTGCCCGCTTTCTACTTGAGAAAAGATATAAAAAGCTGCCGCTCGTGCTACATGTGCGCCTTGCTGGGTATTTCGCCACGGTGATGCATGTAGACCATGTTCGACTGCCGTACTCAGTAGTGCATGCCATGCGGGATGAAAGCGTACTTCGTCAATACGATTTCCATAGCGATCATGCGTGTGCAGTACGGGCGGATTCTCGTTTGCATCGAAGCCCCAGCGAATGACCTCTTCTCTGCCTGAACGTTCTCCTATGTCAGCAAGCTGCGTCTGTGCCCATGCCGCACCTTCGCGTTTGATTCCTTCGACAAGTGCTATATCTTGCGTGTACAGATTATAGTTCACAAGTGGCGGTGGCTGGTTGAGTACTTTATGCTTTTCATCATATCGTGTGTGTTTTTGCTCGAATGTGACCACGACAACACCCCTTTCTTAAGACCTAATCAACGTACATGCCTCAACAGTAAGGCGTAGCAACTGTGCCATTCCGTCTGCGATAGGTGGAACCTGAATATACTCCTCTAGCGTGTGTGCGCGACCAGCATAGGTGACACCAATACAAAGAGCAGGAATGTTCAGGCTAATCGGAATATTCGCGTCTGTACTCGATGCGGCATAAATTGGTTCGATACTTAACCAGCGCAGCGTTGTAGCAGCTAACTGCACAAGTGGGTCTGTTTGACTGCGCGCTCCCGCGGGACGCTCACCAAGCACCTCAATCTCTGTTTGTAAGCCCGTCCCTACCTTTTGCTCCACAAGAGTACGTACTCTATCCGCTAGTTGATGAAGCATGGCAACATCGGTTGAACGGAGGTCAATAATTGCTGATGCGCTCGGCGCAATCGTGTTGACGCTGGTACCACCCTCGATGAGTCCAACATTGAAAGTTGTCTTTGGTGTCTTTGGCACATCAAGGTCAGCGATAGCGGAGATAATTCGCCCCAATCCATGAATCGCGCTTGGTTGCCCAAAAGAACCAAACGAGTGCCCACCAGGACCACGTACCGTAATACGCCAACGTTGCGAACCAACAGCAGTATTGACAATCACACCAAGGCGTCCATCAATAGCGATTACCGCCCCTACATCGTGGCGATAGCGTTCAACAGCTGCTCGTGCGCCACGCAAATTTCCCAGACCCTCTTCGCCCACATTAGCAACTGCGAGAATATCAGTGTCTGTCTCGATACCCAGTTCGTCCAGCAGTGTAAAGATACTTATCATAGTGGCAACACTCAAGCTATTATCACCAATACTGGGACCGCGCATGACATCGCCATCACGCGTAACCTGAATAGGTGTTGTTGCGGGGAAAACGGTATCTATATGAGCAAGTAACATCAAAACGGGACCGATAGTATGTTTTCCACGACGTACATATACGTTGCTCATAGCATCAATTTCGGGAGTATAGCCACGTTCACGCCATAGTGAAGCCACAAATTCTGCTCGTTTACCCTCGTCTCCGGTTGGTGCAGGTACCTCACAAATATGTTGTGCGAGTGTCGCAATCTCTTCCGTGTGACTACGAGCAATACTGCGGAATTGTTCAAATATGTTAAGTGCCACAATCACCCCCTTATAATTATCCAAAATACCACTGAGGCCAGATGTGCGTTAGTGTAAATATGACAGCACAAAGTATCATAGTTATGAGAATACACGCGCCGATAAGCTGTCGCTTAGGTTCTGCCACTAATATGAGTCCTGTCGCAAATATAGCGACACCAACAAGTGATGAAGTATGAGAAACGAATCTTAAGAAGCCTAGTGCTGGTTGCATCTGTGCAAGAAAAACACTGATGTATAATAGATAAGGTATAGCACCAGTAAGTGTACCTACGATAATAGAGCGCATGTTGTTATATAAAAATCTTTCCCACGAGCCATACCCTTTGTTATATAAAAATCTTCCCCATGAGCCATACCTTAATCCGAGTAAACTTCTCTGCACTGCTTCCATTGTCGCTGGGCGCTTATAAATCTCACGTTCAAGCATTGAGTCGAGCAAGGATTGTAATTTCTGTGCCAGTGGAGGAGACTGTCCTTCTGTCGTTGTGTCATTCGAAAGGTCTGTCCCTGTTAGCAGCGTTAGGAGTGTTGCACCGAGGCCATAGATATCTGTCTGTGGCGATGTTTGACTGATGCCATATTGCTCCGGGGCAGCGTAACCAGGGGAGCCAAGTGGCATCGTATCTTTGCTCTTTCCTTTAACGTACTGTCTGGCGATGCCGAAGTCGATGAGATAGAAATGTCCTTGTGGTGTACGCATAATGTTGGCAGGTTTCACATCGCGGAAGATAATGCCATGTTTTGTATGCAGGTAGTCAAGCACTTTGCACAACTGTATTCCTATACGTATAACCTCACGCTCTGATAGTTTTCCACCAGGGACGCGTTTGAGGTACTCTTCTAATGTCTCGCCCTTTACAAATTTCATGATGAGATACCAATGTTTAGGGTCGGTAAAGTGCTGGTAGATAGTAGGAATATGCTTGTAGTGAAGTACCGATTGTAGTTTTACCTCACGGTTATACGAGTCGGTGGCCTGAATAATGTCACGAGGCGAGAGATTATCGAGATTAATTTGCTTGACAGCGACGAGCGTGTTGAAGCGTTTTTTATCATGTGCTTTATAGACGATGCCGAAGCCGCCTTGTCCAATCTGCTTTATGATCTTATAACGCTTGTTCAGTACAAATCCTGTTGGCAACGGTCCTACGGGTTGTCGTGTCTCTTCAGGTTCGGCAAGCTGATAAGCAACCTTGCCATTACCAACTGGAACCTGTGTAAATGTCGCGGATACATCCGATGTAGAAGAAGGTGGAGCAAGCGGTGTATGGCAGGCAAAACAATAGGGTAGCTGACCAGAATTGGCTGCCCCGCATTCTTCACAAAAGAGTGACGCATTCATCATAGCCGTTTTCCTAATTGGCATGACAGGGGCAAGCCCTGTCACTACTATACTACCACCACGGTGTGGCAAAGCCA
>CAZZVE010000045.1:0-28587 GCA_964657325.1 uncultured Ktedonobacterales bacterium
GCGTCCGTGTGTCCCACGTTAAACACATTTGCACATATTTGTAACAGTATTACGATAAATCTGGTCCCTACTTATACAGGTGTTGTTCTATGTAGGGCGGAATGACACCCCAATTGCCATTCTGTGGTTGGAGGATGTAGCCACCATCGGATGCTGTACTATCTTGCAATACATTTTGGTTGCTTAAACCAATATGCGCTGTCTTTGGGTCGTTGAGGTCCATTTTCAACGCGAACGATGATAGGTCAGCGAATGACATATTTGTGTAGATCGCGGTTTTGAGCGCATCCATTGCATTAAAGAGTTTGGGCCATGTTGACACCTGTTTTACATCGGATAGAACGGCTTTGACGATGATTTGTTGGCGTGCCGAACGTCCGAAGTCTGTCAATTCTGCCAGGTTCTCCGATGTTCCTTTGCCACATACTTCCAACGGCTCACGCGCACGTGCGTACTCGATAGCTGTTGCCCCATCCATATGTTGCATACCCTTGTTGAACTGAACCTTAATCCAACTCGCATCAACGTTCGCATCATCATTCTTAGGATAACATGCATTGAACGAATCGGGCACATAGACGTTGATGCCGCCAAGAGAGTCGATCAGTTTGCGGAAACCCGTAAAGTCAATTGTAACCCAATATTTGACGTTTAATCCTGTGACGAGTGACTCCTTTGCAGCCGCCGCGTCGCCTCCTGCTTTTGGGTCTTTATTCGTATAGCCAGCCGCAGTTTCGTAGACTGCGTTTATTTTTGTGTACTGACCAGAATTGGGCGGATACTGCACAAAAAGATCGCGTGGAACTGATATAAGCGATGTATGATGACTTTGGGGAAGTAGGCTTACGATGGACATAGAATCGGTGAGATATGCACCATCATGGCTACCACCACCATAGCCCATGATGAGCAGGTTGGTGCGATCACTGGTACTCATATAACCAGTTTGTGTGCTCAACGCGTTTTTTTGCGTAGAGATGGCTGAGCCAAACGCAAGTACTTTTTGTGCTGTGCTAACTGCAAAGATGCCTATGATTATAAGAACGAGAGCCACTGAAAGACAGCCTATAGCACATCCACTCCGCCGTCTTGCACGTCGTTTAGGAACTGGCGGCGGTGCAGGCGATAGCGGACGTTGCTGACCCGCCTGATAAGGACCTTGCACAGGGTTGGCTTGTACGTTCTGCCTCGGATAATTCTGTGGATATCCCTGATAGCCAGGTTGTTGCGCATAGTTTTGCTGGGGATTTCCTTGTTGCTGAGGATTTCCCTGTGGCTGCTGATATTCTGTACGATCTTGTTGTGGCTGTTGTCCAGGATATTGATAAGGCTTACGCCGTGCATTGTTTGCTGCATTTTGAGGACCGCCACCCAATATCAGTTTCCCCTGTGGTTCCTGTGGAGGTGGCTGGCCCTGTGGATTATAGTTATTTGACATAGATGTACCCTTCTTTTACGCATGATTATATACGATGATGCAACCAGGAATAGTGTAATTCCCTTCCAACCCCGCACTGGTACGGCATGTGATGCATGTATGATTCTTGTCTGTTTACTCTATAGATTCAGACGAATAAGGGTACAGGAAGTTGCGTTTCTACGCTTTTTTTTCGGAAATGTGACTAATTTCACATTCGTCTAGGTTTACTCCACGCCTCTACTGCTTTGCGACGTGCGGCACCACTGCGGACAGGACGACTATCATCAATCGAACTTAGTAGATTGCCCAGGTCTATCAAACTATCCAAGTTGTGGGCCGACAGGAAATTGTCGATGAAGGGGAGCGCAGTCTTCATGCCAATTGTAAGAGGGCGGTAGTCCGGTGAGCCTAGTAGTGGATTGAGCCAGATCAGGCGATGGCAACTATGCTGCAAACGATCCATTTCGACTGAGAGTATACCTGAGTCGCCACGGTCCCACCCATCGCTAATTACTAATACAACGGCACCACGTCCCAAAACGCGTTTTGCCCAATTGTTGTTGAAAAAGTGGAGCGCGTCGCCAATACGTGTGCCACCGGACCAATCTTGCACGGATTTAGATACATCACGTACAGCATCGTCTACATCACGTTTTTTGAGTTGTCGTGTAATACGTGTCAGTCGTGTACCGAAGACAAACGCCTCGACGTTCATTAACCCGTTCGAGATGGTATGAATGAAGTGCAATAGCAGACGTGAATACAAACTCATCGAGCCACTGATATCGCAAATGATTACAAGGGGACGCGGTTTTCGCTTGGTCTTACGCCATGTTAACTCAATTAGCTCTCCTCCGTACTTAAGGTTACGTCGAATAATACGACGCATATCGGGATAGGAGCCTGCACGTGACGGTGTTTTACGGCGTGTTGGACGCATGCCGAGATGCCAGCGCATATCAGCCATCAGCTTTTTCGCTTCTTGCACTTCGTCCCAGGTGAAATCTTCAAAGTCTTTTTTGCGTAACTGCTCAACCGCGCTAAAGGCTGTCCCTTGTGGGTCGCCTCTATCGTCGTCATAATCATCCTCTTCGGGGTCGCGTCCACGTCTGCGTTCGGTTTCGCGCATCTCTTGGCGAAGTTCTTTACGCTGCTCCATCGAGTTCATGTGTTCGGCTAAACGTTTGCGCTCAGAGGGTGGAAGGCGCATACGGCGTTCGTCGCGGCGTGCAGGGCCATTCTGCTCAGACTTCTTGCCTTGCTTATCACGCAAAAACCAGTAGTAGCTAAACATCTGGTTAAACACTGCCTCTTGCTCATGTTTCGTGACAAGGCTACATTTCACGGTGTTATAAAAATCTTCTTTATTGGTCAGGTCGATATAGCCCAATGTCTCGACCAAATCGAGCATTTGACGTGGCCCAACGCCGATACCAACCTCCCACAAGATGCGTCCAAACTCTGTCAAACGGTAAAGCAAACGCTCTCCACGCTCGATATCCAAAGGACGCATCTCTAATGGCTGCTCATTTTGCTGTGAGGATATGTTCATGACTAGGACGCCCCTCGTGCCTTTTGCAGCGTCTTCGTAAGATCGTTGCCGCCAACCTTCAACACATCGTCCTGGTACTTGAGAAGCGCACCAAGCGTGTCGCGTACAGGGCCTTCGAGAAGTTCGGTCTGGTCGAGTGCGAGCAGTGAACTAATCCAGTCAAGTGTCTCGGCAACACCAGGGGCCTTGAACAGATCAATCGTGCGTAAATCACGTACAAAGGTACACACCTGTCTCGCCAACCTTTGTGGCACTTGGGGCATTCGTGCTGTTACAATCGAGTACTCTTTGTCGAGCGTAGGGAAGTCGATCCAGTAGTAGAGACAGCGGCGGCGCAGAGCATCATGAATTTCGCGTGTGCGGTTCGAGGTGATAATCACGAATGGTGGCTCTTTAGCCTGAATGGTGCCGATTTCTGGAATGGTAATCTGGAAATCGGATAGCAGTTCGAGCAGGTACGCCTCAAACTCTTCATCGCTGCGGTCCAGTTCGTCGATGAGTAAAACAGGTGGCAATGGATTTGCTGGATCAATCGCTTGTAAGAGTGGGCGTTGCATCAGGAAGTCGGGGCCAAATATCGCCTTTAGCTCCTCCTGTTGGTTTGTTCCGCCTGCTTCCATCAAGCGTATATGCAACATCTGACGTGTATAGTTCCACTCATAGACAGCAGTGTTGACATCAATACCCTCATAGCACTGTAAACGAATTAGCTTTGTGTTAAGCATCGCCGATAAAACCTTGGCAATCTCTGTTTTGCCTACTCCTGGTTCGCCTTCTAATAAAAGCGGCTTACGTTGTTTCAACGCGAGAAAAACGGCGGTTGCTAGACTTCGGTCTGCTATATAATTTTGGGCAAACATCGCCCGTTGAATATCCTCGATAGTAGAATATGTTGGTATGACTGCTTGTTCCTGCTCCAACGTGAGCCTCCATCCAGTAATCAAGAACTAGTGCTGTGCAGCACGAGGAAGTGTTTGTACATCTATTCTAAGCTATAGAGGGGATGTTAGCAAGTATCACAAACATTTTTAACGAGAGAATGCTGTAGGGGCACGATTTATCGCGCCCGTTCCGTCGATCAATCGGGAACATGAGCGCGATTTATCGCGCCACTACAACTGACATATCTATAGTAATTTGTTAAAAGGCGTCATTACGCCCTGCGAGATGTGATCGGGCAAAGGGCGTAATGATGCTGTTTGAGAAATTAATTCGGGGATCCCACGGACGCCCACCAGGGGCTACCTTACTATACACGACGTGCAGAGCGCGCATAAAATATAGTAGGGTAGCCCCTGGTGGGCGTCCGTGGGTACTATGTTCTGGCTTTTTTGAGAAATGTCCTTATCCGCTCGTTGAAGAGTTTTCCCGTTCTAGGTATAACATGTCCGGCTTCCGAGATAACCGCATGTTCTGCTGCTAGCCGTTGTACAAGGAGTTCACATACCGCTTCGTGCATTGGAACCGTTTTACTTGAGAAGACAAGCTTAGGAAAAGTGGTTGTCGCAAGACGATCAAGAGGAATAGTTGCTTCCCACGGAAACGGCTCTCTCATGTTAGCTTCGGTCCCTCTTCGCCCATAAGGAGACTCTACAATGGCTCGTGCTCTTTCGGGAAGTTGTGTTTCGTGTTGATCAAAAATTGCGTTGTTTAGAAACAATGTGAACGCTTCAGGTGTCATCTGAGAGATAGGAACTGGAGCCGCTTGTATGCGAGCGATGAAGCGTTCCACATCGGGATGTCCTCGAACAAGGCTAAATGCAGGTGGCTCACTTACTGTGAGCGAATAGACTGCTTCAGGTCGTTGTGCTGCTGCTAGTAGGGCAACAATACCTCCGTAGGAATGTCCTACAAGATGTGCGCCCTCTCCAAGCAAATCAGCAATTGCTTGTGCATAGACATCAAAGGTTTCATGCTGTGGCAACGGACTCAAATAATAGCCATAGCGAGCAGGCATAATAAGCTGATACTCATCTGCCAAGTCCAGTTGGTTGAGCCAATGGTCAACAGGGTTGCCAAACAATGAGTCACCATGAACAAAGACGACAGGCTCCCCACGTCCTATGACAGAGCAGTAGAGAGGAGATTGAGCGGGCAGCATAGTAATGCCTTCCTCCGAGCGGGCCTCCGCAATAATGCTGTTTCACAAATAACACGAATACTTGGTAGGGACCGATTTATCACGTCCTTGTCACCACTCGATTGCTAACAAGGACGTGATAAATCGGTCCCTACTACAACCGTCAAAGCAACATCGGTGGACTACTACAATCGTCATTATACCAATATCTGCCCATCCTTCAAAAACAGTGTGTCATCAACCCATACCTCACCAGTTTTACGCAGGTCGCAAATCATATCCCAGTGCAGTGCGGAATGGTTGACACCACCTGTCTCTGGATAGCTATTGCCGAGCGCAAGGTGAACTGTACCGCCTATTTTCTCGTCAAAGAGGATGTTTTTGATGCCACGCTGAATACGCGAATTGTTACCAAAGGCAAATTCGCCGAGGTAGCGCGCCCCTTCATCAATATCAAGCATATGCTGCAATATCTCTTGTCCCTGGCGAGCAGTTGCCTCGATGACCTTGCCTTCGCGGAAGACTAAGCGAATACCCTCTACGCCATGCCCATCATACGTCGTAGGTATTTCGTAGGAAATGACGCCATGCGCGCTGTTCTCGACTGGTCCCGTGAAAAACTCACCGCTTGGAAAGTTGCGCTTACCATCGCTATTGATGAAGATGCGGTCCTCAATTGAGAGTGTCAAATCGGTACCTTCGCCCAGGATGTGAACTTTTTTGTGTCCCTTAAGCCAATCGACAAGACGTTGCTGTTGCTCGGAGAGTTTCTTCCATTGCGCGGCTGGGTTCTCATCGTTCAGGAAGCAGGCATTGAACACGAACTCCTCGAACTCGGTAAGCGACATATTTGCATCTTGCGCGTAGCTCTGCGTGGGATACAAGGTCAAACTCCACCGATACTCGCTTGCCTGTTCACGTTTACTCATTAAGCCTCTTGTCGCCATCAGTGCTTTCCGTCGCAGGGCAGAACGTTCTGGCGCGATACCGCTCAAAGCTTTTGTATTGTTACTCGAGTAAATTGTAAGTTGAGCATTAACTTGCTCTGCCAGTGCTGCTGCCGTTGGAGAGGGCAGCGTTAGTTGAGCATCATTGCCTTCTCGTAGCAATATCTCATTCAGGCTTTCAAGCGAAATTTGCGGTACTGGATGTGCACCCACACGTAGAACCTCGCGGTACACAGCCTCTATCAGAGGAGCTGCGGCAGGAGTCGCGTTAATTGCCACAACGTCCCCCGCTTTCACATATAGAGAATAATTGACCAATGTGTGTGCCCAACGCTCTATCCGAATATCTTGCATAGAAAACTCTTTTCTTAAATTGAGGAACAGGTTGCCCTCGTTGCTAGGGTGTGCTTATGCACATTAATAAAATAGTTTGGTAATTAAACTTTCGGGCGCCCACAAGGGGCAAGACTGTTCAAATAACAAGAGGTGTAAAGAAATACGAGAACGGACGCCCACAAGGGGCTACCCTACTATACACGGTGGGCGTAGTCCACAAGAGAACTATATAGTAGGGTAGCCCCTTGTGGGCGTCCGTAGAATTCCCAAAGTATTTTGTTAATGTGTATAAGCACACCCTGTTCGCGTCCCTACTAATGCTTGACAGGGCCGCCAGTTGGTTTAGGGTTTGGGTTGCCACCAGGATTACCTGTACCTCCTCCTGTGGGCGTTGTTCCTGTCGAACCTATCCCCCCTTGTGCGTTACCTGTAACGAGTGTAAAGAAGGCGGCACGTGTGCGATCCACTGTGCAAGGAGGAACACCATCTTTTGTAAACTGGACTGTGATGAAGGTAAGTTTATTGATCGCGTCGCCTCGATTGGCGGTAGAGATGGGAAAAGTGGTTAGTCCATCGGCACCCGTTGTTCCTGTTATTTGTGTTTGTGTGCCATCGGGCCAGAGGACCGTTGCTACCGCATTCGCACCTTGTACGCCTTGTGGATTACCGACATCGTTAGGGTCCGCTTTGACATTATGCACAAACTTGGCATACACGCCCACTGTAGATGTTCCAAATGGTGGTGATGATTGTGTGGCCCATGCTCCACACCAGTATTCGGGTACCGTTGGCGTTGGTGAACTGTTGCTGCCATTCAAATCAATGGTGACGGTTACAGGTGGGTTGCCAAAATTAGCAGTGCTGGCACTGCTGCTGGTAGTACCGCAAGCAACTATAAGCACGCTTACTAGAAAAAGACCTACCATCGCCCCAACTTTAAACAAGAATAGGTGAGAGAAAACGTTTTTCCATTGTGTAAACAACCGCAACCGCATAGACAAAAAATTCCCTTTGCTTACTTCTTATACTTGGAAAAGTATAGCACATCACTCATCAAGGCCCTACAAATATAATCCTTTTCCTACGAAAGTACCAGAGGTTCTGCTCATACAAGTGAACGTGTGGCAAGCAGAATTTCTGGGAGTATACTTTCAAAAGTAAGGAGAACGGCAACATATTCGCTATATTGCCGTTCTCCTTACTTTTGAGAGATATTAACTGACTATAACCTTGATTTGCATGCCTGCGTGAATAGTGCAGTACAAATTAAATGAGCCAGCTTGCGTGAATGGGCCAACAGCAGAAGCACCACCTGCAATACTCACGTTTACCTTAGGGGCACCTGCCTCTTGTTTGGGGACTTGAGCGGAGCCTTGCCAGGTGCCATTGACGATAATGTGCTGAACAGCTACGTCGTCAACAAGAATAAGCTTCTGACCCTTTTTGACGTTGATAGAGGCAGCTTTAAATGCTGCATTACCCATATGCGCTTGTGGACCACTGTTCAATGAGGATGCATCAACGATGGTGCATGCCGCGAAGAGGACTGTCATGAGTGCGAACGCAACCATGCCTACAATTACTTTCTTATACATAAAGTTCCTTCCCATTATATGATAGCTTTGTGTATGTTTCCTGATACACGTCTGAATTGTGCTCTATGTAACTATAACAAAAATGTTCCCACATAGCAAAAAAATGGACCAATTTCATTTCTCCTCGTCGGAAGAGAGGACGCTATTTATAATTGTCTGCTTCTCTCCTATTTGTAGCAAGCTAAAAAAGTAGTTCACTCTGTGCCCTATGGTATACTGAAACCTCTATTGAGTTCTAAAGAGAAAGGAAAGACACTCTTGGTTGCAGCAACACAAGCATCTATAGAAGGATTGCTACGGGCTAATCAGGCAACGGCACGACTTTTAAAAAATCTCGCAGCTATGGCTCGTCCAGGTACGACTACTCAAGAACTGAACGAGTATGCGATGGACTATATGGCTCAATTGGACGCGGTGCCAGTATTTTATACGGAGGAAGGCTTCCCAGGCTGTATAAACACCTCTGTGAACGATGTTGCTGTTCATGGAGTACCAGGGAGTCAGAAGCTGAAAATAGGTGATGTGCTGAGTATTGATGCTGGAATGCTTTTGGATGGCTATGCTGGCGATTCTACGATATCCATTGCTGTAGGTAAGATCAGTTCCAAACATCAGCATCTCATTGATACCACCTACGAGGCAATGATGGAGGGTATTCGAGCTGCCTTGCCGGGAAAGCGTATTGGCGATATCGGACATGCAATACAAAGCTTTGCTCAGTCACGAGGCTTTAGCGTAATACGCGAGTATATAGGACATGGCCTGGGTCAACGCATGCATGAACCGCCAGATGTGCCTAGTGTTGGTCGTCCTGGCACAGGCTTAGTGATACCAGAAGGACTTGTGATTACGATTGAACCAATACTGGTGGAGAAATCGGCACGTGTGAAAGTTGATGCAGATGGATGGACAGTACGCACTATAGATGGCGGGTGGGCGGCACAGTTTGAGCACACTGTGCTGATCACTCGGCAAGGCGCAAGAATCTTGAGCGAACTCTAGGATTATACGTAGTCATCTTGTTTGGTTATGTGCGACAGTGATATGTATTTTTTGCATATTACTGTCGATTAAGTCCTGTTTTGTGGAAGGTAGCAACTAGTGCTGTCTACCCTGTAGCTCCTGAATCTGTTGTTCCAATAGAGCAATACGAGCCTCTTGTTCCTGGCTGCGGCTTTCTGCTTGAGCTAAACGATTTTTTAACAAGTCGTTCTCTTCCACAATGTTTTGAGGATTGTTGCTATCACTCTTACGGCCTCGGTTGGGAACAATTATTGTGAGCGAGCTACTGATCGCAGAAGTTATCAATGACAGAAGAGTTTCCAAGTTGCCACCTTTTCTTTTTTGTTCGTCGAGAACATACGCTCTTTTAGAAGCTACTCTTGCTCAGGCTTATAAACCTGATTTTTTAAAGGGAGGGTTACTGTAAATGTTGATCCTTTACCCTCTTCACTCTCAACCGCTATATCTCCACCGTGTCTCATAATAACCTCACAAGCGATATATAATCCCATACCTAAACCTGGGAAGAGTGATTGTGCTCCATCAGAAACTCGATAGAAGCGATCAAATATCTTGCTCTGATGCTCACGAGGAATACCAATACCATAATCGCGTACCTTGACGAAAACTTGATCTTGCACTGTTTCAATAGAAATATCAACGGTTGTTGCCTTTGGAGAATACTTGATCGCGTTGCTCAAAAGGTTCGTGAAAACTTGCTCCAATCGGTCTTTGTCCCCAACCAGATATTCGTCTGTACTACCATGAATGGAAATCGTATATGTTGGACTTGTCTGTTGCACCATCTCAACGCTTTCACGAACAATAGCATCAATGGAGACATCATCCCGCGCATAGGTCAATTTTCCAACTTGTATTTTGGAAATGTCGAGCAGGTCCGCAATGAGTCGGTTGACTTTATTTATTTGTGTTTCCATTTTGGTGAAATAGTGAACAGCGTCTTCTAAACCCTGTTTTTCAAACTGCTTTTTTTGTATCTGTGTCCAAGCTTTGATCGTGGTCATAGGAGTACGTAACTCATGACTTGCCATACTAATAAACTCATCTTTTTGAGCTTGTAGTTTTTTATATTCATGAATGTCTGTATTTGTTCCAAACCACTTCGCAATATGTCCATTATTCATCAATGGTAAGGCACGCCCTAGGTGCCACTTATACGTTCCGTCACCTGCTCGCAATCGAAACTCTATTTGGTAAAGTTGTCCGGTTTGTAAGGAGTGCTGCCACGCATGAAGACATGAGGGCAAATCATCTGGATGAAGAAAGTTCTGCCATCCTGCTCCTATAATTTCGTCGGCACTTCGTTCAAAGTAGTCAACCGTCTGCTGATTCACGTAATCAAGTATTCCATCAGGCATGGCAGTCCATACCTGCTGCGGCATTGCATTGGCAAGGAAACGGTACTGCTCTTCTCTTTCTTCAACTTTCTGGCGCGCCAACACCTGTTGGGTAACATCGAATGCAAAGCTGACAATGCCATCAATCTGGCCAGCTGCATCATGAGTCGGTTGATACATAAAATTGTAGTATCGTTGAGTTGGTCCATTTGGCGTCACTATAGGTACTGCAATTTCATTCCCAAAGAATGGCTCGCCAGATTGGTAGACCGAGTCTAAAAGTTCATAAATACCTTGCCCTTCGAGTTCAGGCTGTGCTTCACGAACGGTTTTGCCAAGAAACTGACGATGCCCAAGTAGTGCAAGAAATTCTTCATTTACAAAGTCAAACACATGATCTGGACCCCTGAATACGTTGATGATTGTGGGTGCCTCCATTAAAACAGAGGAGAAGTGCTGCTTCTGTGCTTCTACTTCAGCGAGTGCTTTTTGCTCACGAGCTAAGAGTTCCTGGCGAATCTCCTCTGCCTGTTTCCGCTCACTGATATCTCGAAAGCTTGCCACAAACGCAGTAACATCAGCTTCATCAAGGAAGTTCGTATAGGTCACTTCTACCCATCGATATGTTCCATCTTTATGCCTCGCTCGGTGTTCGACAACACTACTTCCATTTGCAGTCTCAAATAATGAGGTAAAAGTTGTCAAACTCCGTTCCTTATCATCGGGGTGAAGCAAATCAAAGCGGTTTTTTAAATGAATGTATTCCTCAGGTGTGTACCCCAATATATGCTCGATAGCAGGACTGATATAGAAGATATTTTTGTCTCGATTATAAAGAGCTACGGCATATTTTGTCTTTTCAAGCAAAATGCGAAACCGTGCGTCACTCTGTTGAAGGACTTCTTGCTGATGAGTGGCTATTGTATCTTTACTTCCTTGTGGTGCTGTCATTCTTTTCCTCAATCTCAGGTAAAACAGCTCTACTGTTCATGGGAGGAGTCTATTCTAGCGACTCATCTCAAGAACATTATATCATTGCTCCTCTTCCTGCCAGTACTATTTTGGTAGATGCAGGAAGAGGAGCTGAGAAGAGATGGGTATAAGGAATGATAGTATGCACCAGCATCCTAAGAAAGCTTTGCCTCTGAGGAATGCGTAGGTGTATCTGAGAGACTATCCGCTATCTTATCTGCTATTCCTGCTTTTGTCTCCTCGAACTGTTCAGGACGTGTCTCACGCCAGTGTATCCACAGCGCGATCAGAAGTGCTTGTAAGACTCCTGCAAGTGGAGAGGCGAACAGGGCACCAACGATTCCAAAGAGTTCAGCACCCGCGATCAAGGCTGCGATAGAGACAATGGGATGAAGTCCCACAGCTTTACCGACGATACGTGGTCCGATGATATCGCCTTCGAGTACATGAACAACGATAAAGTAAATCAATACACCGAGTGCGATCAACCATCCCTGTGTCAACGCGACTACTGTACAAATGAGGCCAGAGACGAGTGTTCCCAGGATGGGAATGAACTCCAAGATGAATGCAAGGACGCCTAGCAAAAGTGCGTAGGGAACGTGAAAGACGGTTAAGCCACCGCCAACAAGAACGCCGATAAGCACGGAGAGAAGGACTTGACCGCGAATGTAGCCGCCTACGACTCGTTGAAGCGTATCAAGCAAAAAGTTCGCCTGTGCCGCTTGAGGCATGTTCGTGCGAAACCATGTTGTGATTCGAGACCCATCAATGAGGAAGTAGATGCTGAGAACGGCAACGACGACCACATCTAATAAGAAGCTGAAAAATCCCGTGAGCAGTGGAAGAGTACTAGTGGCAATCCCCTCAATACTTGCGATGATTTGGGTACGAGCTGAGACGATTTGACTTTGTGAGATACCAAAGGACTGAATAAACTGTTCCAGCGGTGTGAGTTGTCCGTTGCTTTTTGGCGTGAGCCAGTACTGCACAAAGGTTGAGAGTGTTCCAACTTGGTGAATCGCCGTACTCACGACAAAGTAGATGAGTAAGCTGACAACGCCAAGCACAACAATGTACATAATGAGAATAGCAAGGAAACGCGGCATGAAACGTTCCAAAAGTTTCACGCCTGGAGCAAGCGCATAAGCGAGGAGAGCCGCAAGGACTAAGAGAAGGATTGTACTCGCAATGTGTGCAGCTCCCCACAGGATGACTGCCGCAAGAGCAATCCATGCAAGAAAAGCGATGGGAATATCACGCCGTCTTGCCCATACAGTGGTTGAAGCTTCTGCACGTGGTACTAGAAGCGGACGAAGATTTGAAGACATAGAGATAAAGTCCTTTCAGATGACTGGAGTGCATTCTACTTTAAAAAGAATAATGTTTAAAGAACATGCTGACTCGTGTTATGTCTAGTATGAGTATGAGACATAATGTTAGACGGTATGGTCTCCAACTAAGTCACAGAAGTACCAGTGACAATGGTTTTTAAACGCACTACTGTTTGTTCTCACTTTTTGGCAAGACCATTATGTGTAGTTTAACAGGCACAGATAACGTAGAAAGCACGGCAAGAAAATATCTGTGTTTAGGACTTGGCGAATGTTTGCTCAATAATACTGAGGAGATCATTGAGTTCAAATGGCTTCTTAAGCAGAGCAACCTCACGATGTTTGGTTTCTTTCACAACATTTGAAGGAACACTTGCATGTAAGAAGACAATAGGAGTCTCTTCTTGTCCTTGTGTTAAACGAAGATGGTCGTAAAATGCAAATCCGTCAATTTCGGGAAGGTGATCGTCCAAAAGAATGAGGTCAGGTACGATGTCCTTGAGTATTTGCAACGCTTCTCTCCCATTTGCGACAAGCAGCACAGCATAGGTGGGTTCTGAAGAAATGGGAAGAGTGATAAATTCAGCAATACTCGCGTCATCTTCAACGAAGAGGATTGCTTTAAGTGAGAATTGGGTCTTGACTAGAGACCGGGTGTCATTATGAAGCATCTGTAACTCCTCTCATGGAGAAAAGCTCAAACATCCATGAAAATAATACATTTCATGAAGAGGATGCTGGAAAGAAGGCTCCATAACCAACACATGAAAGGGTATTGTAGTGTACCTATTCTATCACGAAACCTCATCCCACGTTCTCAGGAAGAGTATACCATCGACTAATAAATAAGTCAACGCACATATACAAAAGAAAGTATTTTATAATGAATATAAATATTTCAAAGAATTATACAGAGATAATAAGAAAAATAAGGAATATTTCTTTTGATTTTCGTCTATTAAAGGTTGTATTTTCTACGCTGTGACAGATAAATCGGAATGTTGCTTACCAGAATGTAATCCGAAAAAGCTCTTTTTATCGTAGACGTTGAAAGACGTGTGAAATTTGTAGTGAGGAAAAAGTAGTATGAAGATTGGGTTGTTAGAGGATAATCCAGCGATTTGTGATTTGATTACCACGACGCTTGAACTGGCGGGGCATACAGTTGTTTCTTATACATATGGCATATCTCTTTTAGAGGCTTTGTTTACGGCGAATGGCGGCACTACATTATCGTTGTTGTATGATGTGCTGATTGTCGATTTAGGTCTTCCTGGTGAATTATCTGGTGTAGCTGTTATCAATCAGCTTTACGAACGTATAGACCCTTCAACGCTTCCCACTGTTATTGTTTCTGGTGCAGCACAGCAAGAATTAGATGCCGTTCACAAGCGTCATCCAACTCTTGCAATTCTACGAAAGCCCTTCAATATAAAGACATTGTTAGCTGTTATAAATGAGCTATATTACGGGACTCAGAAGAAATCCGTCTATTAAGATAATTTTTTCTCTAGTAATGGTTTCATTGCTTTTGAAAGTATCCAACAATGCCAACGACAACACCGACCAAGATGAATAGAATTGATACAACAGGAAGGTAGTTTAATAACAGGTCTGCTGGTATCAGGTAAAAATTCCTAAAGAGGTAATAGTTATCTCCCGGTTGTGCAAGACCTACTCCAAGTAAGGCAATGATAGTACCTAGCAGCATTGTTTTTGTTGATTTCATAACGTGTCTTCCCTGTGTTACATGAACGCATGTATTTAGGCTGAACGAAAGTATCTACTAGATACAACGCGAAAAGAAAAGCTAAGTACAAAAGGTACTGTTTCATTGGTCATCAATCATAGTGAAGGAGTAACGCCTTTTTAGGAAACGATGAAGTGAGGTATGGAGTTTGTGTTTGGCTAAAAAGATAATAAGTCGTGTTGCTACACGGTTGCTACTTTTTGTCAAGAAACTAGAGATAAAGAAACGTCTCAAGCCGCTTATGGACAGACTTGAGACGTTTCTTTATCGTTCTTGGTAGCGCATACGGGATTCGAACCCGTGGTCTCCGCCTTGAGAGGGCGGCGTCCTAGGCCGCTAGACGAATGCGCCATGGGGCCTCGTGAGTCCACTCTTTGTAAGAGGTTTCTTCACGAAGCTAATAATACTCCTCTACTGTGCACTTGTCAAGCTATTTGTGCAGGTCCACACGCTCCAATTTGCCACGTAGGGTGAAATTGAAGGCGAGGCGAGTCCATTTGTCGGGTAGGTGTGGCCCGGTCGTATAGCCGTCTTCGCTTATTTTCAGACCCGCAAATCCGAAAATTGCTGCTTGCCACACCGCGCCGGAACAAGCGGTATGAATGCCTTCCGGTGTGTTGCCACGCAAGTTCTCGATATCAACGAGATTACCTAGGCGGAACAGTTCAGTCGCGGCATTCTCCTTGCCCAGTTCGCATGCCAGAATGACGTGGAACGCAGGTGTGAGCGAGGACCCGTACTCATGGTCGGTGAGCGGATAGTAGTAGTCCCAGTTGGCCTGCTTGGTTTCCTGATCAAAATCCTGGTTGAGGACTGTGAGGAGCATCAGCACGTCCGCCTGTTTGACGATACGGTACTTCTGTATCCCCTCCACGCCGAGAATACCCTGATACGAATCGGTGCGACCTTTGTACTTCTCTTGATCGAGTGTCTCACGTTTAAAGAAACCATCGAACTGCTCAAACACCTTCGTCTCTGGATTTTGGAGAATGCGCATATGCTTGACCACATCCTGCCAATGTTCAAGACGTTGACTCGTCAGGTCAAGTTGTTTCTCCAATGCCTGCGCTTTGTCTGGAGCCGTTGTACGAAGCCATTGTAGAATGTCGAGTGCGGTTTGCAGATTCCAGCGCGCCATGAAGTTGGTAAAGGTATTGTTGTTGACGTGCTCATGCCATTCGTCGGGTCCAATGACATCTGTAAGCTCGTACTCGTCGCGTTCCTTGTTCTTCTCAACACGACTACCCCAGAAGACGGCAGTGCTCAGAATAATTTCTGCCCCATAGTCGCGCATGAATTCATTATCACCCGAAATGTTCCAATATTCCCATGCGGCATGTGCAACGCTAGCACTAATATGTATCTCTAATGGTCCATTGAGCACAGGAATGACCTCGCCAGTTTCCGGGTGGATGATGGAAGGTGGCGTTGACTCTTCACCACTTAGCGTACTCTCCCATGCATACTGCGCGCCCTCGAAGCCGTTGCTTGCGGCCTTCTTGCGTGCTGCTGGTAGTGTGTGATAGCGATACATAACAAGGTTACGTGCGAGATGAGGCATGGCATAGACAAAGAAGGGAAGCATGAAAATCTCGGTATCATGGAAGATGTGACCACGATAGCCAAAGCCAGTCATACCCTTTGCTGCGATGCTGTAGCGATCATCATGTGAAGAGGCGTTAATGCGCAACTGGTACAGATTATAGCGTATACCCACCTGCGCCTTCTCTTCGCCTTCGATAATCACGTCCGCTTCATTCCAGAATTGTTCCCATGCGGTATGATTTCCGGCAGACAACGTATCGTATGCATTACCTTCGGCCTTGAGAAGGCCCTGGTGATGATCGAGTGCGGCTGGCACAGGGTCTACACCGTCACGAGAGGTATACATTGTGACGAATTTTTCGGCGGTAACGGTTGCACCTTGTGCTAGTGTGCCGTAGAGCCGAATGCTCGGAGCAATATCTGAGTTATAGACTTCTGTGTTGAAGCCCTGAGTCGTACTCGTGATGCTAATTGTTTGCGCTAGTTGAACCTGTGTCGCTATCGTCTTGCTTTTGAGCCATACGATATTATCTTTATGGCCTTGATCGTCAACTTCCCAATGCATCAGGTTGTAGTTGCCAACCGCAGTATTGAGATCCGCGAACAGTTCGACTTCCAGCGGCTGATCAGCTTTTTCTGCTGTTACACTGTAGCGAATCGCGCCGACATGTTCGTCCGCTAAACTGGCAAAGCGTTCGCTTGTAATGAGTAGCCGTGTACCCGACTCGCCTTCCCAATGTACTGTGCGCGTTACGACGCCGTTTTTTATATCGAGCGTGCGTTGGTAGTCCAGAATATGGCCTCTATCAAGCCGGAAGCGTTCGCCATTGACGAACAAGCGTATTACTGTCCAATCAGGAGCGTTGGCGAGTTCTTCTTTCGCTATCGGAACTTTGTCAAAAACACCGTAGAGCAGTGTCGCGGGATTGGCTTTCGGGTAGCCTTCTTCAAATGTGCCACGTGTACAAAAGTAGCCATTGCCTACCGTGTAGACAGTTTCCTGGCTATGAAGAGTTTTAGGCGTTGGGTCAAAGGTAGTCTCGCTTATGTGCCAAAGGTCCACAGAAGCATCCTTCCTAAAAATGCTCGATACTAGCTTCCTCGAAGCTAGTACCGTGCGTTTTTATGTGTTAGTCTATCAAATCTTGTAGTGTTTTGTTTTCCATATTTGGAATAGCTTTGTCTGCTTTGTGAAAGCGTTCTGCTGGACCAATGCCCAGTGCTTCCATTCCAGCCGCTTTGATCGCTTCAATGCCTGCGTCTGCGTCCTCAACACCTAAGCAGTCCATGACTGGCGTGTTGACAAGCCCTGCCGCGAAGACAAAGACATCAGGTTTTGGTTTGCCGTTGACAATACTGTTGCCATCGGCGATACCATCAAAGTACGAGGTGATTTGCAACTTCTCTAACACCGTTGCCGTGTTTTTGCTGGCAGAGGCAATGGCGGTCTTGATGCCTTCCGCGCGAAGCTCTTTCAGCAATTCGACACCACCCGCGACGACCTCATTTGGTGTCATGTTCTTAATCAATTCCGTGTAATAACGGTTCTTACGATCCATCATCTCTTGCATCTGGTCTTCTGACACTTGCTTACCTTTAAGCAGGTACATGAGCGAGTCACGGCGTCCAACGCCACGCAGGTGAGCATCGTTCTCTTCATGTGTAAATGGAATGCCCTCATCATCCGCGAGATGTTTCCATGCTTGGTAATGGTACTCAGATGTATCGGTGAGTACGCCATCCAAGTCAAAAATGATCGCCTTTGGTCTTTTCATAGAAATATTGCTCCATCCTTGAAGAACACACTATTCTCTTTTGTTTGATAGAAGGGAATTAAGATGAACTTAACTCCTACTTGAGTAACGTATCAACAGCAGAAGAGGTGACATCGTATTCTGAATATGTTTATGTTTGCGGTACAACTGACTCACGCTTAAATGCAGGCCCTGCAAGAAAGGATGCAGTAATGGCGATAGTACTAAACACGAGGATGATACTAAAGGCATAGGTAAAGCTTTTGGTACGATCCAGTAAATAGCCTATGAGAGGTGGTCCAATGATAGCGGTTGGGCTAGCTAACACACTTAGAAAGCCCTGCGCGACACCTTTGCGAACAGTTCGTAGCTGTGCAGCCGAATTGAACACGGAGGTGTATGGTATGGTTGCTCCGATAGCGATCAATGAAATACCAAGAATTGCTAGTATTGGCAGTGTGAGTGGAATCATCAATACCGCAACGCCAAGCGCGCCCATGATCGTTCCTATACGAAGTAAAGGGATTGCACCAATGATGCCCCGCCCAATTAATACGCCACCAAGAGGTCGGAAGAACATGCCCGTTAATAAAGCAAACGAGCCAAAGGTGGCGGCGAGTGTGAGTGACAAATGATACTGATCAATGAGATAAATAGTCAGCCAGGCCGAGATTGCAGCCCCCAGACCAAACGTGCCGAGATGTGAAAGCCCCAGAGTCCAGACGGAGGGTGAGCGAATCGCTGATTTCACGTCAATTTTAGTCCGCACTCGTACTTCTTGCCCATCATTCACGAAGAGCCAGACGACAACGGATGACGCGCTCAAAATACCCCAGAAGAGGAAGCACCCACGCCAACCCAGTAAAGGCAGTAAAAGGGGGGTGACAAATATCCCTAGTGCTTGCCCGACCTGTGTCGCGCCACCATAAAGCCCCTGTCCTAGTGGAGCGTGTTTGCCTAAGCCTGCTGAAATGCCCGCGCCAGCAATGAACGCGCCCCCAGAGCCAAAGCCAACCAGGAGACGACAAAAAAGTATCCATAAAAGGTTAGGAAAGAGTGGCAGCAGAACACCTCCAACAACGATCAAGCCGCTAAACCAAATGAGGACAGGTCTGGCACCGAAGCGGTCTGCTAATGCTCCAGCTGGCAGATAGGTAAGGGCAAGTCCCAGAAAGAGCAATGTTGAGAGCAAACCAGCCTGTCCACTTGTAATATGCAGCTCGGCGCGTATGGCTGTGATAAGTGGGCTATAGTTGGTGTAGTGGATAGAGACGATGATAGAAGTGAGGCATGCAGCAAATATACGTAGTGGAACGCTACTCGGTTTCTGGTTTCTCGCTATATGTGATGAAGGTTGCACTGAAGAGGCCGATGCCATAAATGATACGCCGCGCTTTCTGTTGTCTTGAACGCTATGTAACCGCCTGATATGGCTACCGCTTCATTGTAGCACGCCACTGTATTTCAATGATGGACATGAGTATGTGGTCGAACGGTAGGGGCAGCAATTCATTGCGCCCAAAGATGGGGACGGGGAAGGGCAACACGTCAGCAACGAATCTCTACCCTGACATGAACCCCTCTCAACCCATCTTCGGGCGCAATGAATTGCTGCCCCTACCGCTAATTGTAGTTGGTATCGGCTTCGGTTGTTTGTCCAAAGGAGACCGCGTGATAGCGCACTTGAAGTGGAGCGTTTTGCGAATTGTGAGCTAGCATATATGTTTCCATCAGGTCCTTCAGGCGTTGTGCCACGAATTCGGCGCCACCATGTTCAGCGTTCAGGACCGCGACAAGCGTATGCATTCCGTGGACGCTTAACAGGTCGTCTCGACGCATATATTTTCGTAGTGCGGGTAGCGTCTTCTGTAGAAAGGTGTGAATACCGCGCTCTACTTGTATATCGAGTAGCTTTCCTCCTTCGCGCTGTATATGAAAGACAATCACGCTTTGCGTTCTTGAGATGCGTCGTAGTTTGCGTTCGGCGTCTTCTAGCGTCTTCGTGGATGCTACCGCTTGCCAGACATGATGTGAACGTTTGCGCATAACATCATACTGCCCCTGCAAACGTGCCAGTCCCTCCAAGCCTATCGTGCCGAGTGTCCATACAAACTGCTTTGGAGTACTCAACGCATAGGGCGTACTAACGAGGAGTTCACGCAGGATTGGTAGGACGTTCATTGTTGGTGCTTCGTATCGTTCTTGCTCCCGTATTTTGAGGTGCCCCGCGTGTATACGACGGCGTTGTTTCAGAAAATCATGGATGGTCATAGGACCTTTGTTATATACAAGGGCTTCTGGCTCATAGACAAGAGAAAGCTTTTGCATCGATATCGCTGCCTGAATAGAAATTTCGTCAACGGCTGTATCGGTTGGAATGCTCTCGACTGTATTGCGGAACGCGACGACCTCGCCAAGTTTTGGGCTACGTCGGGCCATACGATCATGCAGAAGCCACAAGAGATGAACAGCATGCCCAACAAAAGTTTCTTGATCGTTAACAGGTATGGGATGTGCTCCCACCATGCCGACGCTAGCATCAAAAAAGTGTGTGCAAAGCTGCTCTAATGTGTCACGTTCAGGAATAATGTCGGCCCCCACCATGACAAGAATCTCGCTACGTGCGTGTTGTAGGAAGAGATTGATTGCCGAGGCTTTCCCCTCGCGTCGTGGCTGAACGAGAAGCTGTATCCGTGGCTCTGAAGGCATCATCGCCTCTACGACGGCAACTGTATTATCAGTACAACCGCTTGCGACGACGATAATTTCAGTGAGCGCAGTCCTAGAATGTGTCTGGTTCAAAACCGCTTCAAGTGTACGTCCAATATTGGCTTCCTCGTTATAGGCCATGATGCCAACACTGTATTCAATGCTCACCGTCGTGAGTCGCGATGATGTCTGTTGAATTGATAACGACTCTGGCAGTGAGAGTACTTCTAGCGTTTCTTCTATATTGCTGACCAAGAGACAGTCCCTCCTTCTATATATACCCTTCTCTATCGTCAGCATAGTCGCTCATCTGAACGGTGTATTGAGGTCGTATGTACTTATAGCGTCTCAGCGAGTCCAGGACGCCAGAAGTACTTACGTTCGCGGTATTGCTCTGTAAAGCCCATGTGCTTATAAAGAGGGTAGCCCATACGTGTTGCTTGTAGACAAACGTACTGATAGCCTTGTGCTTGCGCTTCCAGGAGAGGTGCGAGCGTAATAGCTGTTCCAAAGCCTTTGCCACGTGCAGAGGGGATGGTACTCACGTCATAAATGCCAGCCATACCATCTGTAAAGAGGAGTGTTGAAGAGGTAACGGGTTCATCATTCATATAGCCTGTATAGTGTAGAAATGGACCTTGTGGATCAAAGCCAAGTAGTGTATAGGCATCAAAATAAATTTGCCCAAGCGATGGTGTTTTAGGAAAGAAGCCTGCTACCGTTGCTTCATGCCAACGAGCAAAGCTAGCTGTATCTGTGACACGTTCGACAGTAAAACCGGGGATGGTTGGCAGGTTAAACGTGTGAATTGCGGGTTCAATAACCATGTGTGGCTCCTCCTCGAAGAGCAGAAAATCATACTTTTCGAGGTAGTCGTTGAGGTCCGATGGCTGTGTTGAGGGCAGAATGTGCCAGACGAGCGGCAGGCTGAGCGAGTTGAATAGCGAAAGAGTTTCCTCGATAGTGCTTTCAACTTTATCAGGTGTAAGGCATGTACGAGTCACAACATTCCATAGGGCAGCCCCCTTGCTCATAATTATCGTTATATCGGGCGACTCTCGCAATTCCAAATAGGGTAAGCACGAAAAGTATGTGTAGTAAGCGGTGTAGTTGGCTTCCATCATTGGGACGAGATGTGCTGTGTCTGTGAGGGCATCGTGCATGGCTAAGTTCTTTCTAAATACTACCTATTGTTTAATCCACTACCAGTATTCTGCTGCTCTTCTATATAAAAGAATTTCGCTTTTTTATCTCTCTTTTTATACGTATAAATACGTGGAGTTGATACTAACTAATAAGTACTTATACATCTCTCAAGATTGACAAGAGAGCGGTGTTATGCTATATTCCAGGATATCATCAAAGCGTTATGACGGGATAAAGAAGTGTTCATGGCACTTTTTATTTCTCTAAAGACGTATTATTTGCTCAATCATTACATCTACACATATGAGTGTTTTCACGAAGTGTTTTTTTACATTTCCCCCCGAACAGAGGATTGGAGCAGGCATGGCTTTTAATGGTGTGACAAGGTTTCCAGACAAGGCTAGGGTACCCTTTGCTAGTAGAAACAGCCCAGTGTCTTCTTTTTCCACGAATGGGACACAATACTCTAATCGTGATCCTGAAAAAGATGCTCGTGAGCCATCGTTTTTTCATGGGGAAGCCCTGGCAAGAGATAGGGTAGCAGAACGCTATGGTACGATTGTAGTACTTAGTTTCACCGCACTGTTTGTGCTTTTCCTGATTGGAATGGGGCTTGCAGGACAAACGGCTGGCAAGAGTTTTTCGCTTAAAAGCATCTCTGATATTTTGCAGTTTGTGGGTGAAGGCATCGGCTTTGTCTTTTGTCTTAGAATTGCGCTACGACTTCGACGTGTTTCTACTCAGCTACGGCGGAACCTCATGGTACAGGGTGCGCAGCAGCAAACGCGTAACGAGATTGCTGTCGCGCGTGCGGAAGCTCAAATGGCGCAGCGTGCATATTTTGCCTGGGTATTTCTTGCCCTCGCCATTGCACTTTACGCGAGTGGACAAGCTGTTTGGACGAGTTATGATGTTCGTATGAACTCGGCTGATGTACCATTTCCAGGTCTTTACGATATTGGATTTGTAGCTTCCTATCCATTCTTCTTAATTGGAGCCTTGCTTCTTTCCCGTCGTAATAAAGCAACTGTGGGCGGTACACGATTAATTCTTGATGCGTTGGCGGTGATCGGTGCAGCGCTTGCACTTTCCTGGTTTTTTGTGCTAAGTCCGGCGATCGCGGGACTTTCGCAGGCACCAAGTGCAGGGGCAGCATTCCTGGCAGTCTATTTTCCAGCAGGTGATCTTTTCCTGGTCGCGGTTGGTGCCTTTTTGATGTTTAGCCCCCTTGCAAATCGTGAGCAACAGCCTGTACTATTTCGACTTTGCCTGGGTCTTTTCTTTCTCGCAATCACTGACAGCCTTCTTGGATATCTCAGTCTCACCCCTTCGGGATTTAATACAGGGACATTACAAGACATTCTTTGGCCCCTGAGCATGTTATTTGTTGGATTGGCGGCGGTAGAGTACCCTCGCAGTATTGCACGAGGACAAGAACAGGTAGCGCGTTCTAATAGTGCGAACGGTGCCGCACCTCTTCTGGTTGCTGGTCGCTCGTCTCAGTTTACTACAACGCTCCAGACCATTGCACCTTTTATTTTGGCATTGACGACAAGTGCGGTTCTTATCACCATCATAGCTCAACGCGGGGGAACAAGTCTTATACAAGCTGATGTTATCGCGTTTGCCCTTGTACTGGTTGTAGTTGTCCGTCAAGCTCTCACGCTACTTGAAAACAATCGTCTTACTATGCAAATGCGTGGTGAACTGGTTATCTCAAAGCGTGAGTTGTTTGTGACACGCCGCGAAGCCGACGAAGCAACACGTTCCGCGCAAGAGAAACAAGCGTTGGAGGAAGGGATTGCAGTACTGCAACGAATTCATGCACAGGTGGCTCGTGGCGATTTCGCGGTTCGCGCCCGTATTAATGGAGGCCCACTCATGCCAATTGCGGTGAGTCTCAATTTGATGCTTGATCGCTTGAGTACCTTGACACAACGCGGGGCATCTTATGAACAGCTTTTGTATAGTCTTAGACTATTGCAGGAAGCTCTTGATAGGAACACGCAGGGACAACCTATTTTGTTGGAAGAGCAGCTCTCGGCACAAATTGCTACAGACCTTCGTCCTATTCTCATGCAGTTATCCTACCTGCAACGGGCACAGCAAAGCCATCTGCAGCGTCTCACAAACACCATCACGTCAATACATCCATTGATGTTGCGACTCCGTGAGGCACTCACAGAAGTGAGAGGTTCGGCAGTTTTTAACGAACTCGACACATCATCCGTTGAACACACAGCACTAGAACGAGCAGTACGAGTAGAAATGCAAATAGAGCAGATGCAAAAAACGTTGCTCGATCAAGTTTCTACGAACGTTATGCGCGTTGACGAACATATCAAGTCTACTCCTCATACAAATCAAGCTGAGTTTCCGCAAAAGCGGAGTCAGCAACAGCAGATAGATGCATGGCAGAAGCGGAGGAATATAGAAGGGAATACTTTCCCCTCTACTCAGAATCGGTGAGCAACAAACGACAAATGTATTATAGAGACAATGAGTGCCCTGACATACTAAGAAAGGACTACATGTGAATGAAAGGAGTAGAAGGGATGAACGACAAAATGGGGCTAATGGATGGTGCCTCGGACAACCTTCTCACAGGGTTGAAGCTGGAAGAGTCATATGTGGTGTCTGCGGTATGCTCGTTGCAGGTGCACAGTTTGGAAGCTATCAAGTCCAGCAGCTTTTGGGTCATGGTCGAAGTGGTAGTGCATACTTAGCAGTACATATGCAGTTGAAGCATCTCGTTGTCCTGAAACTCTTTCCGCCTGACAAAGCATCTATGTTTCTTTGGGAGTCGGCACGTTTGGAATGTCTTTATGTAGCACAAATACGTCACGGCTCGCTTCTTCCTGTCCTAAGTTGTGGCGTGCAGCAGCTTGAGGAACGGTCAAATAGCTCTACGGCTTTGATTACGACGAACACAAATCAAGAGAGTGCATTACTTACCATTCGTCAATACGTCCGCTATCCGTTGCCCTCGTTCCTCTCACAGGTTCAACGCGAAGAGGCACAAGGAGTGCGCATTATGGGCATTATCCAAAAGATAGGGTCTGCGTTGAGTGCAGTCCATGCGCGAAATGTTGTTCATGGTGCTCTCAATCCTGGTAATCTTCTTTTTGATGAGCAGGAACAACCTTGGATCGCTGACTTCGGGCTGGCACGACTTCACCCGCCTTCCGTACCCTATCTAGCACCAGAACTCTATGCAGCCAGTCGTACTAGTATACAAACGGGCAATATGACACACTTTTGGGAGGCTGTAACTCCTACAAGCGATCAATATGCCTTCGCGCTCTTGTGCCAGCAACTCCTCTCGTATGTACTTCAACGTGAGGACTATGAGCAAGGCATGCCTGCGTTACAACGAGCAACTCATCAGCAACCCAGAATGCGCTTTCCCACTATTGACACCTTCATGGCTGAACTTTTTACGCTCCTTTCTCGTAGACGTACAAATCTTCTAGGAGAAGGGAGAACGCAACTCTCCAGGAATGCACAAATCTCTCCACAAGAAGCGCAAGGGTACGATGGAGAAATACATCAACCATCTTCGGCAGGAAACGCGCTACGAGCATGGGTTTCTGGTAAAACACCAGCCGCTCTCCCTAGTCCCGATCCGATATTGGCATTGGAGAAACGGGCGGATAAACTCTTTACAATGCGGAATTATGAAGCCGCGATACAGGTCTATCAGCAAGCTTTAGCGCAGGATGCAACACGTGATTCCATCTGGCTCGCACTTGGTGATGCCTTTCTTGCAAGCGAGCAATATGCAGAAGCACTCAAAGCCTATGAACGAACGATTTCGCTTAGTCCAAATAATCCATTAGCGTGGTCTAACAGTGGTGCCGCACTTGATGCGCTTGGGCGACACAGAGAAGCATTAGCGCGTTATGAGCGAGCCTCTCAACTTGGTGGATAGAGATACATCTATTGCGTAAAAGTGTTAACACAAAAAACGGCTACGATATTGTACCGCAACTATGTTACAATGAGCAGGAATAACAACAATGCAATACGGAGGCAACATGCGTTTATCGGGGGATAAACAAGCGAGTCATGAAACAGGAGCAGACACAGATGATTCGTATTTGCTCATACATGACTGTACACTGCTTGCTCCTGAGGAGCAAGGAGGACTTCTCCCTCATCAAGATATCCTCATTAGAGAGAGCCGTATTCAGACTGTTGGTCTCACTAACACTATCATTCCTGATTCTATGCAGAAGGGTATTGTACTCGAAGGTCAAGGCTGTCTCGCTATTCCTGGTTTGATCAACGCGCATACACACTCGCCCGAAAATGTGCTTAAAGCAACATCGCCATCTCTTCCACTAGAGCTATGGCTTATTCCACTCTTCGCGAGTATCGTCGAGTGGACGCCACGTCTTGCATATTTGAGTGCATTGCTCGGAGCGGTTGAGATGCTCAAAACGGGTACGACTGCTGTTCTTGACCACCTTTGGACCGTTGAAGGCGTTGCATCAGAATATCTCGATGCGGTAATGCAAGCATATAGTGATGCAGGCATTAGAGCATCGCTAGCTCCTCATATTGAGGATAGAGACCTGGTACTGGAAGTGGGAGCGAAGCATGGTTTGGTCTTTCCACACCATCCATTTATTGATCGTTTTACCGAGTGGCCTCCTATTGTGAACCAGCTCGCGGCACTAGAACAATTTATAGCAACATGGCATCATGCGGCTGATGGACGGCTGCGCTGTCTCGTTGGGCCAAGCGGTATTCACTGGTGTAGTCCTACTTTGCTTTCCTC
Organism: uncultured Ktedonobacterales bacterium; assembly: GCA_964657325.1. Taxonomy (GTDB): domain Bacteria; phylum Chloroflexota; class Ktedonobacteria; order Ktedonobacterales; family Ktedonobacteraceae; genus JBBQVS01. Next base: position 26,284 of record CAZZVE010000045.1, read on the forward strand.
ATGTGTTACGCTTGCAGAACGCTATAAGACTGGCTTACACCTGCATGCGGTGGAGACAGAACTTCAGGCACACGTCGTTCACGAGGCATTGGGTCAAGGGGGAATATCCTTTCTTGATTCCGTTGGTGTACTTAAGCAGGGAACCTCTCTTGCTCACGCGATTTGGCTTGAATCGGGTGATCTGGAACTTCTGGCACAGACTGGAACAACAGTTGTCCACAATCCCGTAAGTAACTTGCGTCTTGGAAGCGGACTATTTCCATTCATTGAGGCTCAGCGTCACGGTGTTACAATTGCGTTAGGCAGTGATGGTGCGGCAAGCAATGATACACAAAATATGTTTGGCGTCATTAAGCAGGTGGGTCTCATCCACAATCGCCCTGACGAAGATTATCACACGTGGCCTAATGCTGGTGAAATTCTGGATGCTGCAACGCAGGGAGGTGCTACTGCGCTAGGAATGGAAGTGCAGTTGGGGAAAATCGCGCCGGGGTATCTTGCTGATATTATCCTGTTAGACTTGGATGCTCATCCCTTCTTTCCCTTACGAGATCCCGCGCTTCATTTAGTGTATTGTGAGAATGGCGAGTCCGTAGAAAGCGTAGTTGTGAATGGGAAGGTTGTCGTTGACCATAGGATACTCACAACAGTGGATGAAAAAGCGTTACGCGATGAACTCCGTGAGCACTGCGCTACTCTATGGCCTGGCTTTCCTGAAAGTCTCGCTTCTGTAGCAAATACACAAGAGGTTTTAGCAACGTTTGACACTCTCCGCCGACTGCTTTTAAAAAAAGAGTCGGGTTTACGATAAATAGATGCGTACATTTGTAGGTTGTTTACTAAGAAGTTATTTTTCAAGCGAAAGGATTTTTTCATGGACGAGTCCGTACAGAAGCCGGAAGTACAACGAGCAGATGCTCCCCCAGAGATCGCGGGGAGTCAGTCAACCTTTATTAATTATACGCTGCGCTTTACCGGTGCACCTAGTCTTGGGCAATTAGTCGCCGTTGCGGTCGCAACAGCGGTGTATACAGTGCTTTCATGGCTAGCGATTATTTCGCTTCCTTCTGGTGTTCCGGTTGTCTCAACAGTATTTCTTGCCATTGGATTTGGAATTCCATTTGCGATCTGGTTTGGGGGATGGGCGTTCGTTATTGCCTATATTGGAAACTTTGTCGGTGCTGGTCTCCTTTCAACTCCTCCACTTCCGTTACCTATCGCGCTTTGGTTTGGCACAGTTGATCTTATCCAGTTGGGTCTACCGATGATTCTATATCGCACTCTTGCAAAGCGGTTTGGAGTAAGCCCGATTGGAAAAGATGTCTATACAGTACGCGGCTTTATCTTCTTTATAGTTTGCGCTGTACTCCCCAATAATATCATTGGCGGTCTCTACGGAAACTACATTTTGGTCCAAACGGGCGTTGCACCAGCCAATACGTTCCTTCTTGGATGGTTTACCTGGTCGCTCTCAAACGTGGTTGTAACTCTGATTATTGGTTCCATCCTCTTGAAAACGTTGGGACCTGTTGTCGAGCGTTTCGGCTTGACCATTCGTAACGCGCTGAGCTAAATGCATTAGTTTTTTCTAGGCGACGAGTAGGCTTTTTCAAGAGAGAGAGTTTTATGAGAAGGAACGTCTGTAGGGACCGATTATGCCGTTTAACAAATTCCTATGGATAGGTCGGTTGTAGGGGCGCAATTGATTGCGCTCTCGATACCCGACGAAACTGTGGGGGCGCGATAAATCGTGCCCCCACAGTTTCCTGATTATTTGGTTAAAGAGCATTATCACGTCCTCGTTGTCGGGCAATTGCCAGAACGACGTGATAAATCGGTCCCTACAGACGTTCCTCCTTCTTCTGGGACGGGCGTTGATACGTTCGCAGAACTGGAAGGAAGCCGAGGTGTGACCAGAAAGAATGTGCTGACGGGTTGTCTGGATTAAAATACAGTAGGTAGCCATCGAGAGGGATTGTTGCAAAGATATTAAAAACAGCCTGGACGAGCGTATGACCAACGCCCTGTCCACGCATATCTTTATGCACACTTACGTTATTGATGTGTCCATAGCGTCCTGCTGGGAGAATGTCTAGCTCCTCACCATGATAGATGAGAAGCAGATCATTTTCAGCCATTGCGACAATTCTATTATCTTGTTCCACGACGACGACCTGAGGTGCTCCGTCTTCAAGCGTTTCGCCTGCCCAAAGGCGCGCCAACCGGGAGCGAAATGCAGAGACTACATTAGGGCTTATTCGGACAAAGGGAGTGTAGGGTTGATGAAAGCGTAATTCTTCCTCA
>CAZZVE010000046.1:0-1923 GCA_964657325.1 uncultured Ktedonobacterales bacterium
GAGGCAAGGGCACCCGCAAGGGGCATTCCCTTGCGGGTGCCCTTGCCTCACAGGAGACATCTTTTTTTCCCTTACGTTAACGCTTGTGGAGTTTGCCCCTGTCATGCTAACTGTCCGTGTTCGACAGCATGACAGGGCTTGTGATACAGTACCTATAATGTTCATCATGATGAAAAGGAATACAAGCTGTGTCACAGAAAGATGTACCTCAACAGGGAGCCGACCTCTTCTTCCAAGCCGCTATTCAGTATGGCTATCGTTATGTATTGGGTAATCCTGGCACGACGGAAGCTCCTTTCATGGATGCACTTACGCGATACCCCGAATTACAATTTATGCTTTTCCTTCAAGAGAATAGCGCGACAGGTGCCGCCGATGGTATTGCACGTATGACAGGAAGGCCAGCGTTGGTCAATCTACATCTCGGTCCCGGACTGTCAAATGGTCTTTCCAATATACATAACGCACGTAGAGCGCAAGTGCCAATGGTTGTTACAGTTGGCGATCATGATACGCGTCACATGCTCGAAGATTCGCCTCTTGCTAGCGATATCGAAAGCATTGCTCGTGCCGAGTGTAAGTGGGTATGGACCGTCAAGGATGCTGGCGAACTCGCGGCAGTACTCTACCGCGCAACCATTATCGCGTTAACACCACCACGGGGGCCAGTCTGCTTGATTCTACCAACAAACGTACTTACGGATGCTCCTCGAACGACATATGGGAGCGTTCCCCCAATTCCTGAATTGCATGTTCCGGCTCTGGGACAAGCACCTACGCATGATATTGAATATGCTGTCTCAATGTTGCTTGCCGCGCAAAACCCTGTCATTTTTGTTGGTGATATAGAGCAAGTAGCTCATGAATCTATCAAGAAACTTGCAGCCCAAACGAATGCACGTATTGTTTATGAAGCTTTTCCACGACGACTTGATGGACAGATTATATCCAAGAGTACTTGGCTCCCCTACTTTTCAGAGGAACGCCGTGCTTTTCTTGCTCAGGCTGATTTCCTGTTTCTCATAGGCACAAGCAGTTTCACGACTTTGTTTTTTTATGCGAACGATCCCGCTCCTATTGTGTCTCCTAATACTCAAGTACTTCATCTCACTGACGATTTGAGTGCGCTGGGCAAAAATGAGCGTGGCAGTTTTCCTCTCTATGGGGATGTAACGACAACGCTTGCGCACTTCGTCACGGTCTGTGAGCAGCAACAAGGTGATGGCAAGCGAGAAGAGGAGAGGAAAGCTGACACGGCCGCATCTTCTCAATCTCCTTCACAAAACATAGTTGATGGACCTGTACATCCAGCCGAACTCATGCGAGCCTTGCGCGAGATTGTGCCTGCGAATACTATTCTTGTTGATGAGGCAATTACCGCTCGTCAGTCGATGGTGGAATATGTGATGAGCGCGAGAACGCCTGTCACATCTTACTTAACTGTGCGTGGTGCCGCTATTGGGGGGGCAATTCCCTTGGCAATTGGCGCGAAGATTGGTGCGCCGCAGCGACCTGTAATTGTCGTGACTGGCGATGGATCGGCTATGTACACCATTCAATCCCTGTGGACTGCCGCCCACTATTCCCTGCCTGTCCTCGTTGTCGTATGCAACAATGCCAGCTATGACATTATTAAGCTAGAGATGCTGCGCTTGCGGGGTACGCTGGCAAGTAGCAGCGAAACACTGCTTGACGCGGTTGCTGGCCTTGGCGAGCCTCGACTAAATTTTGCGCAACTTGCCCAAGGCATGGGCGTTCAGGGGTGGGCAGTACAAGAAAGGGCAGACCTCTTGCCAAGCCTGAAGGCTGCCCTCGCGACAACTGAACGTGGTTTCCCTGCTCTTGTCGATGTCCATCTTTCCGCATTGCCTGTATCTGCTTTGCAGAAAAGATATGGTGCTTCGTAGGGGCCGATGTATCGCG
>CAZZVE010000046.1:1933-27227 GCA_964657325.1 uncultured Ktedonobacterales bacterium
GTCCTCGTTGGAGATCAACTACCAACGAGGACGCGATACATCGGCCCCTACATGATATCTCTATTAATATTTTCATGTGCATCATTGCGTCCCTACAAAGAGGAGGTTGTTATGGTTGACACTGCTGTCACGCCGGAAGGGGTTCCTGTTATTACGGCAGACCCGTTTTCTTCAGAAAACCTCATGGAACCACACATGTTGCACGAGCAGATTCGTGAAGCCGGACCAGTTGTGTACTTAGAAGCGTATGGTATATGGGGCATGGCGCGTTATGAGCAGGTGAATGCCTCGCTCAAGGACTATGAAACCTTTTCTTCGGCTGCTGGGGCGGGCCTGAGCAACTTTCAAAAGGAGAAGCCGTGGCGAGTACCTAGCCTGCTGCTTGAGGCTGACCCTCCTTTCCATACGCGTGCGCGTGAGGTCGTCGGTCCGCTCCTGGCTCCTCCAGTTATCAAGGCGTTGCAAGGGAATTTCAAACGTGAAGCCATCGGACTGGTAGATCGACTCATCGCGCTTGGTAGTTTTGATGCTATGACTCAACTCGCTGAAGTGTATTCGCTCAAGGTGTTTGGTGATGCGCTTGGGCTGCCTGAAGAGGGCCGAGAGAACTTGTTGCCGTATGCCAACATGGTGTTCAACGGCTTTGGACCTCGTAACCAGTTGCTCGCGGAGGCTATGGCTAATGCTCAACCTGTGTTGCAATGGGTTACAAAGAGTTGTAGCCGTGATGCACTGCGTCCTGGAAGCTTTGGTGCTCAAATTTGGGCTGCTGCCGATACAGGCAAGATACCTGAGGACTGGGCACCGTTGCTTGTACGTTCTCTAATTAGTGCTGGTCTGGATACAACAATCAGTGGTATAGCGGCAACTATCTATGCTTTGGCAAGCCATCCAGAGCAGTGGAGCATACTGCGACAAGACCCATCATTGGCGAAATCGGCTTTCGAGGAAACGATACGCTGGGAGTCCTCGGTGCAGACATTCTTCCGCACTACAACACGGAAGGTCGAGATCGCAGGGGTACGCATTCCAGCCGGAGAGAAAGTGCTGTTGTTTCTCGGAGCTGCTAACCGTGACCCTCGACGATGGAACAACGCGGATAGTTTTGACATTCGACGTAACGCTTCGGGTCATGTTGGCTTTGGGATGGGCATTCACCGTTGCGTCGGGCAAACGGTCTCTCGCGTGGAGGCCGAGGTCCTGCTGACTGCGCTCGTGCAACGCGTGGAACGGATTGAAATCATGGATCAGCCGCAGCGTAAGCCGAACAACACGATGCGTGCGTGGAGTAGCATCCCTGTGACTATCTATCCCTCTGTCTCTTTATAGCAAAGTGAGCAAAGTGAGCAAACTGCGCAAACACTCAAGCAGATTTTCTTGCTCACTTAGAATATCCCATGAGAGTGCTGTACGAGCATGTGCTAACTGATAGCGATGCCCAAGTGCACCACAAAGGGCAGCAAGGGGATGTGCTTTTGTCACTGCTGAACGAAGGACCTCCAATGGGGCAGTATTGCTCCAACCTTCCAAGTATTTTTCTGTAAGCTGTCGTCCTGTATCCGCATCCCAATCGCTCAAGGGCAACCAGAGACTCAAGAAGGGATGAGTGACTATAGTTACATATAGCATGATGCTTGATCTACACACGTTTCGATAGGAGGCATGTCTGTGAAGATTCATTATGCTTTGAGAGGAAAGCATAGCATATTTTTATTACGTCGAATAATGAATATGAGCTTACTGGGAGTTCTTTTCACGTATCTGATTAGCTGTGGCAACGTACCTCCTGCCTCATCACAAGGATATGCTTTGACGACGAAAAAGCAAAGCGTGTGCAATGCTGAGCATCTTTCTGCTTGTCATATTCTCGTATTCTCAAAAACGGGAGCCTTTCGTCACGGGTCTATCCCTGATGCAATTGTTGCCCTTCGTAAGCTTGCGGTGAGTCAGCATGTCGCAATTGACTTTACGGAGGATGCATCAACCTTTACTGATGAAAACCTTTCACACTATAATGCTGTCGTTTTTCTGCTCACAACGGGCAATATTTTGGATACAAGTCAGAAAGTATCCTTTGAACACTACATTCAGCATGGTGGAGGATACGCTGGCGTACATTCCGCGAGCGATACCGAATATGGCTGGTCGTGGTATGGACAACTGGTAGGAGCATACTTTGATAGGGTGCATGGACATTCGCGGGTGGTACAGGCAAGCGTTCACGTTCTTGACTCCACTCATCCCTCGACTCGCATGCTACCAACTCTATGGATAAGAACTGATGAGTGGTATAACTTCGCCTCCAATCCCTCTAGTGTTGTGCATGTCTTGATGACGGTTGACGAGAAAACCTATTCAGGAGGTGTGATGGGAGCTAATCACCCAATTGCGTGGTATCACGCCTTTGATGGTGGACGCTCCTGGTATAGCGCGCTGGGTCATACCTCCGCAAGCTACAAAGAGCCATTGTTTCTTGCACATCTTTGGGGAGGTATTCTTTATGCAGCAGGAGTAGGCGTAACACACTAGTTGTCGCGGTTTCACTCAGGCGTTACAAAGTAAAGGTATCTTTTATCCGTATGTGCATTCCAATGCACAGACCGCAGATAGAGCTATCAGCATCTGCAACAAAGTAGTAACCATTCCCGATGTTGATAGTATCCTCAGACCTGTCAGTATCTGCGGTCCAAGCTGGGGAGTCACTAGCAGGGAAAGACTCTTCAGAGGCTTCGGTCACGGTATCCTCGACATCATCGCTGGGCAATTGGTAGGCTCCAATGCTTTGCGTTCTGGTGCTCGTAACTGTGCTACTGGACGCGTCAAAGCTATAATCACTAGAGGTAATGCGCCCAGGAATCCAATACCCACCTAAAAAAAGTTCGACGACTTGACCTACAGTGAGGTCTGGATTGTAGGGGCTACCTACAGCATAGTTGCCCGCATTAGCACTTGCACACAATTTCCCGTCAATCATGAGTTTGTCTTTCTTCCTTAACTGACTCTTCAGTAGCACCATGAACGTACACAAATTTTTTTGTAGAAATAGCGTGAACATAGTAAATATCTATTCGCTTCATAAAAGTTATGGATGCTGGCAGCTTCTAAACGTATTCCATATCGGTAACTAACACGCTAAGATAGAAAAAAAGGTGACAGATAGATGTGCTAGTGAGCAACAAGTAGCTATGGACGTGTATAGTACATGTGCCAGGCTTGACAATAAATATATCTGAATGTGAAAGAGAATAAAGGGGGTTTCAAAGTGAGTGTTTCTGAACCGACATCTTATTGGCAGCGCGTGACTGAAGAAATGGTATTGTCAACAGACTTGCCTGTTTCGGCTGACTACGTTGTTATCGGAGGAGGATATCTAGGTGCCTCAACGTGTTACTGGCTTGCACGAGCAGGTGCGAATGTTGTTCTCCTCGAACGTGATGCACCAGCTTATGGCGCGACGGGACGTAACGGCGGCTTTCTCTCGCTCGGTCCTGCTGAAGCTTATCCACAGGCAATACGACGGTTGGGGCACCAGACCGCAAGAGATGTATTGCAAGTAACACTTGAGAGTCGAAGTCTTCTGCGTCAGGTGCTTACGGAAGAAGAAATTGTCTGTGGCTATCGTGAAACTGGAACGCTTGCCCTTGCGCTTGATACAGACCAGCAGCGTGCGTTCGCTCAAAGTCACACCAGTCTTGAGGCTGATGGAGTTGCGACACAACTGCTGAACCGTCAACAGGTTCAGGAACTGATTAGCACTCCCCTTGGTCCAGAAATTGTTGGTGGTTTACTAACCCCTGAAACTGCTCTTGTTCATCCAGCACGTCTCGTTTATAGCTTGCTCATGGCGGCACAGCGTCGTGGGGCACTCTGTGTTCATGCAAAGGTACTACGACTGGTTTCCGATGAAAACACTGTGGTTGTGCATACCTCACAGGGAACTATTCGGACACAACATGTGATCGTGGCAACCAATGCATGGCTTGCAGACCTACTCCCTTCATTAAAGCAAGTAGTTGTCCCTGTACGAGGACAGGTTCTTGCGTATGCACCTCTGTCTCCTATTTTTTCCACTGGCATGGCCGTTGATATGACAGGAACGGGAGAGTATTGGCAGCAGACACTCGACGGTTCCATTGTCTTAGGGGGATGTCGCGCTATTGCACCACAACAAGATGTTGACGTGCGTGTCAGCCAACCGACACAAGAGGTTCAGCAGGCACTAGAGCAGGTCTTTCCTCGTTTGTTTCCCATGCTTTCAGGGTTGCATGTGACACAACGATGGGCAGGATTGATGGCCTTTACGCCTGATTATCTGCCAGTTGCCGATAGAGTGCCGAATATGAAGAATGTTTGGGGCGTTGGAGGCTTCTCAGGACATGGTATGCCATTCGGAATGCGAATAGGACAGTTGCTTGCCGAGTCCGTAACGAGGAGTGTAGTCTCTAACGCACTCCTTCCATTTCGCCTTGCACGTCCAACGCTTCATGTGTAGAAGGCGATGACCGAATAGGAGCCGTTCTTACCGTTGTTTATCGTTGCTACTGATTATTAGTAACGGTATACCGTCCTGTGTATTCTCATGACTAACTCCTACTTTTCTCATGCCTTCTCGCTTTAGCACTTCCTTGATGAGATGTTCGATTATATGAGGTGTGATATCAAGGTCTGCTCTTTTGATTAGTGCAACCCGTTCATCGGACGAGGAAATATTAGAGGTACGTGATTGATTTTGAGACAGGAGATGTGCTTCAGCAGCATCGCGGCATTCTGTGGTAATGTTCCACACCGCAACAAAATCGGCTGGTGATAGTCCAAGGTCAGGTGCCAAGGCGAGTTGATAATCCATAGTTACTCCCTACTAGACTGTCGAAGTCCATTTGTCACGTTAACCAGGGCACCCGCAAGGGGATGCCCTTTTGCCTCTGTCACTACAATACTCTCTTGCTAGAACATGAAACAAATAGATACTCGATTGTAGCGTATCACATAAAGGAACTATGCTGTCTCTTTTTGTTCCCAGTATGTACCCACCAAATAATACATTAGGAAACGTCTTTCTCATCGACTACTAAATATGTTCTATTAGCTTCACATATATTCTATACATTTGGAGGACGTTTATGTCTCGCTTTCTACGACTCGGCTTGCTTGGCCCTTGCATGCTCTGCTTCCTGTTTCTCTTGAGTGCTTGTAGTACGCAAGCATCAATGACAACTCTGTTATACAGTCAGCACGCAGCTACCCCTTCACAAGCATTGGTGCAAACAAGTTGTCCCGCAACAGGGACAGGACGCGCCGCCATCATGCCTTCGATACACCTCGGTAGTCATCCCGCCATTGTGTATGCGTATAGTCCGGGAAATAGCAGTATGATTCGTCGTTATGATACTGTTACGCATACCAAGACCGACATCGTGAAACTGACGACTCCTAACCACTTCGCGGGCGTCAAGATGTTGCGTATCTCACCAGACGGACAATGGATCACGTTTCAATCTACTCTAGGGCAGCAAATACAAGCGATTCAGATGATACGTATAGATGGTCAATACCTCCAGACGCTGTACTGTTCTCCTTTGAATCACGGCATATCCACGATCCTGATGTCCCCAGACCAGAAATACTTGCTTTTCACTGAGTATAAGCAAACGTTGTCTACGTACCTGCTACGTTTAGCGACAGGGAAGATACAAACAGAGCTTGTCCCGCAAAAAAACTCTGGTATTGGCTATGAGCCAGTCAAGTGGTTGAACAACAGTAGTGCTTTGATGACTGGTGCAGGCATTGGTGTAGGAGGTGGACCAGGATTTATTCGTAATCGTATGAGTGTTTACCTGTTGCGTGACGTGACGAAGGATGTGACGCATCAAGCCTCCAATCTTCAACTCGTCTTCGACACCTCACACTATTCGCCATGCCTGGACTTTGATGTAACTCCGAACAATACCCAGTTCGTCTTCAGTGATTGTACGCAAGGGAGCTTAAACGGACAATTCGCGACGAATGGTCCCAGTTCCATACAGGCGCGTGCCTTCGCTGGTGGTTCGTCTCATACGCTCTACAGCACTTCGACGCTTGCTGTGATCAATACTCGCATCATCTCACCTACGTCACTGTTCTTCGTCGTAGGGAACACCAGCAACACACCCGCAGGTGTGAAGAATAATGGACTTTGGAAGATCAACAGCAACGGCACTCATCCCATGCGCTTCTTTACGCTACGAGCAAACGAGATCGCAGTACTTGACCTGCTTGCTTACACTCCTTGGTCCACCATCTCACGGAACGGGAGCCAATACGTGGTACAAGTCAATAGCAACGTAAATAATACGCTCGTACAAACGCTCTCCTTTGGATCGCTCAATGGCGGTCAGCCGACAAGTTTTGCCTCCGCCACGAGTGACGCGGGTGAAGTAGTCCTGGCAGGATGGACAATATTCTAACAAGCAGTAAGCAAGAATGCCTCATAAGGTGAAGAGCCTTGTGAGGCATTCTTGCTTGCTAAGAAACATACGATGAGCATACAATTAGAATGCACTATCGGTGCATCTTTTTTCTCTTACACCTTTGTGGCAAAAGGAACAATATAGGTGATGACGACTTTATACGAACAAAATAACGCAACCGACTGGGCTGCTAGTGTCCATGCACTGTTCAAAGCACATCATGTAGACATGATTTCGTTTGTTCCAGATGGTGGGCATAAGCGTCTGATCGAGTTGTGCCAGCTCGATGCGGATATGCGTACCGTAACGTTAACGACCGAGCAAGAGGGGATTGCGTTTGCAGCTGGTGCATTTCTCGGTGGTAGGCGTGCTGCATTGCTGATGCAATCGAGTGGCGTGGGCAATTGTGTCAATATGCTGTCACTACCGCGCATGTGCAACATGCCATTTCTCACACTTATCACCATGCGCGGAGAATGGGGCGAGTTTAACCCGTGGCAAGTGCCGATGGGTCAGAGCACACCAGCTGTTTTAGAAGCGAGCGGCGTTATTGTGTATCGCGCTAACTCCGTCGAAGATGTATATCCCACAGTCGAAGCCGCCATTTTGTTCGCCTTCCAAAGTCGATGTAGAGTTGCGGTATTGCTTTCGCAAAAGCTTATAGGCGCGAAGAGTTTCGAGGGAGGCAAGCCATGAGTATGCTCCACCGACGCGATGCGCTACGCGAACTCTTGCGTGAACGTGGCGATCTGATCGTCGTGACTGGTCTAGGTTCTACCGCCTACGATCTCGCGTCATGTGGTAACGAGCCTTTGGACTTTCCCTTATGGGGTGCGATGGGTGGCGCGGCTATGGTTGGGTTCGGGCTGGCACTCGCGCAACCAGAACGCAAGGTGATGGTGTTGACTGGCGACGGCGAAATGCTGATGGGTTTGGGTAGCCTCGCAACGATTGCGGTACAGCATCCACTCAACTTACGTATTGTGGTGATGGACAACGAACGTTATGGTGAAACGGGTCAGCAGCACACACATACTGCGAATGGCACGAGTCTTGCATCTGTCGCTCATGCCTGCGGATTTCAACATGCACGGACCGTGCGACAATCGCATGAACTGCAAGCATTAGGCGAAGATATCCATACATTACCAGATATGCTATTTGCTGTCGTAAAAGTATTTCCAGAGGAACTGCCACGTGTGTTGCCACCACGTGATGGTACCTATTTAGCTCATCGAATACGTACAGCTTTGCTTGGAACAGAGCGTGCTTTGGAGGCATGAGTTGAGTAAATTTTTGTGGGTTGACGGTTTTGTAGGGACCGATGTATCACGTCCTTATGCCGAATCGACTACCGACAAGGACGTGATACATCGGTCCCTACAGACGACGTATCCGTGTTATTTTGTCAAATAGCATAATCTGGTCCCTACGAAATTATGATGAATAATAAGGAGACACGTTAATGCAACAACGCTTTACAAACAAAATAGTGATAGTGACAGGGGCTGCACATGGTATAGGACAGGCTATCGCGCTTCGCTTTGGCCGTGAGGGTGCGCAGGTTGTCGTGAATGACATTGACGTGGAGGGTACTGAGGCGACGGTCCAAGCAATTACTACACAAGGAGGGCTTGCTATTTCTGGCGTTGCGGACGTTTCAGAGAAGAGTCAGGTTGATCGTCTCTTTGATACTGTACTTGAAAGGTTCGGCAAAGTGGATATACTGGTCAATAACGCGGGTGTCATCAATGTCGAACGTCACTTCCTTGAGGGAGACGAAACGTGGTGGGACCATGTTATCGCGGTAAACCTCAAAAGTGTTTTTTTGTGTTCTTCTCGTGCCGCACACATCATGGCTCGGCAGCATCAGGGCGTGATTATTAACATGTCGAGTGGAGGTGCTACACACTCACACCGAGGGATGGCGGCCTATGATGCGTCAAAAGGTGGGATAGAAGCCCTTACGAGGGCGATGGCACTTGACCTAGCCCCGTATGGTATCCGCGTGAACGCCCTCGTTCCTGGCTCAATTGATACGCAGGGCATGGACTCAGAGATAAAACGAGAGCGAGGTGTTACCATACCTCTCGGACGTGTGGGAGAGTCAACAGATATGGCTGGCCCGGCAGTCTTCCTCGCGTCAGATGATGCCAGTTATATAACAGGGCATATTTTAGCTGTTGATGGTGGTCTCCTCTCTCAGCAACGATCACCTCAGGTAGATATTTTCCCTCTGAGCCGCTTCCCCAAAGTGGAGGGCAATTGATGGATGAATCCTCTCCACGTTACCGCATAGGAATGGACATTGGAGGCACATTTACAGACCTCGTTGTTTTTGACACAACGACGGGTCGTTTTGCGACTGGCAAAACGCTCACCACACCTCGTGCTCCAGCACAGGCAGTAGAAACACTTGTGGTAGAAACGCTTACGCGAGAGCAGATCGCAATAGATACTGTGCAACAACTTATTCATGGTACGACTCTGGTGACGAATGCGGTCATTGAACGTACTGGCTCACGGACTGCGCTGTTTGCGACACAAGGCTTTCGTGACTCAATTGAAATCGGTAGAGAGAACCGCTACGAACTCTACGATCTTTTGCTTGAAAAGCCACCACCACTTGTACCTCGTTATCTACGCTTCGGCATACCACAACGTACACTAGCGGATGGAACAACGCTTCAAACCTTGGATATCACATTTGTTGAGCAACTGACGCACGAGTTGGTTGCGAACGGTGTTGAAGCTATCGCAATTACCTTTTTGAATAGCTTTACCAATGCGTCTGCCGAACGGGAAGTTCAAGCCATTATTCAGCGTATTGCACCGACTATGCGCGTCTCAATCTCGTCGGAGGTCGTACCTGAAATACGCGAGTTTGAGCGTACCTCAACAACAATTATTAATGTATATGTTCAAACCCGCGTCGAGCAGTATCTTCACGAGTTGCAGATGCGTCTGACGCGTATCGGTTTCAAAGGTAGTCTCTTCTTGATGATTTCCAGTGGTGGAATCGTCACTGTGGAAACTGCTACGCGCTTTCCTGTGCGTCTCCTCGAATCTGGTCCGGCGGCGGGTGCGTTAGCTGCGGCTAGTTATGGGAGTGCGTGTGGCTATTCTGATCTTATCTCTTTCGATATGGGTGGAACTACCGCGAAGTTCTGTGTCATTGACCGGGGGCAACCGTTGATTGCTCATGAGTTTGAGGTTGACCGAAGGTATCGACTGAAAAAGGGGTCAGGGCTTCCTGTAAAATTGTCGGTGATCGACATGATAGAGATTGGTGCGGGAGGTGGCTCGATAGCTTCAATAGACGCAATGGAACTCTTGAAGGTCGGCCCGAATTCAGCAGGTGCTGAGCCAGGTCCTGTCTGCTATGGGCGAGGAGGAACTGAACCTACTGTTACTGACGCCGATCTCGTGCTTGGGTACCTCGACCCCGACTATTTTCTTGGTGGCGAGTTCAAAATAGACCTGGCAGGCGCACAGCAAGCCATCAAGGAACGCATCGCCGACCCATTAGGTGTTTCTGTCGAAGCTGCTGCGTGGGGTATTCACCAAATTGTGAATGAAAGCATGGCGAATGCCGCGCGTATTCACACACTGGAACGTGGAAAAGACCCACACACGTTGCCTGTCTTTGCATTCGGTGGTGCCGGACCCGTACATGGTTTTCGCATCGCGAAGGCTTTAGGCGCGCCTGCGTTCATCGTGCCTTACGGAGCGGGCGTCATGAGTGCTCTTGGCTTGCTTACCGCTCCACTGGCTTTTGACTTTGTACGCTCCTGGCCTGGTCGAATAGATATTCTGAACTGGCAGGAGGTCAATGCACTGCTCGGCGAAATGGAGAGGGAAGGCCAGGAGCTATTAGAAAATTCTGGTGTTTTGTCAGCAGACATCACTCATCAACGTATTGCTGACATACGCTATGTTGGTCAAGGTCACGAGATACAGGTTCCCCTTCCTCCTGGTCAACTGAGTAGCGAGAGCATTCCCGCTATCACGCACTCGTTTGAGGAAATCTATCGCCGTCTCTATGAGCGACTCAGTTCGTCCGTAGCGATTGAAGTTATCAATTGGCGTGTCACTTCATCTGGTCCATCTCCCCGTGTATACCTGCGAGAAACTGAGGATGAGCCGAAAGATGCTCAAACTGCCCAGAAAGGGAGTCGCAAGGCATATTTTCCAGAGTTGGGTGGGTATGACACTATCCCTGTCTATGACCGCTATGCATTGATGGCCGGCGCAAGCTTTACGGGGCCAGCCATCATCGAAGAGCGTGAGTCAACGGTCATCGTAGGGCCAGATAGTCGTTGTCGTATTGATGGGCAGCGAAACCTTATTATCGAGTTATGATGTAATTGGGAAGGCGTGATGCATACAATGAATCCCGTAACTCTTGAGGTCTTATGGAACCGCTTACTTGCTGTGGTGAATGAGCAGCAAGTAACGTTGATGCGTACCGCGTTTAGCACGGTTGTGCGCGAATCGCAAGACCTTGCTTGTGGTGTCTTTGACACGCGTGGCTTGATGATCGCTCAATCGCTTACTGGCACTCCCGGTCACATCAATGCGATGGCGACTGGCGTGCGCCACTTCCTGAAGGCATATCCCGCCGATACACTACAACCAGGCGATGTTTTAATTACGAATGATCCGTGGCAAACGGCTGGTCAGATCAATGATATGACGGTCCTGACACCCGTTTTTAAGAATACGCGTGTGGTTGGCTATTTTGCTAGCACCTGTCATGCACCCGACATTGGTGGGCGTATCTTCTCTGGTGAGGCTCGTGAGGTCTACGAGGAGGGGCTACGCATTCCAATTACGAAATTGTTTACGCGCAATACACCTAACGAGGAGCTTTTTAGAATTCTCCGTGCGAACGTGCGAACTCCTAACGAAACGGTTGGCGATCTTTATGCTCAGACTTCCTCAAATGCTGTGGGCGCACGAGAACTTCTACACTTTATGGATGAGTTTGGATTAGACTCGGTTGATCCCCTTGCTGACGAAATCATTACACGTTCGGAGCGCGCCATGCGTAGCGCGATTTCCGCGCTTCCTAACGGACGATACGAGAATGAGTCGTGGAGTGATGGTTTTGACGAACCGATTCGTGTCAAGGTAGCTGTTACCATTGAAGACGAAGACTTGTTCATTGATTTCGATGGTTCATCGCCTCAAAGCTCCAGGGGGATTAACGTGGTCTTGAATTATACTCATGCCTACGCCTCATTTGCGATAAAGGCGGCGGTAAGTCCTGAAATTCCACATAACGAGGGAGCGTTTCGCCCTGTCCATGTAACTGCACCTCTCGGCTCAATTTTAAACTGTGTAGAGCCTGCGCCTGTTGCATCACGGCACGTAATTGGACACTTCCTACCTGGATTGATATTCGGGGCTTTAGCTCCCGCGATGCCTGGAAAACTTATGGCGTGTGGGGCCGATCCTATCTGGATTTCTGTTTGGCATGGGAAGCAGCCTGTAACGGAGGAGCCTTTCACGTTTAGTCTTTTTCAATGTGGGGGTACGGGAGCGCGTGCGATAAAAGATGGTCTTAGCACGACAGGTTTTCCCAGTGGAGTTGCGGGTGTGCCGACCGAAATAGTAGAAAGCGTCACACCACTTGTCCAACATCTACGAGAGGTACGCACTGATTCGGGTGGTCCTGGTACATATCGTGGAGGATTAGGGCAATACACAGAGTTTGGATATCGGGGTGACGCACCTTGGGGAGTGTCAGCTCTTGTTGACCGCACGCGCTTTCCTGCGACTGGACTTGAAGGTGGTATAACTGGCTCATTAGGCGAATTTCTCGTGAACAACACAACTCGTCCTCAACCAAAGGCTCTTATTCCTCTCGCGTTAGATGCCCGCGTCCAACTCAATCTACCAGGGGGCGGAGGTTATGGAAGTCCATTTCGGCGTCCTGTCGCTCTTGTGTATGATGATGTCGTCAATGGATACGTATCGCTTGAGTCGGCTGAACGAGACTATGGTGTGGTCATACACTATCTAGGGAGCCAGGAGCAACTCGTGCGACTCCCCGAACTCTATCAAATTGATGAAGCTGCAACACTGGCTCTTCGTGCCACAAAAAGCGAGGGGTGATTCATGACGAATGCAGATAATCTTCCAATCATCTCATTTGCGACTCAGCAAGAGTGGGAAGTATGGCTTGCAGAGCATCATACAGATACGCAAGGTCTGTGGATCAAGTTCGCAAAAAAAGGAACAGGCATTGCTTCGCTCTCGTATGCCGAGGCATTAGAGGGCGCGCTCTGTTATGGCTGGATTGATGGGCAAAAAGCTGCATTTGACGACCAGTATTGGTTACAAAAATTCACGCCGCGCCGTCCCAAAAGTATTTGGTCAAAAGTGAATTGTGACAAAGCGACAATACTTCTTGCTTCAGGCAGAATGCACGCAGCAGGCAGACAACAAGTGGAGCTAGCGAAGGCCGATGGTCGTTGGGAATCTGCCTACGAATCGCAAAGCAAGATTACGGTACCAGATGATTTTCAAAGGGAACTGGACAATAATCCAAAGGCGAAGGAGTTTTTCGTAACATTAAATAGTGCCAATCGTTATGCCATCCTGTTCAGAATCCAAACGGCGAAAAAAGCTGAGACGCGCTCTGCTCGGATACAAAAATTCATTGAAATGTTGGCGAACAATCAGAAATTACATCCGTAATCAGGCGTTATGATAGAATTACCTTCTCTTCCTCTTATGTAGGTCACTGGGGAGTAACCATTTTTTTTACGAGTTGAAGGAATTCATCCAGGTCAAAGGGCTTGTAGAGAACAGGAATGCCTTTCTTAAGAAGCACGTCTTCTTGTTCACGGATATCTTTGAGTGCGGCTGTACAGATGAGCACAGGAATGTCTTTAGTAGGACGATACAGCTTGAGTTGTTCTAACAATAGGATGCCAACATTGTGGCGCCCTATTTTGAAGTCGAGGATAATAAGATCGGGCATCAGGTCTGCAATCTCTTTGATATCTTGCTTTTCCATCAGGGACGTGGAGACTGTGTACCCTTCGCCTTCCAGAGCAATTGTGTAAAGGTCTAAAATCGCTTGGTCATCGTTAATTGCCAAAATGTGGGCAGGCATGAGGATTTCGATTCTCAAAGTGGGACTTTGTTTTCCTTCCGAAAGTACATCGGCAGGAACGTTCCTGCCTTTCATAACAGAAGATTACTTATAGTATACCACAATTACATAAATAGCGAGGGCAAGAGTGTTTCTCTCTCTTTTTAATACTTGTTGCATTCATTCTTGCTATAATGTATAGTTAAAGAGTCTCATAGGTCTTCTTTTGAGCCATATCCCCTCAAACCATGTTCCTCTAGGTCAACTTTGGCATCGCCTCAAAACCAAAGTAGTTTCAGCCTGTGAAAAAGAAAGAGTAAAAGCAATGTACTTCATTTACTTTCGAGGGCAACAAATTTATAGTACATCGTCTGCAAAAGAGCTTGCGGAGAGATGGGTCCTGATGATAAAAACGTATGCCGGAAAGTTTGATGCGACACACCTCCTAAATGGCAAGGAAACCGATCTTTTTGAACGCCCTTACGAGCCAATACAAGTATGATGAAAAAGATTGCAAATGGGTAAGGTACTCTATCTGTATTTGACCTCATTATACAGAGATACTTAAACTATTGACAATTTATGTTGAAAAATTTGTGATATAATAAACTTAATCCACTGTACACTGGAATATGGAGTAGCTCTTGTCCTACGCCATCTCTTTTGGTTTGACACGAATACCAAAGCGAATACTCACAAGCCTGTACATGGAATTCTCACATGTACCGTTCTTATAAAGAGAGGAAGCCATGCACATGAGCGATACTTATACCCGTAGAAACAGTGTTGAGGAACAGAAAGAAGCATACCAGAAAGCGCAATACCTCACGGCTCTCTGTGAGCAGTTTCATATCACGCTCGATCCTATTGACTGGCAAAATGATGGAATGCAGGCTCGTGTGATGGTACAGACGCTCAAGATAGCGAGTCTCTTAGAGATAAGCCGACAGGATAGCGCTTCTATTCTACGCCAACTTCAACTCAAACTTTTCGAGCAAGCCGCTCTCAAAGCTGTTAATGCTCAACCTGATATCAAAGCTGTCATGTGGAGTCCTGTCGAGGTAGTGCAACCACAAGCATTTTTGTCACTCTGGGTCATCACTCTTGAGACGGATGAGCGTGTCGCCATTGCTGAATACCTAAGAGATGGAAAGCGCGTCTATGAGCACTTCGAGTTTGATGGAGACGATGGAAACGCACTCGCCAAACTCTTTGGGCCAGTTCATACAGGGGAGTATGAACGTGGTGCTCTGGTCACTATTGGGGAACATGAGCGAAGATATACCGGAGAGATTATCTCTCTTTTGCCCCCACGCAAGACAGCTACTTCCAGTCAATCGCCATCGAGAGGTCGTCACACCATCTTAGGAAAAGCTTACACAAATGACAATTCATCGAGGTATGTTGTCAATTGTCATGATGGCTTTCCTCATGTGGTCAATCAGTGGCAAATCATTAGTGAAACAGGCGAAAGTTAAGAGTTCCTTGTCCGTCGTCTGAGATGTCGTTAAAGCAATCTCCCAACTGTCATATTGTGGTTTTGAGCGTCTGCACATAGTCGAGATATGCAAGGCTCGCGGCTAGTTGTTGTTGCTCGTATGCGCTAATGTCTTCTGCTGACTCTCCACGTTCAAAGGGGGTACGCCAATTCCCAACAGGCTTTGCGTTGGCCTGTACAAAGCGTAACACCCTCGCCAGTTGTGCCGCTGAGCGAGGAGGATAATCGGGCCAGTAATCATCGGCCAGGACCCGAATATGCCGGGCTTCAAGTGCTGCAAGTTCAATCGACATCGTGACGTTAGGGCACACTGTTGCCAGAATTTTGAATAGGGCGGGAAAGTCAATCACACCTTGCCCAAGCGGGCAGCGTACAAGGCGATATCCCTCTTCGCTGAGATAGATATAGTAATCCTTCAGATGAACATTTTTCACATACGGGGCAACACGCTGAAAGTAGTCGAGTGGCTCTTCAGCCGTTGCAAGGGGATTTCCCGCGTCTAATGTGATACCAAAGCGTGTGGAACCAATGGACTCGCATAACCAGAGAAGTTCTTCCGAAGCCAGGTCTTGATGATTCTCTACCGCGAGATTTACGCCAGCCTTTTCCGCGATAACTATCGCCTCTTTCAATTGAGTCAGAACATTCTGGAGAAATGGTTGCCAGCGACCGGCTAGAGGGCTACGATCTCCCCCGATCTTTGCCCCTCCTACGACTGTACGTACCGTTTCGGCCTTCAACTGCGCGCCCAGGAGAATGGATTTTATAAGCGAATCAGCTGTATAGCCATTAGCTGCAAGCGTAATGAACAACCCTCGTTCTCTGGCAGCACGCGCTATAGAGGGTATATTCTCACCCTCTAGCAGGGAGACAGGAATCTCCACTCCCTGCAAATGAGTCGCATGTGCTTGATCCATGAGTTGTTGGGCATTGATTTTTGGTCGGCTAGAGGCCGGGTGAAGGCCCATGCTAAACATCGTGCCATAGACAGCAAGGCCGATACGCATCAAGGTCTTCCTTTCAACAATTATTGTCTTTATTCGGCTGTCCAGCCCCCATCGAAGGCTAATGCCGCTCCTGTCATGAAACTGGCGGCATCCGAAGCCAGGAAGGTGATTACTCCCTTGAGTTCCTCCGGATGGCCCCAACGTCCTAAGGGAATATGATTGAGAAAATATTGATTCGCCTGTGGATTATTCATCACAGGAATATTGAGATCGGTAGCGAATGGTCCGGGACAGAGTGCATTCACAGTGATATTGTAAGCCGCCCATTCTAAGGCCAACACTTTTGTAAGTTGAATCAGACCTGCTTTACTCGCGCAATAGGCACTTCGTTCTGGTAAAGCTGTCAGTCCCAGCATTGAGGCAATGTTGACGATGCGACCCGACTTACGTTCTTTCATATGGCGGCCTACAGCTTGACAGCAGAGGAATGGGGCTTTCAGATTCGTGTCTTGCACCTTATCCCAACTGACCTCATCAAAATCCTCTATTGGCTTACGGATGTTGATACCTGCGTTGTTCACCAGGATGTCTATGCGTCCGAACTGCTCTAAAATAGTTTGAACCATGGCATTGACCTGTGTAGCGTCAGTTACATCAACGACAACTCCTAGAGCGCGTCGTCCCGTTGCCTGCGCAATAGCGGCAGCACTTGACTCCGCGTTCTCTCTGTTTCGACTTGTTACGACGACATCAGCACCAGCTTCCGCCAGAGCTTGAGCCATCACGAAGCCCAATCCTTTATTCCCACCCGTAACCAACGCGACTCGACCATCCAGCTTAAATATCTCAAGAGACATACAAAAAGCTCCCTTTCTTACTCTTTCAGGTACGTAGCCTTATGCGATTTTCTCTGCCGTACTTGCACCGTGTGCCGTAGCTATAGACTGAGTTACAGTTGGCACATCAGCCACATCGACCCACTGCCTCTGTTGTGCTGATTGCAAAACAGCGTCAATCACGGCCTGACAGCGCATTCCATCGTAGAAGGTGGGCAAGCCGCTATGACCATCTACGATGGACTGGATAAAGGCGATATCTTCATCATAGCGGAACGTTGTGGTAGGATTGCCCTCAAAAGGATTCCTCGGAGAACCGGGATAGGTAAGGAATTCGCGTGGTACCTGGACTGTTTCTAAAACACCGTTAGGGCGACCAACAAGTATCTCATGAGGACGATGCAGATGATAGATCAACGTTCCTTCTGTACCGTATACCTCGAACTCATCAAGCCCTTTTCCTCCGTTCTCACGTCCCTTCGCCACTTTGCTTAGATCGAACGAAGCGACTGTGCCCTGTTCTACACCAACGCCGTCGGCAAACTCCGCAAGAAAGACGGAGAAATCTTCAACATCGGCAGGAACGCGTCCCCCATCGCGGTCTGGTCGCTGTGGGACAAAGGTGCGTGTAACGCCAACAACACGGGCGATTGGGCCAATAACATCATGGCAAAAATCTATGCGATGTGCTCCCATATCTCCGACTTCGCCTGATCCTGCAAGGGAACGGTGTTGACGCCAGCCTAGCCCCACTTCTGGAAAATCCTGTATGCGTGCGACTCTCAGATGACGCGGCAGACCAATCGTCCCCTGACCAACAAGATGCTTCAGATAGCGCATGGCTGGCACAAAGCGATACGTAAACGCTGTCATATGTCGTATGCCAGCACTTTGAGCCGCTTCATACATCCGCACTGTCTCGGCATAGTTCATGCCCAGTTGCTTCTCAACAAGCACATGTTTACCTGCGGAAATGGCGGCCAGCGCAATCGGGGCATGGAATAGAGTAGGAGTAGCGACGACCACCGCATCGACGGCTGAATTTTGCAAAAGTTCTTCATATGCTGAAAAGGTGTGCTCCACCTTGTACTCTTTCGCACGCTGTTGCAGACGTTCGCTATCGTTATCACAAAGAGCGACAATCTTTGCATGTGGACTGAGGCTTAATCCAGGCAAATGGACTTGACTACTGATGCCGCCAACGCCGATCACGCCAACGCCTACTTTCGACTTCTGCATCGTGTATTCCTTTCATGCTTGCGTTCTTCGCACGCTCTATTCTCCCCAAACAATGATTTGAGGTTGACCAGATTGTGCACAATCATAGATGCCGCGTACACAAGAAAAGTTAAAGAGAGCTTGCTCGTTTACGACTGCTGACGAAGGCTGGCCAACCATACGCTGATAAAAATAGGATAAAGGTTTCTCGCCAAATTTCAGCGCATCTGCTCCAGGAGGTAGAAATGACGCCGTTTTACTTTCAACTAAGCCATTCCTATCGTAGTTATGCGTCAATACTACACTGGCGCGCGGCATAGGCCAGTTCCAGCGAATAGAACCCTCCAATCCTTCTATCTCAATGAACGATTGACTATCGCTGTGGGTACAGGACGCCCGATCATACGTCATCATGAAGGTCTTGCCATCTGCAAGGTGATAGCGTAACGTCGCTCCTGCCTGTTGCTCAACATCAAAGACGGTTTCAGGTGGAAGATGGAGGGCTGTCTTCGGGTTCGCGGTCCAGGCACTCAGTATCTCTACGCGTTCTGGCTGGAACAAGTTATTGAGCACAGTGAACTCATAAGGCGCACGGTCCATCAAGGTGCCACCGCCGCTTTTGGCGGCATCGAGGAACCAGAATGTTCCAGGTTGATACTCAATTCCTGGTCGATTGCGCTGCTCACGGCTGATAAAGCGTACATGATAGATATCTCCCAGCGCGTGCTCATCGAGCAAACGTTGTGCTTCCTCGGTAGCAGGCCAGTGTAAAAATCTGACGCTACAACATCCCAACAGGCGATTATGCTTTTTCGCCGTTGCCAGCATCTGGCGTGCCTGTGTTCGATTCATTGCCAAAGGCTTCTCACATAAAACGTGGCGACCTGTCGCTAAAGCCAAGCAGGTTAATTCGTAGTGAGCAACTGGTGGAGTCGCAACAACGACAATATCGGTATCCTGTGCCGCTTCAGCCAGCATTGTGTGTACATTATCGAAGATACGAGCTTGTGGATAGTGTGTACTGAAATCTGTCAGCATCCGTGGATTGAGGTCTGTCACCGAGAGAACGACCTGTTCCGGGTCTGGTAATGTTCGTATCGCATCTGCATGTACGCGTGCTATTCTTCCTGCGCCAATAAGATAGACTCTCTGTTGCATGTGTATGTTTTCTACCTTTATTTCAGAAAACACTTTTTACAGTGTCTTCTTGCCTCTTACGCTTGTGGTTTCTGATTCCCCTGCCGAAATTGCCAATCATGTTGAAAGAGATCAAAGAAGGCTCCCTCGCTTGGATGCTCAGCAATAAAGGCTTCATTTAGCTTCACGCCAAGGCCGGGGGCAGTAGGTAGAGGGAAACACCCGTCCGCTGCGTCAACCTCAAGGACACCCTCAGCAACTCCCTTAACCCATGAGTCCGCAAAATCATTGAAATGCTCCTGAATCTTGAAGTTCGGAGTACATGCCGCCAGATGAAGTGCCGCCATTGTTCCAACTGGCCCACAGACGTTGTGCGGAGCGATCATCATATAGTAGGCATCAGCCCATGCAGCCAGTTTTTTTGTAGCGAGAATTCCTCCATAATGAGTGATATCGGCCTGAACAATGTCCGCCGCCTGTAGCTCGAATAACTCGCGGAACTCATAGGCCGTATGCATACGTTCGCCAGTGGCGATGGGAATACCAAGTGAAGCAACTGCTGTACTAACTTTTTTGAGAACGGCGAGGTTCTCAGGCGGCACAGGTTCCTCAAACCAGCCCGGTGAGAAGCGTGCGAGTTCTTGAATCAAGCTAATCGCTGTGGGAGCGTTGAAACGTCCATGCATCTCAACGAGAATATCAATATCAGGGCCAACTGCCGACCGCACCGCTTCAATCAAATCAATTGAGTGATGCTTCTCTTTGCGTCCCAATTCGTAAAAACCAGCCCCAAATGGGTCTACTTTCAGAGCACGATATCCACGAGCAGTCACCCTCTGAGCGGCGGCAGAAAACTCTTCCGGCGTCCGCTCCACCGTGTACCAGCCGTTTGCATATGCAGGAATGCGCTCACGCACCGCTCCACCAAGCAACTGATAGATGGGAACACCAAGGGCCTGACCCATAATATCCCAGCATGCCATCTCTATCACGGCAATCGCGGACATCATGATTTCGCTGGCACGCGCAAAATCTCTGCGGAACATGCGTTGAACGAGGTCTTCAATTCTCATCGGGTCCGATCCCAGGATATGATGCTTACTTGCTTCCTGTAAATAGCCCAGTAGAGAGTCAGTATGATTGACCATGCGTACTTCGCCAACGCCCCGCAATCCTTCGTCTGTCTCGACAATGACGTAGGTGAGACTACGCCAGGGTGTACCAAGCACGAGTGGTTTGATGGCACTAATTTTCATATGGTCCGCCTTTCCCGTTTAGCCTACACGCAGGACGATCTTGGTTGCTGCAACCTGACCATCGACAAGCTCTGCAAAAGAAGATGGTCCGTTAGCGAGGAGGCGCTCCTCTAGCCAGTCGGTCCCTTGTTGTAAAAGCCCTTGTGTAAGGAAGTCAAATGCACGCTTGAAATCGCTCTGGTCGTAGCTGAAACTGCCACGAATGGTGATCTCCTGACGCACAAGATAGTTTGCGGCAAGTGAAGAAGTTTCATCATGTAAGCCAATAAAAACAACGTTGCCGCCTGGAACAACGGCCTGTACTGCCTGAGCACGTGTCGCACTCGCGCCCACAGCGTCAATAACCGTGTCAACGCCACCGGGAGTAATTTCCTGGATAGTGGTCAGCACATCGCGTTTCTGTACATGAATTGTCTCGCTGGCTCCCCATTGCTGAGCGACCTTCAGGCGCGACTCCGAGAGATCACTGACATAGACGCGCTGAATCCCTTCAGCTCGCGCAGCGATCAGGGCGAAAAGACCGATTGGACCTGCGCCCAAGATCAGCAGGCTTTGTTCGGGACGTACCTGTGCCTGTTTCACCGCACGTAGTGAACAGGCTAATGGTTCTGTTAACGAGGCGATAGTCTCTGAAAAATCGTCTGGAAGAGGATGACATTGCTTCGCGGGCACGGCGACAAATTGTGCGAATGCTCCTGGTCTATGGGCACCGATGAGTTGTCGCTGACGGCAGAGATTTGTAAGACCTGCACAGCAGCGATCACATTCGCCGCAGGTGATGAGTGGATTGAACGTGACGCGTATTCCAACGCGTGCCGGACTTCCATCTGCGAATGTTCCCTCGTTAGATTGAATAACTTGACCTGCCGCCTCATGACCCATCACAAGCGGTGGTACGCGCAGGCTGTTTTGCCCTAAATACCCGCTCAACTCGGAGCCACAAATGCCCACCGCACGAACGGCTATGAGCACCTCGCCAGAGCCTGGTTCGGGTATCGCGCTGTGCTGCATCTCCATCGCACGTGGTCCCAGCCAGACGAGACTCTCCATCTGTTTCGTTGTACTCATTCCCATTGCTCCTTTCTCCATAACTTCTCTTTAGCTTAGAGTGTTACGTTACACTAGAATCGTGCTTCAATTGTTGTTCTACGTGTTCAAGATGGACTAGCATGGCTTGGTGTGCTACTTCTGGCTGGTGTTCACGAAGTGCTTGAATGATACTCTGGTGATCTTGAATGGTTTGTTCAACCACTCCCGGTAATGTGGCGGTACGTTTACGGCTGGCTTTTCCAAGGCTGCGCAAGCTACTCATGAAGCGTTGCAAAAGTGGGTTACGTGCTGCTATGGCAATAATTTCGTGTAAGTCGAGGTCGGCTTGTAAATATGCTTCATAATCTATAAGACCCATTCTGGAACGAGAGAGGCATTCTTCCAGTTGAGCCATTTCTTCTTCTGTGATGCGTTGCGCGGCAAGCGCGCAAATGGGAGGTTCTAACGCTTTACGCGTTTCAAATAACTGTACATATGTTGAGTCGTCAAGTGAGAAGACAAAATCTAGATGCGCTACAAGCTTAGCAGGCTCCAATGCAGTTACATAGATACCGGAACCCTGACGGAGATTGATTATACCCATCACCGAAAGCGTGCGTAAAGCTTCACGCAGCGAGGGTCGGCTAACGCCCATCATGACCGCAAGGTCTCGCTCAGGAGGTAATTTGTCCCCTGAACGCAATTTCTTCTCGCGTATCATCGACAACAATTGAGCCACGATGTCTTCGGCGACCGCACTTTTGGAAACAGTATGAAACAAGGGTTTCTGCACTCTTCCCATTCTCCGTTTCTTGAATTGGTAAGATGACTTGTCCAAAGCGTAACATGTATGGTTGCCAACTGTCAAGGAAATCATTAACAGGAATCTATATCTTCCTGAACACTGTCTTCTTTATGCTAAGCCTACCAGTTATGTTTCATTCAGTTGCTCCTATGGTTGTTTCCTTTGCCACTTGCAAGAAATTTTGTACGATGGTCGAATGGGAATTACGTAGCCACGCGACAGCCATCTCGGTTAAGACTGCTGCCCCTTCTAGCTCACGATAGACCACTCCTTGACTGCGAATGTTTTTCATTGAAAGAGGAACAAGGGAAACTCCCATTCCAGCCGCGACCAGACTCACGATTGTATGCATCTCTGTCACTTCCTGAATCACATTGGGGCTAAAACCAGCTGTAAGGCATAAATTTGTTAATTGAGCATAGTATCCTCCTCCTCGTTGGCGCGCTTGGAGGACGAACGGCTCATGTGCGAGCAATGCCATGGCGATCCGTTCATGGAGAGCGAGTGGATGTCCCTCCGGCAGCACGCAGACGATAGGTTCGCGGCGAACAACCTTGACATCTATCGTGGGATCGTTGATAGGCAGACGTAGCAGTCCTACTTGAATTGTTTCCTCTTCTAATGCGCGTACTTGCTCTTGCGTCGTCAGTTCTCGTAAGGCAACATCAATCTCAGGAAAACGCTCTCGGTACGCACTCAGCATCATCGGTAGTAGATCATAGGTGCTTGAACTAATGTAGCCAACGACCAGTCGCCCTATCTCTCCACGATACGCCCGTTGAGTCGCACGTTTCGCCTCCTGGACCTGAGCCAGAACTTTCCTTGCTTCTACTAAGAAGACCCTTCCAGCATCGGTCAACTCCACCGAACGCTTTGTACGTGTCAAAAGAGGCAGACCTAACTCCTCTTCAAGCTGCTGAATCTGTTGACTTAGCGATGGTTGTACAATATAAAGCCGGGCAGCAGCCCTTCCAAAATGCAGTTCTTCCGCGACAGCGACGAAGTATCTGAGATGACGAAGTTCCATTCTTACTTTGTTCCTTTCATAGGTAATACCTATTAGTCTCCTCTTAATTATGTATTGGACATGCAAGTGTTATCAGTTTATACTTTAAGTAAGATAAAAACTACGAGAATCAATCTATTGAGTCCAACTCATTCATATAAGAGCCTACAATGCGGATCGGGAGCATGACAGGGGCAAGCCCTGTCACTCCTATACTCCCCTCACGGCATGGCTTTGCCACGCGAGTCCGTGTATGGTAGTGACAGGGCTTGCCCCTGTCATGCTGCCCACCAAATTATCTGATAAGTGAGTTGAAGTCAATGGAGTCAACCTACTGTTTTGGAATAGTAAAAATTATATAAAAGTATAGAAAAAGTATGAAAGAGGATAGATAGGATGGAGAAAAAACAAAGGCTGAATGCATATGGAAAATTTGAAACTGCGAGTATGAATGGTTTTACGCGACCTCTTCCTGTCGTTCCCCGTGGAGCCAATTTCCCTACTTCCCACACAGGCGAACTACCGATTGCCGTAAATAAGTGGCTTGTGCTCGCACTTTCGGGTGCGGCGACCTTTATGACGACTCTTGACGGTTCGATTGTCAATATCGGCCTGCCAAGTATCGCACACACGTTTCAGGTTGGACTAAGTGGGGCGACTGAATGGATTATCATCGGTTATCTCGTGATTATTGCGGCGACTCTCCTTACATGGGGTCGTCTCGCGGATATGATCGGTCGGAAGCCAATTTTTTTGACGGGACTGATCGTTTTTATCATCGGGTCAGCACTTTCCGGTCTCGCTCCTTCGTTGTCCCTGCTCATTCTCGCACGTCTGTTTCAGGGTATTGGGGGTGCACTCATCTTTTCTGTGAATATAGCGATGATTACGAGTACGTTTCCTCGTAGTGAGCGAGGGCTTGCACTGGGCTTGAATGCAGTTGTGGTGTCGTTAGGTGTGGCAGCTGGACCAACAATCGGGGGCATCATCACACAATATCTAACGTGGCGTTGGATTTTTTATGTCAATGTTCCAATCTGTGCTATTGTGCTTCTAGCCTCATTGTATCTCTATAGAGAGCAAGGCACACCGAGCAAGCAGCATCAGCATTTTGATCCAATTGGAGCAATTGTGCTGGCAATCGGGCTGGCTGCTCTTACTCTGGGGCTTTCCTTTGGTCAGGAGTGGGGATGGCTTTCTGCTGGCACGCTCACGTCACTTGGAATCAGTCTTAGCATGTTGACGGTAGGGGTGTATGTCGAGAAGCATGTGGGGCAACCTATTGTCAACCTGTCGTTAGTCACGAATCGTGTCTTCGCTCTGGCGAATATCAGTTTTATGCTGTGCATGATGGCACTGTTTGCCCCTGGCTTTCTTTTACCGTTTTACTTTGAGGAGTTGCGCGGCTTCTCAACCATCCAAACTGGATTGCTGTTGACTCCGCTCCCACTGATGCTTGCCATTGTAGCACCCTTGAGTGGTTCGCTGGCGGATCGCTTCGGGTCGCGTTGGCTCTCTCCTCTAGGTTTGGCGATTGCCTGTTTGGGATTAGTTCTACTAAGTCAGCTTACGACGCAAAGTTCTTCCTGGGATATCATCTGGCGTCTCGCCGTGACTGGTATAGGTCAGGGGCTTTTTCAATCGCCGAATACGCGCACGTTGATGAGTGCCGCACCACAGAACGCACAGGGGGAAGCATCAGGATTGCTCTCTACAGGGCGTGTCATCGGGCAGAGTATGAGCGTCGCTCTTACAGGAACGGTCTTCGCTGCCTTGGGTGGAGCTGCCGCTGGAACACTCCTAGCATCTCAGCAAGTTCATAACCTTCCCTCGACAACGAATATTGCCGCGCTTCAGAACACATTTGTGAGCAGCTTCCATGCGGCCTTCCTGGTTTGTGCTGCTTTTGCCGCACTTGGCATTTTCACAGCCTTGGCGCGTGGCGATAATGAGGGAACGAAAAAAGCGCAGTAGCTTACGATGCGGACCAGGAGCATGACAGGGGCAAGCC
>CAZZVE010000046.1:27327-28566 GCA_964657325.1 uncultured Ktedonobacterales bacterium
TCGTCTCCATTTTATTGTACTATGAAGTTACAGGGAAAGATTTATCCTCCGATGGACTTATTCATTCTCAAGCCCAAACATACTATTGTCATCAGAAGAAAAGAGGAACAAATAGATGGAATATAGGCAACTTGGTGGTTCTGGTCTGAAGGTTTCCGCGCTGAGCTTTGGGACGGCGACCTTTGGCGGCGGTAACGCTTTTTTTAGTGCATGGGGAAATACGGATGTGGACGAGGCACGTCGCCTGATCGATATTTGCTTGGAGGCAGGCGTTACGCTATTCGATACGGCGGATGTCTATTCTGGTGGTCTGTCTGAAGAGGTTCTTGGCAAGGCACTGGCAGGACGACGAGATCAGGTGCTTCTTTCAACGAAGGCAACCTTTCGCATGGGCGATGGACCAAATGACTTAGGTTCCTCACGCTATCACCTGATACGGGCTTGTGAGGACAGTTTGCGCAGATTGAATACGGATCATATCGACATCTACACGTTGCATGGCTTTGACGCGCTTACTCCTGTCGAGGAGACGCTACGTACTCTCGATACACTGGTACAGAGTGGCAAGGTGCGCTATATCGCCTGCTCCAATTTTTCTGGCTGGCACCTGATGAAGTCGCTCGCTACCGCACAGACCTACGGTTGGACGCGCTATGTAGCACATCAAGCTTTTTACTCTTTAGTTGGACGCGAGTACGAATGGGAACTTATGCCGCTCGCCCTCGACCAGAAAGTCGGCACGATTGTCTGGAGTCCTCTCGCAGCTGGAGTGCTTTCGGGCAAGATTCGTCGCAACCAATCGGCACCCGAAGGTAGTCGAGTGCAGCAGATAGGCTCAGAGGGATCGCGCATTCCTGACGAGAAGGTGTATGAGATCGTGGATGCGCTCGACGCTATTGCCGAGGAGACAGGCAAGTCGGTTTCTCAGATCGCTCTGAACTGGTTGTTGCAGCGTCCCACAGTTGCAAGCGTCATCGTTGGTGCTCGCAACGAGGAACAACTCAAGCACAATCTCGGCGCGGTTGACTGGAATCTCACACCTGAACAGGTCGTGAAGCTCGATAAAGCTAGCGAAATCCCTACCATCTACCCATACTGGCATCAACGGCCTTTCGCCGAGCGCAACCCCTTAGCTGTCCCTGCGTATAAAGAGCGATAGGAGAAGAGCATAGCAATAGTGGAAGCAGAAAGAGAGGCGTCCATGTTTCTTCAGCAGAAGTTGCGTTTTGCCGCAACGCT
>CAZZVE010000047.1:0-16525 GCA_964657325.1 uncultured Ktedonobacterales bacterium
CCTGCTATGTCCGCTAAGAAGCAACTATCTATCTATGTTTTTTTGTAGGAGGTGGTGGGATATGGAAATACCTGCATCGGCAGAAACTTCGGCGGTAAATACTCCCGCGAAAGCTATTACAAGAGCTGGAAGGGGATTTCGCTTAAGTTACTCGTTCATCAGCTGGTTAGGGTTGGTCCCATTCTTACTTTTTTGTCTTTTGTTTGAATTGTTGCCTGCACTCATTATTATCCAAGATAGTTTTGTGAGTAGTGATACAGGCGGATTAACGCTTAGTAACTATCAACATTTGCTTTCAAGCACTACGTATCTTCACTCATTTCAAACAAGTATTAGTCTTTCGCTTGTTACCGCACTCATCGGTGCCGTCGTTGGCTTTTTTGCAGCCTATGGTGTGTACAACTCTCGTGCAAACTGGCTCAAAAATCTATTGATTGGCTTTTCGAGTATCGCTGCAAACTTTGCTGGTGTACCGCTCGCGTTTGCCTTTGTGTCAACACTTGGTGTCACCGGATTTGTAACCGTGCTATTAGAAAACCTGTTTCACTTTAACATTTACAATGCAGGTTTTAGCCTCTATAGCTTTTTCGGGCTTGTACTTGCTTACACTTATTTCCAGTTACCACTAATGGTGCTTCTGACTGTTCCTGCCCTTAGTGCACTCAAACCGGAATGGCGTGAGGCTGCTACAAATCTTGGCGCATCAGATGCAACCTACTGGCGTCGTGTAGCATTGCCTGTACTTATGCCCTCACTTATCGCAGCAACCATGTTGCTCTTCGCGAACTCACTTGGTGCCTTTGCCACTGCCTTTGCACTAGCACAGGGCAATATAAACTTGGTTACTATTCAGATTGCGTTTGCAATAGATGGCAATGTCAGTATTGATCCTGGATTGGGTAACGCACTCGCCGTCGGCATGGTCGTTGTTCTGCTCCTTGCGGTCACACTTTATACCGCAATGCTTCGTCGCGCAAGTAGATGGCAAGGAAGGTAGTATGAGTATACAAAGAAAACAACCAACACGTGTTACATTCAGGTGGGATACACTCTTTCTCGTGCTATTTGTCCTCTACCTTGTGATCCCATTAGTGGCAACGCTCATCTTTGGTCTTTCGGGGGGGAATGGCATCAATTTTAGTAGCTATCAGCAAATATTTGCGGACAAAGACTTCTCAAATACATTGCTGGTATCGCTAGAGTTGTCACTGGCCTCAACTGTACTCGCGGTTATATTAGTAACACCTACTGTGTATTGGATGCAACTGCGTCTGCCACAGGCTCGCCCATTGCTAGATTTTCTTTCACTCGTTCCGTTTGCGGTACCCGCGATTTTGCTTGCATTAGGCTTGAATGAAGTGTATGGCAACTCAAACATCTTCATTAACGTTCTTTCGCTTGGCCTTGTTCCACTACTTAGTATCCAACCATTCAACATTGTTGGTACTCCGCCATTACTGGTGTGTGCCTATGTCATTGTATCGCTGCCATTCGTCTATCGTCCGATTGATAATAGTCTTCGCGCCATTAACACCCGTGTTCTCACAGAAGCATCGTACAGTTTGGGCGGCGGCTGGTGGCGTACGTTTTTAACGATTGTGCTACCCAATATTCTTCCCGGCGTA
This sequence comes from uncultured Ktedonobacterales bacterium, assembly GCA_964657325.1. Taxonomy (GTDB): domain Bacteria; phylum Chloroflexota; class Ktedonobacteria; order Ktedonobacterales; family Ktedonobacteraceae; genus JBBQVS01. The sequence continues at coordinate 1,626 of CAZZVE010000047.1, forward strand.
GTTAGTGCAGCCCTGTTGACCTTCTCGACTGCGATGGGCGAATTTACACTCTCCTCGCTGTTTGGCATCTATACATTCCCAATTTACCTGAATCAGATTGGGCAAAGCGACGCACATAAAGCCGCCTCGCTCTCAATTCTTAGCTTTCTTTTCACACTCGTCTGCGTTCTCGCCATTCTTCTTTTTGTTAGTGGACGCAGGATTGGTGGTACACGTCAAAATGTTCAAATCGCAGCAACGAAATAGGGAAGCAGGTAACAGATATGGCTTTTCTTGAATTGGAAGGCATCGCAAAATACTTTGGCTCTACCGCCGCGGTGGAGCATATTAACCTTTCTATTAATCAGGGTGAGTTTCTCACCTTGCTTGGGCCAAGTGGTTGTGGCAAGACCACCATTCTACGCATGATTGCAGGTTTCGAGATACCAACCGAAGGCACTATTACACTTGATGGAGAAGACATCACAAACCTTCGGGCCAACAGGCGTCCAATGGGTATGGTCTTCCAGTCCTATGCCCTCTTTCCACATCTCACCGCATCACAAAATGTTGCGTTCGGCATGGAAATCAAAAAACTTCCAAAGGACCGTGTGCAGCAGCGTTGTGCTGAACTGCTGGAACTCGTGGGACTGAGCGAGATGGGTCCACGTTATCCACACCAGCTTTCAGGTGGGCAGCAACAGCGTGTAGCTATCGCCCGTGCGCTCGCCGTTGAACCAAAAGTATTACTGCTCGATGAGCCACTTTCGGCACTTGATGCTAAAGTACGCGTTTCGCTGCGTAACGAGATTCGCCGCATTCAGCAACAACTCAAGATGACCGCAATTTATGTCACACACGATCAAGAAGAGGCATTAGCGGTTTCTGACCGTATCGCGGTGATGGCGAAAGGCAAGATCGAGCAACTCGACGCGCCAGAGGAAATTTACAGCAATCCCAATAGTGTTTTTGCTGCCACCTTCGTTGGGAACAGCAATCAGTTCAACGGCGTCGTTGAGTCTGCCTCAGAAGGGATATGTAAGGTTGGGGAGTACACAATCTCCACCTCACACCTTGGGCATCTGCATAACGGGGCGCGTGTACTCATTGTTGTGCGTCCAGAAGAGGTCTCGCTGTTGTCAGACACAGCCATAGGAACAGTCCCTAGTACGAATGGAACGAAGAGCAGCGACAACCACATCGCTGGCGTAATCGAACTCCGCACTTTCCTGGGACCATTCACCCGCTTCCATGTGCTTACTCATGACAATACCACGCTCACCGCAGATATCCCTAACCACCTATCGAAGAGTTTTGCAGTGGGACATAAGGTCCTGCTTTCGTTCTCGCCCAATGACTGTCAAGTTCTACCAATTGACTCGCGCGACTCGGAATTGAAGGAATTGGCAGAAGCCGAGAAGGTGTAATGTTTGACAGGATGAATTGTATGCTAGGTTACTGGCATACAATTCATCCTGTCAAACTATTTGCAGTCTGATATGCTTGTTGGGCTTCTTGTGATCGTCCTAGCTTTATCAGCACGTCAGCCTTGTTTTTGTAAAATGCTGCTGTTTGTGGTTGAAGTTGAATAGCTCGATTATAGGCTATTAGAGCCTCATTGTAACGTTTGAGGTCAGCAAGCGCATTACCACGTCCATTATGAGCAGAGGCGGTTTTGGGGTTCAGCGTTAATGCTTCGTCAAATGAGGCCAGTGATTCTTCGTAACGTCTCAAATCAGAAAGCACACTTCCTTTCCCCTCGTATGCGGTTTCTAGCTTCGTGTTAAGCTTAATGGCACGTTCAAAACATGAAAGTGCTTCTTCGGGTTGATGCAGATGCCAGAGTGCCTTTGCCTTGCCTTCATACGCGGAGGCTGTCGTCGCGTTACGTTCAATGGCGCGATTGTAATCTACAAGTGCCTCGGAATACCGATGTAATGCATAGAGCGTATCTCCACGAAACTCATACACTTGAGCTATGTTAGTGTCGCGTTGCAGAGCTTGCTCAAAAAAGGGTAAAGCCTCTGAATAGCGGCCCAAGCGATACAGCGTGCGCCCTATCCCGTTATAGGGCGAGGGATTATTTGCGTCAAGCTCTATCGAACGCTTATGGGCCGCCAATGCCTCTTCATAATGCTGTAGTTGTCGCAGTGCCCAACCCATGCTATCATAGGCTTGCCCACAGGTAGGATCACGACGTGCAGCTTCTTTGTAAGCAGCAAGTGACTCGGCAAAACGTCTCATGTAGTACAACACGTTGCCCTTACTTAAAAAAGCATCGGTTAGTGTTGGATCAATTGCAAGTGCTTGTTCCTGACATAGTAATGCCTCATCTAAGCGTCTCAAGGAATACAGTACATTGCCCTTGCCAAAGTGTGCCTGTGCGAATTGTGGGTCCAGTTCAATTGCTTGCTCGTACGACGCTAACGCTTCAGCATAGCGTTCCATCATGTACAGTACACTACCACGTCCCTCATATGCATCCGCGTACATGGAGTCAAGTCGCAACGCACGGTCAAACGCATTGAGGGCTTCCATGTAGCTTCCAGTGTTAAACAGAGTATTGCCGTCATCGACCCATTCCTGCTTTGTCTTATGGCTCTTCAAGGCCGATGTATGTGGTGTCAGCAGATCGCTCACAAACGATGCAACATCGTGATAGCGGTCTTCGCGCTTTTTCGCTAGTGCTGTCAGAATGGCTCGCTCGATGTGCTCGGGGACAGCAGGGTTGATTTCTCTCAGTGGACGGGGTTGCTCGTTCTGATGTTTGTTCCATAACGCGATTGGATGTCCGGCGTTGAAAGGTGGATGACCTGTGAATAATTCATAGGCAATACAGGCCAAGGCGTACTGATCGCTACGCCGACTGGCGAAGCCCTCGAATTGCTCTGGTGGCATATAATGCGGAGAACCTATGACATTGACGTACTTGGTCTTCTGCGTCTCTAAAAAGACAGCAATACCAAAGTCAGCAATAAGGGCCTCATTTTTCGCGTTGAATAAAATATTCTCTGGCTTGAGATCACGATGCACAATCAATTGCTCATGCACATAGTACAGTGCTTGCCCAACCTGAGTAAGAATGTTCAGAGCTTCTTGCTGTGGCAAAGGATGAGGCAGGTAGTGTTGAATGCGCTTACGCAATGAACCATTCGGTGCGAACTCCGCGATAAAGTATGGATAACCCTCATCTATGCCGAGATCGTAAATCGACAGAATATTCGGATGCTTCGATATTTCTAGCAGACGTGCCTCTTGCAGGAAGTTCTCGCGCTCCTGTTGAGAGCCAAGATAACTCAGATGCATCACCTTGATCGCAACGACACGATTGGGCAGATAGATATGCGTGGCACGATAGATACGTCCAAACGAGCCACTATCAAACAGGTCCGTGATGCGGTAGTTGCCAATCTGTTTTCCGACGTAACTGTCTTCTGTCATTACGTGTGGTCCTTGCTCTTACGTAATTGTTGTACATCTTTTTGTACAGCAAAAGCGATGCGATACAGATATTGACTGAGGTATACCCAAACGTTTCTATATACTATGACGTTGCGGACGGATAAAAATAAAGAAGGTACACGCTTTTATATGCACAGCGAGGGTATTTCTCAATGCCAAATCATTATAGCATATAGCAGTGGTTACGTTTTTGCCCTACTGCTCGCAAACTTCCTGACATATATTTAATTATAGGAGCTTTCAAGCATTACACTCTTCGCTCCAATTGTCGATAGGCAAAAGGTGTAATGATCCTATTTGGTCAAATACCGTGGATATCTTGTAGGGACCGATGTCTCACGTCCTGGTCGGCAATTAAAGAGGCCAAGAGGACGTGAGACATCGGTCCCTACAAGATATCCGTACTAACTTGTTAACTACTTTGTCGTATCCATCTCCTTCGTAAAATCAGCTACGCCTTCATCAGCCTTCTCAAGACCGTTGGCAGAATACCGCCGTTCACGTAGTAGGTTACGTCGATGGGACTATCCAGACGCGCAACCGTTGAGAAGGTAAAAGTCGAACCATCTTCGCGTGTAGCTTTGACGGTCACTTCCTGGCGTGGCTTCAAGCCTTGCTCAATGCCTTCGATATCGTAGGTTTCGTGCCCTGTAAGGCCAAGCAATTCTTTGCTCTCGCCTTGCTTGAACTGCAAGGGTAGAATACCCATACCAACGAGGTTGCTACGGTGAATACGCTCGAAGCTTTCGGCAATGGCGGCCCGCACCCCTAACAGCAACGGACCCTTCGCCGCCCAGTCACGCGAACTACCAGAACCATATTCCTTGCCCGCAAGCACAATCAGAGGCACACCATCTTGTTGGTAGCGCACCGATGCATCATAAATGGTCGTCGGCTCACCATCAGGAAGATGTACGGTGTAGTAGCCTTCCTTGTCGGTCAATTTGTTATGCAAGCGAATGTTACCGAACGTGCCGCGTACCATAACCTCATGGTTGCCACGACGCGCTCCATAGGTATTGAAGTCGCGCTTCTGCACACCCTTCTCCAGCAGGTATTTTCCGGCAGGACTGGTGGGCGAGAAGTTGCCAGCAGGCGAGATATGATCGGTTGTGATCGAGTCATCAACCATGACCAGCACTCGTGCACTATGAATGTCTTTCACAGGCTCAATGGTATCGGAAATGTCCTGAAAGAATGGCGGCTCCTGCACATATGTCGAATCAGTATCCCACTCGAACAATGCACCCGTTGAGTTCGAGAGTGCTTGCCAGTGCTCATCACCGTCAAAGACATGTCCGTAGTTTTCCTTAAACATCTCTGCTGAAAGTGAATGTGCAACTACATCACGCACCTCTTCCTGTGAGGGCCAGAGGTCTTTCAAGTAAACGCTATCACCATTGATGTCGGTGCCAACTGGCTCCTTCGTCAGGTCAATATCAACGGTGCCAGCGAGGGCATAAGCTACAACGAGCGGTGGGGATGCCAGGAAGCTTGCTCGCACCTGTGGATGAATACGTCCCTCGAAGTTTCTATTGCCACTCAACACAGCTGCGACGACAAGATCGTTGTCCTGCACCGCCTCGGCGACTGGCTCTGATAAAGGGCCGCTGTTACCAATGCAAGTTGTACAACCATAGCCGACAAGGTGGAAGCGTAGTGCCTCAAGGTAAGAGAGCAGTTCAGCGTTCTTGAGATAGTCAACAACGGCACGTGAGCCAGGGGCAAGACTGGTCTTGACGGTGGGCTTAACTGAGAGACCCCGCTCGACAGCACGTTTTGCTACAAGACCAGCCGCTACCATCACTGAGGGATTCGATGTATTGGTACAGCTTGTAATCGCGGCGATGGCAACAGACCCGTCCGTCATATGTGACTGTGAGTCGCCCATCTGGACTAATACACCTTTGCCATGCCCACTGTGTCCATTTGTACTGTTCCCGTTGCCATTACTTTGTGCAGTAACAAGTTTTTTCTCGGCATCTTCTTTTTGCGCTACAGGATCGGTTTGGCCTTGTATATCACCCTCTCCTAAGTAGCGATTGACATCATCTTCAGATGTTATCTCGTCTTTCGCCTCTTTAAAACGATCAGAGTAGGCAGCACGGAAGGCTTGGCTCATGTTCTGCATTGGCACGCGGTCCTGTGGGCGTCGCGGCCCTGCAAGACTTGGCTCAATCGTGGCAAGATCAAGTTCGAGCAGATCATCAAATTGTGGCTCCGTCGAGTCATCAGAACGGAACAGACCTTGTGCCTTTGTATAGTGCTCGACGAGTTCGACAAGTTCCGCATCACGGCCCGTGTCACGCAGGTAGCGTAGAGTCTCGGCATCGACAGGGAAAAGTGTCGCGGTAGCACCAAATTCTGGTGACATGTTAGCGATTGTCGCACGGTCCGCGAGTGGCAGACGACTCAGGCCAGGACCAGTGAACTCGACGAACTTGCCGACAACACCACGCTTACGCAGCATCTGCGTCACGGTCAATACAAGGTCTGTCGCCGTTGAACCTTCCGGTAAGGCTCCTGTTAAGCGCACGCCAATCACTTCTGGTGTCAGTAGATACAGAGGTTGTCCGAGCAACACAGCCTCAGCCTCGATACCACCCACGCCCCAACCGAGGACGCCCAAACCGTTAATCATAGTTGTATGTGAGTCTGTACCAACGAGCGTGTCAGGATAAGCAATCGTCTCACCGTTTTCATCCTTCGTCAGGATAACGTGTGCAAGATATTCGAGATTGACTTGGTGCACGATACCCGTGCCGGGAGGTACAACGCGGAAATTATTGAATGCTTGCTGTGCCCAGCGTAACAATGCATAGCGTTCGCTGTTACGTTCATATTCACGATCAACGTTACGCTCGAACGACAAGGTTGAGCCAAACGAGTCAACCTGCACGGAGTGGTCGATTACGAGATCGGCAGGCACAAGTGGGTTGATTTTCTGTGGGTCTCCACCGATACGAGCCACGGCGGAACGCATAGCCGCGAGGTCCGCCACAGCTGGCACACCAGTGAAGTCTTGCAACAGGACACGCCCCGCCATAAACGGGTACTCTGCCTCGGAGGTCGAGGCATGTCCAGGCGTCCAACGTGCTAATGAAAGCACATCTTCTTCTGAAACCAGCTCATTCCCAACATTGCGTAGCAGGTTTTCTAGCACAATTCTGATGGTGAAAGGCAAGCTGTCAAGGTTCTCAATGCCTTTTTCTGCGAGTGCCGCTAGTTTATAATAAGTTATTTTGCCATAAGCACCCTCAAGTGTTGAGCGTGCGCCGAATACATCGTTGTACGTCATAATAGGTAGATCCTTTAATGTGAAGTTGTAGAGAATAGGAAATTTTGAGGAGTATGCTTTCCTTATGCTCCAAAACGCTTTGTTCTTTCCTCTATTATATAACAAACGCACAGGTGCGATGTGCTGAATGAAATAATGTAGACCTTGCATATCACGCACGAAGTCGCTATAGTTGCAGAGAAATCTCTGTCAATAGAAGATTGGAACCGTAGTGTTCCTACAGGACATAAGATTGTACGTGTACAATTGCAAAATGGCAAAGTTGTAGATCCGGTTGAGGATTTTGCAACTGGCTGGCTAGCGGGGAATGGAAATGTAACAGGAAGACCTACGGGCGTGACGTTTGGACCAGACGGTACGCTATTCGTGAGCGATGATAGTAATGGTGTAATTTATCACATTTGGTATCAATCCTAGAATAGGTACTCTGCATATTGACAAAGCTACACTATTTTCGTTAGAGTAGAAGCACCAAAAGCCTGAACAATGTAAAGCAAAGAATGTGCAGGATAGGGAAGAGGAAAGGCATCATGGGGCAATGTTTAATTAAAGAAGAATGTGGCATTCAGAACCGTGACAAGGCACGGTTCTGTGCTCATTGTGGTGTTCCTCTACAGGGAGCATTTCTTCTCGGTCGCTATGAAATACTTATGCTCACAAGCAAAGATCGTAATATTGTCACGCTCCAAGCAACTGATCATCACAACAACCAGCAAGTAACAGTACGCGCCCTTGTGCCACGCGAAACAAATACGGAAGAACGCGATAGTTTTCTACAGGATGCGGAATTGGCTGCCTCGTTCTCCGCCAATATTCATGACCCTAACAGTATCCGTGTCACTGACTATGGACAGGATGGACCAGTTGCCTTTCTCGTCAAGTCAGAACAGATGCCTGGCGAAGACACAGCTACCCTCGCACGTCCACACATTGTTGCACGCGTAGGGGATGATGTGTTTCAACAGCAACGCATTCCAGCAAAAGCTACTCCCCTTCCTGAAATTCATCCCGATATGTTAGAAGATGAAGATACGCTCACACAGTTGCGCATGGTCATTCCACCTGTCAAAAAAGAGCATGACGCGTCCATAAAAATACAATATCCTCCGCAACATCAGCAAAGCCATGACTGGTTAGAAGAGGGCAATCATGCCTATGAGCTAGGACGTTATGAGGATGCACGTACTGCTTACGAACAAGCAACTGCGACTAATCCAACATCAGTTGATGCATGGAGTGGCAAAGCAATAGTACTTTTCCACCTGGGACTTGCAGAAGCATCGCTCGCTGCCTACGATCATGCGCTTTCGTTGCAGCCACAAAATCCTGAATTATGGACAGCGCGCGCGAGCGTCTTACATGAATTACGCTGCTTTGACGATGAAATGTATTGTTATGAGCAAGCACTGACATACGACGCCGATTATGTCTATGCATGGAGTGGACGCGGTATGGCTCTCGCAGAACAAGGTCACTCGGAAGAAGCTCTTTTGGCCTTTGATCGTGCCCTTTTGCTTGACCCACAGCAAAGCGTCGTCTGGCAAGCAATGAGCGATACGCTTTACATGCTCCAACGTTACGACGATGCCCTGATCGCGGTTGACCGTGCATTAGAACTCAATCCAAATGGCGCGTCTTTATGGGACACGAAAGGCAATATCCTGCGTCGTATGAAGAAGCCAGAACTGGCATTGCCGATGCATGAGCGCGCCACTCTACTCGAACCGAGCAATGCGACCGCATGGTTCGACCGCGCAAATGATTTACGTGATTTACGCCACTTCGCCGAAGCCCTGGCGATATATGACCAAGCACTCAGCCTTGATTCAACACTAGCAGGGGCATGGTATAATCGAGGAAATGTTCTTGCCGCGCTACGTATGTATGAAGATGCTCTAGCATCGTATGACCAAGCTCTAAAATATGACGATGGTTTGATTTCTGCATGGTATAATAAAGGAAGCTTATTACACGAACTCAAACGTCACGAGGCCGCACTTTTTGCTTTTGACCGTGCCCTCAGGGTTGATGTACATTATATAGCAGCATGGAATAACAAAGGCTTGTCCCTCTTCGCACTTGGCAGAATGGATGAGGCATTGGCAGCGTTAGATCAAGCAACATCGTTTGCACCAGAGGAACCTGATGCTTGGTACAATAAAGCGGTTGTCCTTGAGAAGTTGGGAAGAAAGCAAGAGGCGCAAACGTGTCAAGAATGGGCACATTCACTAGAACAACAGATGAAACCTATTGAAGCATAAACAATTTTCTGTACTACTTTCTCTATCGAAATTCTCTATGTATTAAGAAGGGATTAGACCCTATGACTCGGAGGAGGGAATGCGACGCTGCGCCGATCTTGTAGACTGCGGATATGACAATCGGGACAGCGATCTGTTTTGTCGAGCATGTGCATTGCCGCTATTGGATACCTCTCTGGCTGGACGATATCTTGTCGAAGCGTTGCTAAGTAAGGGCGGATACGCGGCAGTTTTTCGTGGAATAGACCAGAATCTTTCGCGCCACATTGCTATAAAGGTGCTGTTACCAAGTAAGACTACATCGAACGAACGAGACCATTTCTTACGAGAGGCTAGAATTGCTGCCGCGTTGGATCATCCCAACATCGCGCCTATTCTGGACTATGGCAAGGATGGTCTCAATGTGCATGGTAGAGACGGCGTTGTCTTTCTCGTGATGCCGCTATACACTGCTGGTTCACTACGTACTCGGCTGGCACAAGTCAAGGGACCTATGCCAGCCACAGAAACAGTACAAAACTTTCATCAACTGGCTCAGGCACTACATTATGCGCATACACGGCAACGTCCTGTGATTCACCGCGACATCAAGCCCGAAAATATTTTACTGCACCAGGAAGACCATCGACTTGTTATCACAGATTTTGGCATCGCTCGTTCATTAGAGCCAGGTGCACGCGTTGGTAAAACGGTGACGGTACGCGGAACTATTGGCTATATGGCACCAGAGCAAACAGCAGGCGTTGTTGATCCACGCAGCGATCAGTACGGTTGTGCGATTGTCCTCTACGAAATGCTAACTGGCTATCATCCTCTTGACCCAACTGGTGGCAATATTCCCGCGGTCTCTACGCTAAATGCTGAACTACCAACTGCTCTCGATGCGGTATTACAACGAGCACTGGCATCACGACCAGAAGATCGCTATGCCGACATGCTAGAGTTTATGTACGCCTTCGACGTGGCATGTCGTCCAGCTGCGACTGCGAAGATACGTATTCCAACGCAGAACACGTCTCCCGAACCCCGTGCACCCCAAGTAGTACGCGGAGCAACCAGTTCTTCACTGCCCATCGCACCTAATGGAACAGGCAAAAGTCCTGCCGGTAATGGCAATTATGTGTCACGTTCTGTACCAAATACTGGCAATGTACGCGATAAATGTCGTGAGGGCGATCAATATCTCAAACAGCAGCACTATTCACAAGCATTACAAGCTTACGAAGAGGCATTACGTATTGACCCGCGCAACTTTTATGCTTGGAATGGCAAAGGAACAGCTCTTTATAATCAAGGCAATTATCGTAAGGCACTTGAGGCATATCAACGCGCGACTGAAATTGACTCGAATAATGCTGTCGTGTGGGTAAGCGCAGGGTTGGTTCTCAACCGCTTACAGCGCTATCAACAGGCGTTGGTTCATTTTGAACGCGCATTACACATAGACAAAACCTATGTCGCGGCATGGAATGGCAAGGCAGACGCGCAACTTGATATGAACATGCCGTCCGAAGCACTTTCATCTTATGAGCAAGCATTGACCATTGATCCTAAGAGTTTTCAAGCCTGGAATGGTCTAGGTAACGCTCGCTCCTGTCTACGTGACTTCAACGGTGCTGTCGATGCCTATACACGCGCGTTGCTCGTTAATCCGCACAGTGCAGTAGCATGGTGTAACAAGGCGGAAGCCCTTATTCGCCTTGGGCACAATCGTGCCGCCCTTGACGCACTCAACGAGGCAACCGAAATGGATAAGAGTTATGCACGTGCATGGACACTCAAGGCCGATGTCTACGAAGCTCTAGGTAATCCGCAAGAGGCACAAAAAGCAAGACGGCGCGTGCGACCGTGGGGCCTATTAAGCTAAAACAAAAAATGATGCTGACATGTCTGCATGCCAGCACCATTTTTGTTTTAGCTTGCAATACCTCGTCTCATCGACAAGACTCCTAAGCCGAGCGCGGCTAACGCGCACAACCCCAGTACCAGCATATCACGTCCAAAGAGATCAGATGAGCTATAGAACACGGCTTGCTCTAGCGCGTGAATACCATAGGTCAGCGGAATATACGCAGCGATATTTTGCAGCACTAGCGGTTCAAACGCAATCACACCAACTCCACCCGCTAGGAAAAACAGGTAGATGGCAATGTTAATCGAAATGGCAATGACTGGCTGCGTTTTGTGTAATGCCGCCCCTAACGCAACTCCCAACCCTGTACTGAACAGCGCAATCATCGCGAGAATGACGAGACTGGTCAGCCAATAAATGCCTACTGGTCGTGTCCAATCCAGTGTCGCACCTAGCAAGAGTACCAATAAACCAAGCAGGAATGTGGTTACAAAGCCAGCCAGGACCTTGCCCACAATGATCGCGGCATATGATATTGGTGAAAGTAACATCTCCTTCACTGTGCGCGTTTCCCACTCACGAGCGGTTGCGATACTACTAGTGACGAGACCTGAGAGCATCAAAAGCAACACAATCGTTGGCAACACTGCATACTGGAACAATTGGACATCACGCGAACGCAAATCCTGTTCATGCACCGTAACCTTGATAGGGCTTGTGCCCCCCTGCGCTTGATAAAACTGGGTAATCGCGTCTGGTACAGAGCGGCGAACATCATTGGTAAAATCAAGATTCAGGTTGTTCACACGCACCTCTACTGGTGACGGATCGCGTGCCTCTACGCGCTGTGTAAAATCGCTTGGTATCGTAATAATCGCGATAACCTGGATATTTTTGTACAGAGTCGCGGCCTGTGCAGGTGTCGCGTCCGTGACACGGAAGACATCCGCATCATGAAAGATTTGCTGCATCTGCTGCCCTTTTGCACCAGTATCTAGCGTGACAAGTGCGACAGGACTACGCCCAACGGCAACCGCGCCAAGTGCTTGAATGAGGAGAAATGCAATAGGGGGAATGACCGTTGCCGCGATATTGCGTCGGTTGCTGAGCCAGACCCGCAAATCTTTTCTTGTAATAGCCCAGACGGTTCGTAAGAATGCCAACATGATGAACAATACTCCTTTTAGAAAAACACCCTTACGACGTTAACTTGCTACTGTACTACGTCTTAGGACAAGCGCGGATAGTAGAATGAGACCAATCGCGAACCCTGCAAGAATGAGCGTGTTTACTACTGAGCCATACGTGTTCAAGTCAAAGTCATGAAAAGCATGCTGTTGTAATACAATCGCATAGTAAACAGGAGTTATTTGTGCAACGACCTGGAGGATAGGTACATTAAACGAAATTGGTCCAAACGCTCCACTTATGAAAAACAGAGGTATTGCTACACCAAATGCGAGTCCAGTGAACGCCTGACGTTGCTTCAACAACGTACCTAACAATGTTCCCAATGCAATGAAGATCGCAAGCGTGAGCAGCGTGAAGCCAATCATTTCACCCCAATGTAGAGGGCGTACACCAATGATGAAGATGAGTACTGCCAGCACCACAATAACGGACGCAAGACTCATCACGAGGGCACCAAGCATCTTGCCAGTTACAACCGCCCATCGGCTTGCAGGAGAGAGCAACAATTCTTTCATCGTGGCGTTTTCCCATTCACGTGCCGCCGAAGTACCCGATTGTAGCAAACCACCCACGACCAGCGCAATTACCAGAATCGAGACCGTCAAGTACGGGATATAGCCCGTGTCCTGCGTGTACTGATCGGTTTCTTGTGGCACCACCGTGACGACATTTGGAAACGCTTTGGCATAGAATGATGTAATCGAGAGTGGTACTGCTCGTCGAATGTCATTTGTGAAGTCCGTATTGAGATTGTTGATATCGACATTCACTGTGACAGGCTGGTTGTTCCGAATCTGTGTATCGAAGTCGGCGGGGATTGTCACCACCGCGACAATGCGACCAGCTTGAATAAGGCTACGTGCTTCACCTGCATTGGCCTTTTGCAAAGTAAACGAGTGAGCACCTGCCATCGAGCGATAAAACTGTTGTGCATATGGACCGGTATCGTTCATGACGACCGCTGTAGGTGCTTGCCCACCAGAGAGCACAAACAGACTAAACAAAATTAAGAAGTTGACAGGTAGAAACACACCGAGGATCACAAAAATGCGATCTGTGAGCGCAACCCTGATATCTTTCTTCATACAAGCCCAGATAACTCGTAGATTATAGCTAACGCGAGACATGCTATTTTCCTCCTAGTCGCGTAACGCGGTTCCTGTCAGACGCAAGAAAATTTCGTCAAGGTTGGGTTCGCGTATCGTAATATCGCGTATATCTCCCTCTTGCGACACAATATTGATAACCTGTGGTACTACATTGCTCGTCCCTTGTGTCGTAATCGTAAGGTGTGTGTCATCTTGCGTGACCTCTTTGATATCCTCTAGAGCGCGTATCTTGTCTACTGAAGTAATTCTGTGTGCAGTTTCTAACTCGACTACACTTCCCCCGTACGTCTGCTTGAGATGTTCAGGAGTGTCAACCGCAATGAGTTTGCCATGGTCGATAATCGCTAAACGATCACACAAAGCTTGCGCCTCTTCAAGATAGTTCGTAGTGATCAAAACAGTTTTTCCCTGACTACGCAGTTTCAGGATGTAATCCCATATGACACGTCTTGCTTGCACGTCCACACCTAATGTAGGCTCATCAAGATACACAAGTTTAGGGTCGTGAAGCAGCGCGCGCCCTAATGCAAGTCGTCGCTTCATACCACCGGAGAAGGTGCTAACGCGCGAGTTTTTGCGATCCGCGAGTTGTACGAGTTCCAACATATCGCTGATACGTTGCTTTTTCTCACGACGCGGAATACCAAATAGGTCGGCGTGAAAATCCATGTTTGTCCAGGCCGACAGTTCTTCATATAACGCTGTCTCTTGTGGAACTGCCCCCAGGATTTGTCGTACCTCGCGTGCATTATGACGCACGTCATACCCAAGGACCTTGACTGTGCCACTTGTTGGTACCGTTAGACCACTGATCATATTGATGGTCGTTGTCTTGCCAGACCCGTTTGGTCCCAGTAAGCCAAATATCTCACCTTGCTGTACAGTTAAAGTAAGATGATCGACCGCATGAAAATTACCAAATGTCTTCGAGAGGTCTTGTATTTCAATCGCGGGGACAGCACTCGTAGAAGCACTTTGCGGCTCCGGTACTGTAAGTATGTCTGAGCGTTCGCTACTCATGTCTTGCGTCCTTTGTTCTGTAAATTCACTGCTTTAGTCAAAGCTCAAATGCCCAGGCAGGAGTCTAAAGCGGTCCCCTGTCCCTTCAGCAACATTGGTAAGATTGACAATAATGCGCTGTAGGTTTGCCAGAAATGTGTCTCGTTCGGCTTCTGAGAAGCCTTGAAGCATACCCTGATTAAACGCTTCTACAGCAGGGTTAAGAGTACGTAGTATACTCTCGCCCTCAGCAGTAAGAGAGACTTTGACCACACGTCGATCTTCGCGGTCATGTTGGCGTTGAACAAGTTCATTTTGCTCAAGCCGCTTGATGATACCCGTTACCGTGGGTGCGTCAATGCCACGCATTTGGCTAATGGTCCCAACGGTTATACCATCACTTCCATGAAGTAGAGCCATAACGCCCCATTGTGGCGGCGTTACTACATACAATTTGCCTTGCTCAACACACGTCGCTCGCAACACATCAGCAAAGGCGTATGCGACACAACGTTGAGCATAAAAAAGCCAATACCCTAGATTGTCATTTACCCCGATGTTCATCTTACTTTGCCTACTAATATTTAGTGTACTATTATTTTGTCTACTAACTATCTTATACACGAATAAAGCGTTGTATGTCGAGTGGCAATACAAAGAGGTTTCAACCTATTAAATAAACAAACCAATAATTGTAGGGGCCATTTAATTATGTTGTTTCACAAATGAATACGGATATGTCGGGTGTA
>CAZZVE010000047.1:16625-27925 GCA_964657325.1 uncultured Ktedonobacterales bacterium
GTCGGGTGTATTTTATGAAACAGCATCATTACGTCCTGGTTCGGCTTATGAAGCGCGACAAGGGCATAATGAATTATGGCCCTACAAGAACACCTAACTATGCAACGGGCGTAGCTTGTATCTCCTCTGTTCCTTTCGCGGTCTCTGCCTCGTCGCGGTAGTTTTTTGCGAGAGGCACATCTTTTAGGAAGAGCGAGGCGATAAAGACACCAATACAAAAGACAAAGACGGTGAGAAATCCACGCTCTATACCAACGCCGAGCGAGACACGAAGCGCGTCAAAGACTTGCTGTAACAAATGATGGACATTATTGGTAATTTGTTGAGTGGCACTTATTGTCACCTGTTGCGTCACTTGGTGCGTGATTTGTGGTGTTGCCTGAGCAGTCACTTGCTTTGTGACTTGATCTGTCACCTGTTTTGTGACCTGCGCCGTGATTTTTGCCACTGTCACATCATGATATGGTCCCGGTGGAACACTAGCAGTTGCCTTTGCGACGGCGGGTGGTACCGCTTGTGCCACCGCTTTTTGTACAGCTTGTGCTACCGACTGCTTCACAATAGCGGGCACACTTTGCGCGACAATCTTAGGCACAGCGTTGTCTACTGCCGCTTTCGTACCGTACTTGATAACGCTATTGCGATAGTCAGGATTGATAAGCACTTGCTGATTTGTTGCAGCCGCTAATCCCTGTGTGCCCAGCTGCTTGTATCCACCTGGCAGATGTTTTAAGAGTTCGCCTGCAACGACGTTGTTAACAACCGAGCCAGTGATTGCCACGCCCAATGTCTGACCAACCGAGCGCAAGTAGGTAATAGCACCAGTTCCAACACCTAAGCGTGTACGCGGTAATGCATTCTGTACTGCTAATGTGAGAACGGAGAAGAAGATGCCGAGTCCGGTACCTGCAATGACCATATTGCGGCTTGCCTCAAGAATGCTCGTTGAGGAAGTCATGAGTGTCATCAGAAACACACCCGTTGCTAGAATGATCGCGCCGATGATGGTTATTGCTTGATAGCGTCCAGCGCGCGCGATGACGATGCCAGCGATAGCAGCACCTACGACAAGGCTCACCGTCATTGGCGTGATAACCTCACCGGAATTGGTCGCCGACTCTCCCAGCACGCCTTGCAGGTACAAAGGCAAGTAGATTATCAAGGAAAGCAACACCATGCCCGACGTGAGACCAAGCACAGCATCGGCTGCGAAGACACGATTGCGAAAGAGATCAAGCGGCAACATCGGCTCAACCGCGAATCGCTCTGCGACGACAAAGGAAATGTATAATACGGCGGCAGCTATCAAAACGATAATCACCTGAGGCGAATTCCAATCATAAATTTGATTACCACCCCATGTTAGTCCTAACAGAAGACAAATGGTGGCACTGGATGCTAAAAATGCACCAAGAAAATCTACACGACGTATAGCGGTCCAGCCAGTGTACTTATTTGTACGTGTCGAAATGTTTGTTGGCAGGTAGATGAACAGAGCAGCTAACGCAACAATGCCAAGTGGGATATTGATATAGAAGACCCAACGCCAGCGCGTCGTATCGGTGACAAGGTTTCCTAGCAATGGTCCATTGTCAGAGAGCCAACCACCAATTGTTGGACCAACGACACTCGAAAAGCCATATACTGCCGCGAAAATACCTTGCCAACGAGCGCGTTCCGCAGGTGGGAAGATATCACCAACAACGGTAAACACCAGTGAGATACCAACACCTGCCCCAACACCTTGTAGTGCGCGAAAGGCGATAAGTTGGTCTATTGTCTGTGACGCCCCTGAAAGGACGGAACCAAGCAGAAAAAGAATGACACCAGCAACAAAAAACCATTTACGTCCAAACTGGTCAGACAGCTTGCCGACAATAGGAATCATGGTTGTGGAGCCAAGCAGGTATGCTGTGACAACCCATGTATAGCGGTCAAAGCCTTGCAGCGAACCAATAATCTTTGGAAGTGCCGTTCCAACGATAGTCTGATCGAGTGCTTCAAGTAGCAACGTTAGCATTAATGCCGCGAGAATACTAATTAACGCAATACCCCGAAGACGCGTTCCACCTCCGCTATTTTGTTGAGCTTGTTCCGCTTTCGCGGGAACCGTTGGTAGAGCATTCTGGGATTCAGGTTGTTCCGCACTCTTAGGTTTTATTTCCATTCTATTTCTCCATACTCAAGTACTATCTTCATAATCTATTCTCCTGCTGTACACTATTCTTTTGAATAGCTACACTCTCTTTTTCGCGCAAGCTTTTAGCCCATTGCAGTTCTAGTTCCCACTGATCCACAGTATGTCGCATGACGTTCAGGACATCTTGCAGCCAGGCAGGGTTTGTTTCTGGTTGCCAGTTTGCGTACTCACGTGCCATATCCTCGGCTTCCGATGTCAAATGCAGAATATGCGCTTGCGAATAATTGATGTAGTGATCAATTAAGCGCAATCTTTCCACAGGCTTCAAATACGCAAAAAAAGCTGCTTTCTGTGTAAAGAATTTCTGATACTCGCCTGGGTTGGCGGTAGTATCCATCATGAGTTCATGAAAGCGTTTGCGTCCAGCATCCGTGATTTCGTACGTCCGTAACTGACGATCCCCCTGCTGGCTCGAAGGAGCTTCTACATGTAGCGCAATTAATCCTGACTTCTCTAATTTAGATAGCAAAGGATAAAGCCGCCCATTACTGACATGTGCATAAGGTCCAATCATGTCATTGATGATTTTGGCTATAAGATAACCATGTGCTTGGTAGCGCGTTAGTTGTGCAAGAATGATTAACTCATACATTGTTATCTCGTTTCACTATGTCTAGTTGACATGTTATCTGAACCTGTTTATATGACATGTCTTTATGACCTATTAATATCACGAAAAGAGAGCCTTGTCAAGAGAATAGCTGTTTTAGAAAAATGAGGAGTGACGAACGTCGTCATAACTCCTCATTTTTCTAAAACAGCTATTCTCTTCGCGGAAACAAGACATCTCCACGTACAACTTTTGTCAGCGCAACACGCCCCCATGTCCCATCATCAGCCCAAGCCCCTTCAAGTACATCACTTAGACCAAGTTGTGCAAGAATACGATTACTCGATGTAGGAATGTAAGGGGCAAGTAAGATTGCTATAATTCTTGTTGCCTCAGCAGCACTATATAAGACGGTATCGAGTCGCTCTTGCTGCTCCGCTTGACGCGCCAATTTCCACGGCTCGCATTGCTCAATGTACTGGTTGGTACGTCGCACAAGATTCCACATGGTGTTGAGCGCACTGGCTATATCCCATGCATCTAATGCCGTGGCAGCATCTTGCCGTGTCTCACTTGCTACTCGTTGTAAATCTTCTTCCAAAGCAGTATTATTTTTCGCAACTGGAATAGTCCCACTCCGGTAGCGTTGTATCATCGAGACGACACGGTTCAACAGATTGCCCAGATCGTTGCCCAGTTCATCGTTATAAGAATGCAATAACGCATTACGCGAAAAGTCGCCATCAGAGGCAAACGAGAGATTATGTAACAATGCGTAGCGTACCGCATCGGTCCCAAACTCATCGACAAGAGCTACAGGATCAATTGTATTACCAGCAGTCTTCGAGATGCGTTGTCCTTCCAGCGTGATAAAGCCGTGTACCGCAATTTGCTTTGGGAGTGGCAAATCTGCGGACATCAGCATTGCAGGCCAGTACAAACAATGAAAGCGCGTGATGTCCTTACCAACAACGTGTGCATCGGCAGGCCAATAATGCTCGAATTTCTGCATGTCGTCAGGAAAGCCTATAGCAGTCAGATAGTTTGTGAGTGCATCGAACCACACATAAATCACCTGTTCGGGATTTACAGGTACAGGTACACCCCATGTACCAAGTTCGGAACGCATGATGCGCGAAACCGAAAAATCCCGTAACCCTTGCTTCAACAGGCCAATCACTTCGGCACGTCTACTTATGGGCACAATAAACTCTGAATGGGCTTCAATATAGGTCAATAAGCGCTGTGTATACTTCGAGAGGGCGAAAAAGTAGTTTTCCTCTTCGAGCCATTCAGGGATTATTGATGGATGATTTGGGCAACGTCCATTGACGAGTTCTTCACTTGTATAAAAGGTGTTGTCGTTGGGGCAATACCAGCCAGAATAGGTTGACGAATAGATGTCGCCCTTGTCCCATGCACGCTGAAACATCTCCTGTGAAGCACGAAAATGTCGCGCTTCGGTGGTACGCATCCAGTAATCATAGGAGATATCAAGTTTCGACCATGCCAATCGAAACGCCTCATCCATCTGTTCCACCCACGATTGTGGGTCTGTCTCATGTGTTCGTGCGGCTCGTACCACATGCTGGCTATTCTCATCGAGACCAATGCTAAAGTAGGTGTCGTGTCTCTGCAAACGATGGTAGCGCGCGACTACATCTGCGGCAACCTTCTCTAACGCATGCCCAATATGCGGTGGTGCATTGGGATAGTCGATAGCGGTTGTGATGTAATATTTTTGCTGTTGGCTTGCTTCTTGTCGATTTGTCATACTTATACCTCTTCTGCTTAAGTGACGAAACAAAAAAAGAGAGACACTGGTGTGTCACCAGCGCCCCTCGTACATTACTGTTTGGAATACCGTTGCTTATAAAAGCATTGTTTGGGAAGAGAAAGCGGATAGCGACACCTTACTGCATGGCATATGACGCATCATAGACATGTAGGCAAAAGAGGAAAGCATGATGTTAATGGAAGAAACATGCTCTTGTTGCAAGTGTGTCGTCCTTTTGAAAGTGTATGTGTGTTTCTACGCTCAAGTATACTAAGGAATGTTGTGATTTGTCAAGACAAGCTAAAACCACAACAATAGCGTTTTAAAACAATTTCTCCTGTTCATCGGGAAGTTGTTTCTTTTCCAAGCGTTTTCCTTGACGCCTTCGCTCTTCAACAAGAGCGCGAATAGAAGGAGCAGAGGGCAGGTCTTCAGGCATAGGGCCCTGAATAGCTTCTATGGTTTTACGTACTTGATCGCCAACAACATAAGGCATAAGGTCACGAGCACTCCAAAACTCCACGCCATAAACATTCTCTTGCCTAATCGAATCAAAGTTTGGTCCTTCTTTTAACATAGTATTTCCTTTCCCCTTGGTCACATTTTCTTTAGTCGCACAACGGCACGTTCCACTCTTTGTAGTCGGTTGAGACAGTGAAACTCGATCATCTCAATATTATTTTCACGCTGTACCTCGTTAAGCGGCTCGTGCAGTATACTGTGCAACCAGGTAGTTAGATTTCTCAACTGTGAACGGTATGCATAATAGGCACACAGAGAGGTGTTCCAATGTATCGGCTCTTTAGAAACTTCACAATACCCAGCATTAAAAGCTGAGAAATCTTCACTATTATAACCTATATACATAAATACATCTCGCTCTGGTGGAGCCATGACAGATGACTCCCAATCAATCAGCACAAGCTTTCCCGAAGGTGCTGGAATGATATTGCCACCCCATGCGTCACCATGACAAACGACTAATGAATTTGGTATTTGCAGTGCTTCCTCTTTATACTCATGGCTACGCGTCAAAAATGCATGGATATATTCGTGCCAGGGAGAAACTATCTCGCGTAGATGTTGTAGATACAGAGCGTCTTGGAAGGAAAGACCTTCAAGTGCTGTAAGATCAGCAAGTAAACTCTTTTCAAACGAGGCTATAAGATTATCTGGTAGAGCCTTTTGTTGTAGTGTTGCAGGAATTTGAACGTGATGTAGTGTAGCTAACGTTTCACCTATGTGTTGCACCAACGTTGCTGACATTGGATAGGCATCAGCAAGAGTTGTTCCCTCGATAAACGTGTATAAGGCAAAGAGCAAGGAGCCGTGAGAGGCATTCAGTGTTCCTTCTCTGGTAATTTGAGGAATTGATGTAGCAACTCCAGTGGTAGGATGTTCACCAAGAAATCGTTGTAGCGATAGCGAGAATGCCATACGGTCAGCAGTCCTACGACCACTCGCTGTCTGTTGATCAACCATCTTTAAGTAATAGTTACCATCTTCTGCTTCGATCTTGTAGGAATATGCGGATTCACCTATCGGGATGAAATGTATAGTGATTGCACGCACATTCCAATGATCCAGCAACATAGCACAAATAAGCTTGTCACCCTCAGGCAACGGTGTTTTCATATTGCTACTTACTTTCTTCGTTTGTTGTTCGAGATTGTTCTCTCATTATATATCTGCTCAGTAGATACAAACATAGCCATGATGAAATAAACATGTAACCTAATTTGTTCTATTAGGTAGATGAGAACACATTAGACATGTTAGAAAAACTTAACTTTCAAACAACATTCTGACTACCTAGAGTGACATAACACTTTTGTTGCACTAGTCAAAAGGCATTGTGCATGCTATAATATGAGTACACAGAATGAAGAAAACCTTTGAGAAAAGTGGGCATTCACCCACTTTTCTGCATGCCTGGGACTTTTTTCGTCGCACCAGAAAAAATAAACGTGTTTCAATACGGGCGTAGCGGGAGGACCATGTATTATGAGAAGCGAATTTCAAGCAGCTATTGCACAGTTAATTGCCGAAAAGGGATTACCCCGCGAAGTGGTAATGGAGACGGTTGCCAACGCCTTACTAGCAGCATATCGCAAGAGTTTCATTGGCGGGGACAACATCCGCATTGAAGTCGATAAGAATGGCGAGGTTCATGTATGGGCCTCTAAGCGTGTTGTCGCGCAGGCAGAAAACCCAAATGATGAGGTTTCTCTTGCTGAGGCACAACGCATCATTCCCAATGCAGCTTTGGGACAGTTTATAGATGTCGATTCTTCATCCATCTTCAACCGTATTCCTACGCAGACTGCGAAACAAGTTATTCTACAGCGCATTCGTGAGGCTGAGCATGAGCATCTCTACGATCAGATCAAGAATTGGATTGGTGAGATTCGCCTCGGCACACTAACACGCAAAGATCCAGGGCGTGGCTGGTTGCTTGACTTTGACCTTGATAAGGCCGATAAAGTAGAGGGCATCATGCCTATGACGGAAGAGGTTCCAAGTGAACGCTACCGTGTAGGACAGCGCATCCGTGTCATGGTCTATGATGTACGCCGTATTCCAGGTCGGATGCTACAAATCCTGGTATCACGTACGCATCGTGACCTTGTACGCCGTTTGTTTGAGTCCGAGGTTCCAGAAATCTATGAAGGAACTGTCGAGATCAAAGGAATCGCACGTGAACCTGGAAGTCGCTCAAAGGTTGCCGTTGTCGCGCGTCAAGAGGGACTGGACCCAATTGGTTCATGCGTAGGCGTGCGTGGGTCACGTATCAATAACATTGTCCATGAATTGAACGACGAGAAAATAGATATTATCCAGTGGAGTCCTGACCCAGCCGCCTTTGTGAGCTATGCATTGAGTCCTGTAAAGCCATTGAAGGTGGACCTGCGCGAAGAGGACCACACTGCTCTCGTAACTGTACCAGAACGCCAGTTGTCACTCGCCATTGGCAAAGATGGACAGAATGCTCGCCTCGCCGCAAAGTTGACGGGGTGGCGTGTTGACGTAACCAAACCTGCTGAGGGCGAGGTATACGAAGAGCAACAGACCGATACAGGTATGCAAGAAGCCTTCGCTTCATCAGGACGCCGCGATCATGGGAGTCGCAACGAGCGTGGCGATAGAGGTCCACGGCGCTCAAGTCAGCGTGGAGGTGGACGTAATCGCTCATCCTACGATAACGATGGTGAGTAGACAGCCGAGTATGATGGAAGAGGGAAGAAGTATAAGATGATGAAGACAGAAAACAAGGCACCTAATAAGCAGCAACCGAAACGTCCAAAACATGTTCCACTGCGTACCTGTGTCGCGTGCAAAGAAACAAAATCGAAGCGCGAATTGTTACGTATAGTAAGAACGCCAGATGGTCATGTTGTCATCGACGCGACCGGTAAAAAATCTGGTCGTGGAGCTTACCTCTGCGCTCGTCTTTCCTGCTGGGAAATTGCACTCAAAAAGAAACGGCTTGAGCAAGAATTCGAGATAGCGATTTCAGAAGAAGACAGAGCAGCACTCGATGCTTATGTTGCGACCTTACCAAAAGACTAAATGTTGAGTGTGTAGAAGTCGATGAAGCAGACGTTGTTAGCATGACAGGGGCAAGCCCTGTCATGTCACCGCTCGACTTCTGATCGGTCAAAAGACTAAATGTCATTACAGTTGCAAGGATATCCAGACTGTACTATACTAGATACTATCATTGTCACTCATTTACGCCCTGAAAAGCGTGAAAGCATTCATCATAAGAAATTTATGCGTCATTTTATCTCTACTCTTGAGAGAGACACAGCCCCTCGTCTACAGGACCAGGTAGCGATTGATTGCGGAGCATTAGCTATGAATATATAGTCCATAGCCACTACGCCGGAGAGCGCAGACGATACATACCTGAAACTGCACCAACGAGGTTCTGTCCCCTATTCCCTGTTTTTACGCGAGGAGTAGGTGACAGACCTTTTTTGTGGCTGTGAAGAGATTTCCGTTTTTGTCGCCATTCGTGGCGCATCACTCGATAGAAGGGGGTCTTTTCATGAAAGACACAAACGAATTACCAGAAGGGACAGAGCAGGCAAAGCAACCTAAACCAAGAACGCCCGCACGTCCAAAAACAGAAAGTGCCACGCCTGCAGGTCAGGATTCGAATGCGCGACCACCAGTACGGCGTCGAACATCCCCACCCACGAACACAGCAACAACGAGTGTCCCAGCAACACAGAACGGATCCAATATCACTACACATAAAGATACTACCGTACACACAGATACTATCGTATCAGCACAAAACACAGGGGAAACCTCTGCACCTACAGCACCAGTGAACCCACCAGTTCAGCATGCTGATGCAGCATCAACGCAAAGGGCTGAAGGTGGCCCTGCACAACCACGTCCTAATAATGTGCCACGTCAAAATTATACACAGGGGCAACGTCCTAACAACGCGCCAGGGCAACGCACAGAAGGTAGTCCGCGCCCTCCATACCGCTTTGAAGGTGGACAGACGCAACCACGTCCGAACTTTACACCTGTTCAACGTCCCGACGGCGGACAGAGGCAGGGCAACCCACCAATACAGCAACGCTCGAACGGACCACAACAATCACGACAAGGTGGAGCACCTGTACAACAGCGTCCCACGGGTCCAAATCCATATCCACAGCGTATGGGCAACAACCCATTGCCACAAGGACAACGGCAGCAAGGCAACTTCGCGCCGCGACCTACAAATCAAAGTGGCACAACGTATCCACCATCAGCACCACAGCGAAACGGTGGGCGCCCTGGAGGCTCGGCTCCTAATGCTACACGTCCTGCCTATGGAAACAATCACAATGGCAATGGACAGAATGGTCATGGGCGTCCTGGTGCCAATGGTGGGCGACCGAGCGCACCAGCTCAGCGTCCACAGGAGCGACGTGCTGCTGCTGTGAAAGAGAAGGTCACTGGCCCAATTGCTCTTCCACCACAGATTATGGTAAAAGACCTCGCCGATCTTCTAAAAGCGACGCCAAACGAGGTTATTAAGGTTCTCATTGGCAACAAAATCTTTGCGAATATCAACCAGGTCATTGAATACGAAAAGGCCGCAACGGTCGCTAAAGAACTAGGTTTTGAGCCAAGTCCAAGTGAGACAGTTGTAAACACTGGAACGCAAGGTACAACAGTTTCTGCTAACGAGGCGATGATTGCAGCACGTGATGATGATGGCACCGTGGTAATTCCACCAGTCGTCACGATCATGGGGCACGTCGATCACGGCAAAACCTCTTTGCTTGATACTATTCGGAAGACTAAAGTAGCGGCAGGTGAGGCTGGTGGTATCACGCAACATATTGGTGCCTATCAGGTTGAAGTCAATGGGAAGAAGATTACATTCCTTGACACACCGGGTCACGAAGCGTTTACCGCCATGCGTGCACGTGGGGCACAGGTAACACATATCGTTATCATCGTAGTCGCGGCAGATGACGGTGTGATGCCACAAACGCGTGAGGCAATCTCGCATGCACAAGCAGCGAAAGTGCCAATTATCATCGCGCTCAACAAGATTGATAAAGCCAATGCTAATCCTGACCATGTGAAACAGCAACTCGCCGAAATGGGCGTAGTAATTGAGGAATATGGTGGTGACATCATCTGTGTTCCCGTTTCCGCACGTAAAGGTACTGGTATTGACGAACTGCTTGAGTACATTCTGTTAGTAGCCGAAATCCAGGATATCAAGGCGAACCCAAACCGTCTCGCGACAGGTGTCATCATCGAAGCGCGCCTGGAAAAGAATTCTGGTCCAACAGCGACCGTGCTTGTACAGCAAGGTACGCTAAAGATGGGGGACAACATTCTCGTTGGTGCCATCGCGGGTAAGGTGCGCGCTATGTTCAATGACCGTGGCAAGCGTATTCAAAAGGCATCGCCAAGCACACCTGTTAGCATCATTGGTTTGTCAGAGGTGCCGCAAGCAGGAGATCAGCTTGAGGTTACGGTTGACGAGAAAACTGCCAAACAACGCGCACAACTCGAAGCCGAAAAGCGCAAAAACGAGAGTACTCCGCTTGGTCAGGTCAGTCTCGACACGCTATACACACAGATGCAAGAGGGTAAGGTCAAGGAACTCAACATCGTGCTCAAGTGCGACGTACAGGGTTCTGCCGAAGCACTGAAAAACGCGTTGAGTAAGCTTAGTGAGGAGAACATCAAGGTTCGCCTCATTCATGAAGGTATAGGTAACATTAGCGAGACCGACGTGCATCTCGCGGCAGCATCAGATGCTGTTGTGATTGGCTTTAACGTCAAGGCTGATGGTGCGGCCCAGCGTCAGGCACAAAAAGAGGGCGTTGATATTCGCTACTACAACGTCATCTACAAGTTGACTGACGAAATCCAGGCGGCTTTGACTGGCATGTTAGAGCCAACGTACCGCGAGGTCGTTGAGGGTCACGCCGAGGTTGTCCAGACATTCAAAGCAGGTAAAACAACGGTCATCGCTGGCTGTCGTGTCATCGATGGCAAACTCACACGTTCCTCACAGGCACGTGTCATGCGTAAGGACGAGAAGGTCCACGAGGGCAAAATCGAGTCCATTCGCCGTGGTAAGGATGATGTACGTGAGGTCGCAACCGGCTACGAGTGTGGTATTGTGCTTGAAGACTTCACCGCGTTTGAGGCTGGCGACATCATCGAAGCCTTCGCTCAAGAGCGAGTGAAAATAGGAGCATAGAAATTTTCAACAGATAGGTTTGCACTGCCGCTCTGCT
>CAZZVE010000048.1:0-27800 GCA_964657325.1 uncultured Ktedonobacterales bacterium
CAATAGCGCGGCCATGCTTCAACATCCTGCATGGTTGGACGTTGTGAGGCATGCGATAGGTCGTTCACAAAAGCAATCCTTCCGCTCAAATACCTGCCCACTCTCCACCTATTGTAACCTAAAAATTAAAGAAACTTCACGGGAAGACGGGCAACGCCCATATGGTGTCCACCCTCCATGTGAGACCAGACCGCTTCGCCCGCGAGTTGGAACGGGGCATGAGCGTTCAGCAGTTCCTCAAGCAGGATTCTCAGCTCGGTGCGAGCAAGCGTTGCGCCGGGACAGAGATGAGTGCCGCGTCCGAAGGCCAGGTGGTGTTTGGGATTGCGCTGTGGCTCGAACTGGTCGGCATGTTCAAACTGGTCGGGGTCGCGATTGCCCGATGCATAAAGGAGGACAACCTTGTCGCCTTGCTTCATCGTGGTCCCACTCAAAGTCGTAGCGCGAGTGACCGTGCGGGCAAAGAGATGTGTAGGATTATCGTAGCGCAGGCTCTCCTCGATGAGCGAGGGAATACGATCCGGCTCCTGACGCAACCTCATCTGCTCTTTGGGCCGCTCAGCAAGATACAACAGGAGATTTCCAGTCGCGTTCATGGTCGTCTCATGGCCTGCGACTACAAAGCCAGCAAGAATCGAAAGCAGTTCCTCGTCGGTCAGGAGACGACCTTCAATTGTCAGCGTGACGAACTGAGTGATCAGATCGTTCTGCGGGCGTGTACGTCTCTCATTTATCTCGTCCATCAAGAGTGCAAGCAACTCTCGTAGTGGAGCAGGGTTCCGTTCCTTGCCATAGGTCGTCCACAACTGCTCTGTAATGGCGCGAATGCGTGAGGTCGTGTGTTCTTGTAGTCCAAGCATTCCGCTAATCACTTGAATCGGCAGTTGTATCGCGAGTTCACTGACCAATTCTCCCCCTCCTCTGGCGGCAAGCGGAGCTAGCAGTTGGACGATAACGGAGCGAATAAATGGTTCCTGGCTACGGATCAGGCGTAAGTTCAGCGCATCGTTGAAGACTTTCCGGTATAGTGTGTGGGCGGGTGGATCATAGTCAAGCGGAATCGATTTCTGTTGGCCCTCCTGCCGGGGAAGGTGAGCACCTTCGGCAGAGGAAAAGGTCACAGGGTCCATCAATGCCGTGACGATATCGGCATACCGAGAGATAACCCAAAAACCACCATACCTGTCGGATCGCGTCACGGGGCACTCCTGTCGAAGATGTTCATAGACCTGATACACGTTGTCGTGTGTGAGAGCGGGATCGTGGTGGTCGAAGTGAGGACACCACGCCGATAGGTTGGTGTCAGAGAGAGAATGCTCTATAGGCTTCATTGCGTACCTCCTCAACGGGACAGGTGAGAGATGTTTCTCCTCACTGCGAACTGCCAGTACGTTTGTAGCACGTCAGCAACTTCGCAGGAGGGAAAGAGCATCCGACCTCTTCACGTTTGTTGACTATTATGCGTTTAGGAGAACGGGTAGCCGTTCAATAGCGGAAAAGAGCAAGTTAGAACGCCGATGCACTTTCTCTTGACAAAGTACGAAAAGCTGTATACATTATGACTAAGTATAATCAAGTTGGAGGAAATTTTCAAGATCCTGACAGCAAATCTGTATACAGAGTTTTAAAAGCGAGATGAGAGTGAGCATTTCCTACAGGCTGGCGACGTGGTCGATATTGTGCGCATTGGGCGTCTTCGTAAGCTGGTGAAGCGAGGAGAACATTGAAGAAGAGTATAAAGAGCAAAACACATGAATGACACACAGAATCTGCTTCCACTGCACGCGGATGAGTTCACGAGTGGACCGGATGGAGAAAACGGAGTTGCGCCCCTCTACACCCGCTTGCGCACCATGATTCTTGACGGCGTTTTCCCTCCCGGCTCGATGCTTTCGCAGGTCAAGCTGGCTGAGTCGCTGGGGGTCAGCCGTATTCCGCTGCGAGAAGCCCTGCGTATGCTTCAGAAAGAAGGACTGATCGAGGCGGAGCATAATCAACGCGCGAGAGTTCCTGCCTTTGAACCGTCCATCGTTGACTCGCTGTATGCCAGTCGTATTCTCTTGGAAGCTTTGAGTCTTCGTTTGACGGTTCCTCACATCGAACAGGCAGACGTGCAAGCACTGAAGCAAGTCCTGGCTGAACTTGATGAGGCGGCAGCCCATAAGGACCTTGATGCCTGGGAAGAGCCGCACCGTCGTTTCCATGCTCTTCTAGTTCTTCATGCCGAAGACTCGATGCGTCAGAGGATCACGAGCTATGCCGATCAGTGTGAATACTATCGGCGTCTGTACTACCGTCTTGTGAGTATGCACCACCCAACGCGGTCAGCAGAAGTCATCGCAGCCGAACATCACGCCATTGCGAGCGCATGTACACAGGGAAAAGCAGACTTGGCAGCATATCTTTTAACACGCCACTATGCTCGCACTGCACTAACTGTGCTCGGACAGATGGCACCAGAATTTGATCCCGTTGCAGTACGTATGGCCTTGCAGATCGTCGGAGCAGATATACCTCTTTCCGAGGCATCACAACTCAAGAGGCAAACGCGGAGAGGGCAGGAGGTTCAGGCGAACGGACAAAGAAGTCAGAGCTTGTAAAAAAGTGAGTACTATGTTTTTTCAGAATGAGATGGGATGCATCGAAGAAATGTATCCCGTTCAGACAACACCACGTCACAGACGACAAGGAGGAAATTGATGTCCCAAGGATTTGAGGGGAGCACTCGTACGCTACCTGTTCTGCATCATGTCAATCTCAAGACGATTCGTATGCAGGAGATGATTGACTGGTACGCCACCGTTGTTGGACTAACAACGGTCTTTCAGTTTCCAGGTGGTGCCTGGTTGACCAATGACACCGCAAACCATCGCCTGGCACTCCTTGTCTCATCGAAGATCAGCGATGATTCGGGCAAACTGGTGCATACGGGCATCCATCATCTCGCGTTTGAGTATGCAACGATTGACGATCTGCTGACTGCCTACACGCACTTGAAGGAACTGGGAATCAAGCCACACATGACCTTGGATCATGGCATGACTCTCTCGTTCTACTACGTCGATCCTGACGGGAACAGTGTGGAACTACAGATCGACAACTTTGGTGACTGGGTGCAATCGCAGGAGTGGATGCGCACCTCACCCGATTTTGCAGCGGACCCAATCGGCAAATTTGTAGATCCTGAGCAGATTCTTGTGGCTCGCAGGGCTGGCACCTCGCTCGCGGAAATCCATCGCCGTGCTTACGCGGGCGAATTTCCACCTTCTGGCCCGATGGATCCACGCTTTCCGCTTGATGATCCTCGTGCTCCTCTGTAGAAAACGTTCCTGTCATCAAGCCTACCTCCATGAGAAGTGATAGTCGTCCAAGCAGACGAGTATTCTCCTCTATGTTGGACGATGGTGGAATGCTGCATTTGTAGTATCAAGATACGTTCCAAAGAAGGAGAAAGGTAACCATGTCAACGTTCATCCCGACATCGGATCTCGATTTGTACAGCGATGATGTGCTGACCGAACCATACGAGCACTATCGACGCCTTCGTGACGCTGGATCAGCGGTCTGGCTTGAACGACACAACGCGTGGGTTATTACCCGCTATGATGTGGTCCGTGCTGTGCTCAAAGACTGGAAGACGTTCTCCTCAGCCTCGGGGGTCGCACTCAACGACACACTCAACACCGCAATGAGTGGAAATACGCTGGCTTCTGATCCGCCTCTTCACGATCTCCTACGCAATGTTGTTGCCTCTCGCATGACCTCGCAGGCACTGCGTCCCACTCAGGAGATGATTGATCAGCGAGCCGAAGTGCTTGTCGAACGCCTTGTGACGCAGCACTCGTTTGACGCGGTCGAAGACCTGGCGCAGGCGCTTCCTTTGTCCATTGTCCCCGACTTCATCGGTTTGCCACAAGAAGGACGTGAGCACATGCTGGACTGGGCAGAGGCGACGTTCAATGCGATGGGTCCAATGAATGAGCGATGCACACATGCAGTAAAAAAGCTGCCAGAACTCTTTGGCTATGCAGCACAGATAGCGGCATCAGGCAACCTGCAACCAGGAAGCTTTGGGGCAGGCGTCCTTGAGGCCGAAAAAGACGGTCGGATTACGGCGGCACAGTGTCCTCAGCTGTTTACGGCGTACCTTGTACCGTCACTGGATACCACGATTAGTGCGATCGGGAGTGCCATCTGGTTGTTTGGTCGCTCCCCAGACCAGTGGGATCGAGTGCGCGAGAACCCCTCACTCATCCCAAATGCCTTCGAGGAGGTGCTGCGCCTGGAGTCTCCAATCCAGAGCTTCAGTCGTCTTGCAATGAGTGACTACGATGTGGAGGGTATCTCCATTCCAGCGGGATCACGTGTCGTCGTACTGTTCGCTTCAGCCAATCGTGATGAGCGCAAGTGGGAGCATGCAGACACCTTCGATGTGACCCGTAACACGTCAGGTCATCTTGGCTTTGGCTACGGCATCCACCTGTGTGCGGGTGCAAGCTTGGCACGGTTAGAGGGTCAGGCAGTTCTGGGTGCATTGGCACGACACGTAGAGCGATTTGAATTGGGCACAAGCACCCGGAAATTGAACAACGTCATCAGGAGCCTGAGGACGCTATCGGTCACAGTGCATGCAACAACGAAGCCCTCGTAACTGCTTTCGTGCCGATTTGGGGCGAGAGATAGGGAGACTTCGATTTGATACGGAAAAAATCTGTCTATAAAGGGAAGAAGGAAGGGAATAGTACGTATGTCTGAAGCAATCGCCATTACGAATGTCAAAGTGTTTGATGGCAACGCATTGACTGGGGAACGCACGGTGGTCATTGACAATGGGGTCATCTCGAATGAAACGATGGCTATCACGACGATTGATGGGCAGCATGGAACGCTACTTCCTGGCTTGATCGATTGCCATGTCCATCTGTCGAGCCTCACTAATTTAGAGCACGGGACACAGTGGGGCGTTACAACCATGCTTGACATGGGTTCGCAATCGATGGCGGTGACGAACTCGTTGCGTCATAGACACGCGCTAGCCGATATCCGTGGCGCAGGAAATGTCGCCAGTGCTCCAGGAGGGATGTCGATAACCAGCATGGGCTATCCAACTTCGAGTGCGGTGACAGGCACAGCTGATGCGAGTCGCTTCGTGGCCGACCGTGTTGCGGATGGTGCTGATTACATTAAAGTAATTGTTGAGGACCCTGATGTCAGGGGTTCCGTTGTACTTGATGAGGCTATCATCGCTGCACTGGTCGAGGCAGCTCATCAGGCGGGGCTGAAAGTAATTGCTCATGTTACATCCGTTGCCTCATTCATACTTGCTACCGATGCAGGCGTAGACGTTCTCACACATGCTCCTCTGGATGCAGATATTGACGACAACCTGGCATCTTCTATTGCTGCAAAGGGCATCGTGTCGGTGCCGACGTTAATTGCGATGCGTACCGTGGCAGGCATAGCAGAAATGACCGCACGCCGGAGGGCGAGTGGCCTTGATGTTGATTATGCCCATGCTCGCCGTTCGGTATCAGCACTTTACCGAGCAGGCGTACCAATCATGGCTGGAACGGACTCGTACCAAGGAACTGCTCCAGCTACGAACGTGAGGCTTCAACATGGGGAAGTATTCGGGGCATCATTGCATAGTGAATTAGGGTTGCTTGTTGAGGCTGGATTGACACCGGTTGAAGCATTGCGTGCTGCAACCGTATTGCCTGCTAACTACTTCAGTTTGACAGATCGTGGCATCATTGAGCCGGGGCGTCGTGCCGATCTTGTTCTCGTTGAGGGAGATCCGACCCAGGATATTGCTGCCACTCGTGCCATTCGGAGTGTCTGGGTGGCAGGAGTGCAAGTTCGATAACAAAAGCCGGGGTGCTCTCTAAGAATGTTTAGGCCCCACGGAACTTCCTTTCAGGCTACTAATATGCAAAGAGAAGAAAGAGAAAGGTAGAACATGAGAGCAGCAGATAGCGTAGACAAAAGCCAGGATATTCCCCAGGAGATAGACGTGCTCATCGTTGGGGGAGGTCCCGTTGGACTCAGTGCAGCAGTCGAACTGGGGCGACGAGGAGTGCAGTGCGTGGTTGTCGAGCCAAGGCGAGTCGTCTCGCAGCTGAGACCACGCGCCAAGACGACCAGTGTGAGAACAATGGAACATTTTCGTCGCTGGGGATTGGCCGAACGCCTGCGCGAGGTGGCCCCACTCAAGGTGGACTGGTCACAGGATGTTGTCTTCTGCACTACATTACTCGGTCACGAGGTGACGCGCTTCACCAAGTGCTTTGGATTGACACCGCAGCGAACCGACGTGTCTGCGGAGTCGGGACAGCAAATCGCCCAGCCACTGGTCGAGGAGGTCTTACGGGAGGCGGTCACCGACCTGGAGTCGTGCCACCTTTGCCTGGGCTGGTCGCTACACACGCTTCAGCAGCAGGACGAAGACGTAGAGACAATCATTCTCAACGAGCGAGGGGAACAGCGGCAGATTAGGGCGTCCTACGTCGTCGGCTGCGATGGTGCTCGTAGTGTTGTTCGTGCGGCAATCGGAGCCAGCTATGTAGGAACCTCAGACCTGCGTCCGAACTTTGGCTTTGTCTTTCGAGCACCTGGATTGGCACAGCGGCTGCCCCACGGTCCCGCAGTCCAGTATTGGGTGCTCAACCCGGCCTACCCTGGGGTTTTAGGCCGTATGGATATGGAAGATCAATGGTGGGCTGGCGTCAACGGAGTCTCTGCCGACATCGGTCAGTCCAATCCACTTGCCCTGATTCATGGCCTTATCGGGACCGAGATCGACGCCGAGGTCCTTGGAACGGACCCCTGGACTGCACGCATGTTGCTGGCGGACCACTACCGCAATGGTCGAGTCTTTCTGGCAGGCGATGCCGCCCACCTGAATCCGCCGTGGGGTGGTCACGGCTTTAACACGGGCATCGGCGATGCTGTGAACATCGGTTGGAAACTGGCGGCGGTGCTTGAAGGATGGGGAGGAGATGACCTGCTCGCAAGCTATGAAGCTGAACGGAGACCAATCGCGGAGCGAACTATTCAGGAGGCGACAGCGAATATGAGCGTACTTGCCCCTGAACTCAGCAATCACGACCTGGATGCTTCAGGACGTGTTGGTGAGCAAGCGCGGCAGGCAGCCGCTCAGGTAATCCAAACTGCTAAAGATAGAGAATTCCACAGCCTGGGCATCGTCCTGGGCTACCAGTACGATGCCTCGCCAGTGATCGTTGACGACGGCACACCTCCTCTTTCCGAGGATCAGGACTATAAGCCGATAGCCCGACCAGGAGCGCGGCTACCGCACATGTGGCTACCGGATGGAGCGTCCCTCTATGATCGGCTGGGGAATGGACTGACACTCCTTCGACTCCGCGATGACGCCGACGTGGTTCCTTTCATCGAGTCCGCGACAGCCCGTGGGGTACCACTGACCATCGTTGAGCTACGCGGTCAGACACTCGAAAAGCTCTACGCAGCTTCGCTTCTCCTTGTGCGTCCCGATCAGCATGTGGCATGGCGTGGCACATCTGTAGATCAAGCAACAGCAGGAACAATTATTGATAGTATTCGTGGGGTCTAAGCATTCACAGAGAATGACGCTGCTTTTGTTATCGAACCTGCACTCCTGCGATATAAACTCACGTATTGTTATCTCCTTCAAGAAAAAATGCAATATCATACTTTACATTGGGTGCTCTGAACACAGTGCTCTCATTCCCATTATTTGCTTAACTTAGAGGGGCTTCTCTTTCGCGATGAATTTGATGGTGACGAGAACTTTGTTTTGTGAAATTGCGATGTTTGCCAGGTTCGGCGGCTGGATTCCGAAGTCCGTCATATAGATGGTGCTGGTCGCTGTTCCTGTTACCGTTTTACCTATAACTTCCCCTTGCACGTCAAAAACTTCTTTGTTGGTTTTGCCATGCATTGTCAGGTTGCCAGTTAGCTGAAAATGAACAGATTGTCCATCGTTGTAACTCGTCGGTAAGCCTTGCGTACTGATAGAGACGAATGTTGCATCAGGATAGGTAGCTGTTTCCAGAGCGTGCTGTCGCACATAGTTATCGCGCATCTGAGAATCCGTTTGCAGTGTACTCAAATCGACTTTCACGTTCATGGCAGCAACAAGTGGCGATGCGCCAGTCTGTATCTGGAAATTGCCCTGGACTGAGTGTGTTGTGCCAATGGCATCGTTATGTGGTTTGTTTTGGAAAATCAGGTTTTCGTCCACGCTATAAGATGCGGTGGTCTGAGAAGGCACAATCTGAAATGTTTGTGGACTGGTTGCGGAAGTGGATGTTCCAGTTGCTGTAGTGTTCCCTGTCTCAGTAGGGGATAGGACGATGGGTCCAGATGCGGTATGGGTCTGGCTGGCAGCACTAGCGAATCGTGATGCATACACCAATGTTCCAGCAACAATAAGAACGATAATAACACCAATTGCTGTCAGCCAAATGTAACGTTTTTTCATAATTCCTCCTTTTCAACGTCTGGGCCGTATCCTTCGATCCAAAGAAGGGTAGGCCCAGATTCATGAACAGTTTACTTATCCAACCAGGGCTGGAGTCGCGACGAACCACTTGCCTCCTACTCCTTGCCCTGTGATCTGACCAGGAGCGGCGTCTTTAACAAATGTATACAGTAAGTGACCATTGTACTCCACCTGATTACCATTTGCATTGTTAAATGTACTTAGTGCTCCAGAAAGAGGAGCGTCAGCTACAGGCACTGCTGATTTAGAGATTAGTGGAGGCCATGCTTGAGCACAGTCACCAGAACAGGCAAGCTTGTTTGGAGCATCGGGAGTGAAGTAGTACAGCGTCGAACCCTGTGAGTCAGTGAGAATTGTCTCTGCTTTGCCATTCACTTTTGCTTGAGCTGTTCTGAGCACATAGGAAGACAGGTTGGGTGTGGCGACATACCATACTTTTCCTACCCCTTGTCCTGTGACTTGACCAGGAATTTTATCCTTACTAAATGTGTACAACAGATATCCGCTATACTCTACCTGACTGCCATTTGCATCCTTGAGTACACTGAGCGGGCCGGGAAGAGAAGTTGCGCTGGTAGGTGTGCCTGTATCTGAAAGGAGCGGAGGCCATGCTTGAGCGCAATCACCAGTGCAGCTTAGCTTGTTTGGGCTATCAGGCGTAAAGTAGTAGAGAGCCAATCCGTGCGCATTAGTAAGAATTGTTTCCGTTTTTCCATCCACAGTTGCCTGAGCTTGCTGAATGGTAGCTGTACTGGTAGTAGTTGTAGGAGTGATGGGAGCAGTCGTGGGCGTGCCCACCGTCGAGGAGGTACTGGTAGTAGTACTTCCTCCTCCACACGCACTAACTATAATCATGAGAACAAGTCCGACTGCTAACAAGAGAGTTCGCTTCAGTGATGTTGACATAAGTATCCTCCCGATTGAGAAACTGCGGTCGTATTATTCCTCCATCAAGCAGTTCAGAGAAGTGTTCTGAATTGTTGGAGGTGCTATTTCAAAGATAACAACTCTATCTCAATTTCAGTTCAATAGAAGGTAACGGTTTGGTAAATAGAGAAATAAGAGTACACACTCTATTTACTGGATTGTTACCTTCTATTGAACTGAAATTGAGGTAGGTCGGTTATTCTTTAAACAGGATGGGCTAGTGAGTACATAACAGCAGGGGAGCAAGGGATGTTTATGGTACACTCCCTACATGAGCAAACTTCTGCCTGTGCTCTATAGTAGTCTGTTGCGAACGAGTTTCTGCTTCATGCGGGTGACCTAGGGAAAAATCTTAACATCGGAGGAATAAACGTGGCAACTCGTATTCTATTGGTAGATGATGATTTGCAGATTTTGCCCTTACTTCAGCGGGGCCTCGCGTTTGAGGGATTTGAGGTATACACGGCTACAGATGGTGAAGCTGCTTTGGCGGCAGCGAAACAGCATCAACCACATCTTGTGTTGTTGGATATCGCAATGCCAGGACCGAATGGTTTTGAAGTGTGCCGTCGTTTGCGGCTGCAAGAGGATATTGCTATCATTATGCTTACTGCTCGTGATGAGGTTATGGATAAGGTGAACGCACTCAATTTAGGGGCAGATGACTACATACCGAAACCATTTGCATTCGATGAACTGCTGGCACGTATTCGTGCAGTGCTACGTCGCCACCGAATAGGCGGTGAACCCCTGGTGTACGCTAATCTGGAACTCAATCAGGCTACTAGAGAAGTACGACGAGGGGAACTGTTGATAGAACTCACAACTCAGGAGTATAATCTTCTGTTATTCTTTGTACGTCATCCCCGCCAAGTACTCAATCGAGAGCAAATTATGGAACATGTCTGGGGATATAATACAGAGGTTGATACGCATGTGCTGGAAGTATATATTGGTCATCTACGTCAGAAGCTTGAAGCGGGAGGCGGAACGCGCTTGCTTCAGACGATCCGAGGCTATGGGTATGCCTTAAGGGAGTAACCGTATGTTTATTCGTACGCGTCTGACACTGTGGTTTCTTGGTATCCTGACACTACTCCTTGTGACATTTAGCATAACTATCTATCAACTCACACATAGTCAACTGCTGACATGGGTCGATCAGGATGTGCGCCAGCAAGCGTCTACACTTCAAGCGAACATTCATCTGTGTCCGGGGGAAACGGCAAGGCTCTGTGTGCCGCAAATCAATGTCTTCCGCACGCCGGATGTCTATCTACAGGTACGAAGTCAGAATGGTGCTGTTCTTGCTAGTTCGAGCAATCTTGAGCATCATACATTGCCTATCTTGTCAGGTACCGCCGCAACGAGCCAGGAAAAGGAGGTGTCTGTAGACACGTTGCAACTCGTCGTCTACTGTCGGCCCATTGTGATCAATCATCAGTTGCAGGGTTATGTTATCGCTGCCCACGCTCCCGAAACCATATATTATGCATTAGGTCAATTAAAGAATATTCTTATTCCAGGTGTTATTGAAGCATTTGTGTTTGTGGGAATTGTGGTCTGGTTGCTGGTCTGGCGAGCAATGCGCCCACTTGAGTCCCTAGCTATCACTGCTTCTGATATTGCCGCGACGAAAGATCATTCCCGTCGCCTTTTTTCTCGTAAGCAGAATGATGAAATTAATCGCCTTGTTCATACTATTAATGGGATGCTGCAAGCACTCGAAGAAGCATATCAAGAGGTACGGAAAGTGAACGATCTCCAGAGTCATTTTCTCATCGACGTTTCGCACGAACTACGTACTCCTCTAACTGTTATGCTCTCTTCTCTCGACCTGATTAAGAAGGTTGGCGCAACTGATCCTGAATTCCGCGATAGTTCTTTGGAAAATATACGGATAGAAGCCGAACGTATGGCACGGATGGTGACACAATTACTTATGCTCGCCCGTTCTGATGCTAATGTCACAGCCGCATATGAACCTGTACTTGTACGAGATGTGGTTGCCGATCTTTGCAGCCAGCGTCATTCAACCGAGAGTGAACCCAATTTGGAATGCTATGATCTGGAACGGTTAGAAGGCACGCTTATCTGGGGCAATCCCGATTACGTAAAGCAATTGTTTCTCATCCTGCTAGATAACGCCTTCAAATACACTCCTCCTGACGGAAAAGTAGAAATCTATGGAAATGTGGGTGAAGGACTGGTGACGATTAGAGTCGTAGATACAGGAATTGGCATTCCTCCAGATGAGTTGCCCAAGATTTTTGAGCGCTTCCACCGAGCAGAAAATGCCCACATTCGCTCAGGTGCAGGACTGGGCCTTGCTATTGCCCGACGTATCACAGAGCAACACAAGGGGAATATTGAGGTCAGAAGTGAATTGGGCAAAGGGAGCTGCTTTATCGTTACTTTGCCATGTCTCTGAGGTGTACATTTCATATAGAAAGATGCCGGAAGCCTATGACGATGAACACGATGCCAATAAGGAGGAAGCCAGCACTCAGGAGCAATACAAAGAGTACTATCATTACATCAATAGGGAGAAGACCTTTTCGAAGAAGGCTCTCTTTACTCCACATTCCTCCCAAGAGTCCGCCGATCAGGTAGACTATACTAGAGAGGAAAAAGAATAATGAAGGAAGAGGCACACCTACAAAAGAATAGATGCCACTTAGTAGGATGCTGAGCAACATGCCTACAAGAAACCAGATACACAATATAGTACCCCAACGACCAGGGAAGCTTTTCTGTCTCTCTCTAGTAGCAGTACCCAATTCTTTCGTTCCTGTTTTCCCTTTTGGGGTATGCTCAACCACTTTGCCACATACGCCTGCTGCGTCGCCAGAGCAAGAAACCTACTGAAAGAACGACGAAACCAACGATATCCCAGACAATCTCGTAGGGGATATCTTGAGGACAGTTGGCAAGCGAATTATTGCCACGAGTTACACCGTTATCACACACATGTTCGTTGACCAAATGTAAATGAAGAATTGCATGCTGAACGATCCCGTCGTAGAAGTTAAATCCCCCTGCTCCCATCAGAATACCTGCTATAAGAAGAGGACCACTTGCATCTTCCCAGTAAGCGCGCCCCTGCCACACACGTAACAGACCCCAAAGCAGCAAGAGCGTGCTGAAGAGATGAAAGAAGCCATCACTGAGGATGCGACCGTGTTCATCCGTTGCCCAGTAAAACGTGTGCCACTGCAAAAGTTGATGAAAAATAGTTTCATCTACAAAGCCCGCGACTCCAATACCAATGAGAATGCCTGTGAAGAGTACAGAGCGAACTCGATGGCGATGCGTGTGTGGCTCTTGTGACTCTTTCTCAACAGGTGAGTTGGATGTTGCCATCGCTGTTTTCTCCTAGTCCTAAACAGAGAACGAAAGAAATAGACGAGATCGTTCTGTACTCAGCACGTTTTACCATTTCAATGTGTTTCAATACACATCGTGAAGCAATATCTTCTGTCTACTATGGAAAGAAGTCATGGCTGAGGAAGTCCGACGTAGCCAGTGGACAAGCCAGGAATCAAGTAATCTATACTTTTCAGCAAACATTATTACAGACAATGGATGTGGAGCGAGAGAAAGAGCAAACAAGGTTGCTCTTTCTTCGTTACTTAGCGAATGGACTTGTGAAGATAACTCTGTAAGCGTTCGTCCTCTAAGCGATAGTTCTCTTTGTGTGCCTCACAGACAATCTTACAGATTTCTTGAGAATCATCAGAGACACGAAGTAAGGACATATCCTCA
This sequence comes from uncultured Ktedonobacterales bacterium, assembly GCA_964657325.1. GTDB lineage: Bacteria > Chloroflexota > Ktedonobacteria > Ktedonobacterales > Ktedonobacteraceae > JBBQVS01. The sequence continues at coordinate 13,199 of CAZZVE010000048.1, forward strand.
GGTGAAACTTTACCTGCACCTAGCATCGTATCGTGAATCCAATTGATAAGGCCCGCCCAATAGGTTGAGCCGTAGAGGATAATAGGGAAGTTATTTACTTTTTGCGTTTGGATAAGTGTTAGAGCCTCAAAGAGTTCATCCATTGTTCCAAATCCGCCGGGATAAATGACGAACGCATCTGAGTATTTCATAAACATTGTCTTACGCACAAAAAAGTAACTAAAATCAAGCGAAATGTCGAGGTAGCGGTTCGACGACTGTTCAAATGGCAGTTCGATGTTGCAACCAATGGAAAGATTCCCACCTTCTTGCGCCCCTTTGTTTGCTGCCTCCATGATGCCGGGACCACCACCAGTGATGATAGCGAAGCCCGCTTTTGCGAGTAAACGAGCAGTTTCCACTGCTGATGTATATTCTGCATTATCGTGTTTCGTGCGTGCAGAGCCAAAGATGGTTACGGCAGGTGGTATATGAGCGAGAGCATCAAAGCCATTGACGAACTCGCTTGTAATTCGCATAACACGCCAGGGATCAGTCAGAGTAAAATCGAAGTTCATCGCCCGATCAAATGCATGTTGCTCCTGCTTGACTTGTTCTTGTGGCAGTGGGTCCGTTGGACTCACAAGCTGCTGTGTAGGACGATGCAGTAAACGTTCATCTTCCGTTACAGCGCGACCTTTGCTTCTTGCGGAACGATAACGATCCTTTGTTCTTCTGTTATTGTTATTTAGGCCGGAAGTTTTTCCGTTGTTGTGACTCATTAAAAAATTCTCTTCTCTAGTACTACAGTTTAGGGTTTGCTCTCTCCCTGGAGCTCATTGCTTTTATCCAATGTTCGTGGTTTGAGAACGATTGTGGCAAGAGGTGGAAGCGTTAGAAGAATCGAGTGTGGGCAGGACTGCCAGTAGATGGGACCGCTTGGCATTGGCTGATTGTTTATCAATCCACTTCCACCATACCGTGAGTCATCGCTATTGATAACTTCATAATACTCGCCAGCATAGGGTACACCTACTCTATATCCATGACGTGGGACAGGCGTGAAGTTACAGACAAAAATGAGTGTGTCCTCGTCCCGTCCACTACGTCGCATAAAGGATATAACACTATTATCCGAGTCATGTGGGTCTATCCAGGAAAACCCCTGCTCGTCTGTATCTAATACGCTTAAAGCAGGCTCTTGGTGATATACACGATTGAGTTCACGGATAAAATCTCGCAGTTGTGTATGATGTGGGTCACTTGGTGAATGAAGAAGGTGCCAATCGAGACTTTCAGCAAAATTCCACTCATGCCACTGTCCAAACTCTCCACCCATGAATAGGAGTTTTTTCCCTGGATGCCCCCACATGTAACCATAAAAGGAACGCAAGTTAGCGAATTTTTGCCATAAATCTCCAGGCATTTTATTAATCATCGAGCCTTTGATATGAACCACTTCGTCATGTGAAAGTGGCAATACAAAGTTTTCAGAATATGCATACATGAGCGAGAACGTGATGTTGTTATGGTGATAGCGTCGGTGGATGGGATCGAGATGCATATATTCAAGCATGTCATGCATCCAGCCCATGTTCCACTTGTAGCTAAAGCCAAGCCCACCTACATAAGTAGGACGCGATACAAGAGGCCATGAGGTAGATTCTTCAGCGATTGTGATCGCTCCTTGCTCCTCTGCATACACCGCTTCATTTAACTGACGCAAGAAGTCTACCGCTTCCAAATTCTCACGACCACCATATTGATTAGTTACCCATTGGCCTTGCTCACGCATATAGTCAAGGTAGAGCATAGAGGCAACTGCATCGACACGCAGACCATCAAGGTGATACTCATGCAACCAAAACAGCGCGCTCGCTATCAGAAAATTCTTTACCTCACTTCGTCCATAATCAAAGACATATGTACCCCACTCTTTATGCTCTCCCTTGCGAGGATCAGCGTATTCATAGAGGTGTGTTCCATCAAAGTAGCTCAGTGCATTTCCATCTTTGGGAAAATGCGCTGGCACCCAATCAAGTAAAACGCTAATATCTTGCTGATGCATATAATCGACAAAGTATTGAAAATCTTCTGGTGTGCCAAAGCGACTCGTGGGGGCATAGTATCCCGTGACTTGATAACCCCATGATCCATCGAAGGGATATTCCGTAATCGGCATTAATTCTATATGCGTGAAGCCTATATCTTTGACGTACTCGGCAAGAGCTGGGGCAAGCTCGCGGTACGTCATATAACGGTCTTCTTCCACCGCACCATCCTGATGCCGCTCTGGTATATGACGCCATGAGCCGAGATGTACTTCGTAGATCGACACAGGAGCACTCACTTCCTGTCGCTTTTCACGCTGGAGCATCCATGCATTATCTCGCCATGTGTGTTGATGAATATCTGTGACAATGCTTGCAGTTTGTGGACGTACTTCAGCCGCAAAGCCATAGGGATCAGTTTTATCAACAGAATAGCTGTTGTAACGAGAATACACAGCATATTTATAGAGGGCACCAATAGGAACATGAGGAACAAAGCACTCCCATACACCAAGCTCATTATGACGTAAATGCATCAACGCCGCGCTACGGTCCCAACCATTAAAATTCCCTATGACCGAGATCGCACGCGCGCCAGGTGCCCAGACCGCGAAGTTGACACCTGAGACTCCGTTGACAACACGTGGATGGGCTCCCATCTTCTCGTAGATGCGATAGTTTTTTCCCTGTCCAAACAGGTAAAGATCGAAATCGCTAAAAAGTGAAGGTATATCTTGATTTGAGTCCGACTGTTGCTGACTATGTGGTGTTGCCATGCTTTTTATCCTTTATCATCTTCGTTTTACCTCATAAGAATAGCATATGGGGCAAGTTCCATGACATGATATAGTATATACGTTTTTAGGCAAAGGAGATAATTTGTTGAGTTCAATAGACTTTTTACGTTGAGAACAGATGAGACTTCATGCCTTGGATATGCGTATACAGGATAGCAGATTATTTTTGAAAGGAATGTACTCATGACCATAGACATACAGAAAATGAAAGAGCGGTTAGAGGCGAAGCAGAAGGAATTTCAAGCAAACATTTCGACATTGACAGAGGCACATCCTACACCAACCGATCCAATTGAGATCAGCGAGGGACCGCAAGAGTTCGAGGAAACCAACATAGATTTCACAGAGACACAGCAGGAGCAATCAATCGAGGTCAACGAACAGGCATTGCTGACGCTGGTGCAGGCAGCCCTCAAACGCATCGAGGATGGCACATATGGAAAAAGCGTTGTGTCTGGCAAACCTATTCCAGAAAAGCGACTCGAAGCCCTTCCTTGGGCAGACCGCACTATCGAGGAAGAGGAGCAGGCAGAGGAACACAACTTAGGACGCGAAGAGTTGTACGATACTGATACCAACGTATCCTAGCAATCTATGCCGCAGAGTAGAGCGTGCAGGATTGATAAGCTTTGTCAGCCTGCACGCTCTACTATTTTTATACGAGCTTGTATGCGAATAGACAAAAAGCTGAAAAAGGTGTACGATAGGGAGCAAGAATAGGAACATGTTGTAGGAAGAAGAGACGATTGTGACGCCGAGAGTAGCTAGCCGTGCCCGCATCTATGATGCGTTTGCATTACTTGTAACGATTGTTGTTATTGCACTCGACCAGTGGACAAAATCTTTGGTCGTTACGTATTTGAGTCCCCCCGAAAGCAAAAGCGTCTCACTTGTGGGGCAGTACCTGATTCTCTACTATATTCAAAATAGTGGTGCGGCGTTTAGTATGCTCAAAAATACGGTGTTGCTCGTCGTGCTTATTGCAGTTGCGATGCTTGTGGTTGGCTACATCTACCTGCGCATCTTAAACAGTGGCCCATTGTACTACAAAGTCATCTTTGGTTTAATCATTGGCGGTGCGCTAGGAAACGTCATCGACAGGATACACAATGGGGGCTACGTTGTCGATTTTATTGCGTTTCGCATTCCGCAGATTAATTTCTACTTTGCGATTTTCAATGTTGCCGATGCATGTATTACCATCGGTGTTCTGTTGCTCTTCGTATTCATTTTCTTCTCGCGCCGTCCTCGTGATGAGAAGCGAGCAGAAGAAAATGCCTCACAGGAGACGGTTAGTCATAAATAGCCCATCAGTGCTATGAAAGAGTTACAATCCTTGGAAGAAACACAAATATATGATGTTCAGGAAGAACAGATTGGTCAGAGGCTAGACCGCTTTCTCGCTCCTATCCTCGATTCCCTCTCTCGTACAAATATACAGCAGCTTATCGCAGAAGAAGCGGTACTGGTAAAAGGCAAAGCAAGTAAGCCCGGATATGCTCTCAGGCGCGGTGATACTATCACGATAGTGCGTTCAACACCTTTTATTGCTCCCACGAATGCTACTGCGCATGACCTTCCCCTCGATATTCTCTATGAGGACCAGGACTTGCTTGTCCTGAACAAGGCACCAGGTATGGTTGTGCATCCTGGCCCTGGACACAGCGATGATACGCTTGTGAACGCGTTGTTGGCTCGTTATCCAGAACTACAAGGTGTGGGAGAAGATGGGCGGCCTGGTATCGTGCATCGTCTTGATAAGGATACATCCGGTTTGATTATCATTGCTAGGAATAGCCGAACGCTGACAGCGTTAATGGAGCAGATGCAAGGGCACACGATAGTAAAACGTTATCTTGCCCTCGTCGAAGGCGATGTTGCTCACGATCAAGGAAGTATAGATGCACCTATTGGTCGGGACACGCGTAACCGTCAGCAAATGACTGTCACAACACGTGATAGCCGTGAAGCACGTACTCACTTCCGTGTCCAGCAACGTTTTGCACGTCACACCTTGCTTCTCCTACAATTAGAGACAGGTCGCACGCATCAAATACGTGTTCATCTCAAAGCGATAGGCCATCCCGTTGTCGGTGATCCTGTCTATGGCTCTGGAAATGCGCCGAAGGGCTTTACACTGAACCGTCAGTTTCTGCATGCCTATCAGCTTCAGTTTAATCATCCAATAACGGGGAAATTGATCGAAGTAGAGGCTCCGCTACCAAAGGATCTCCAAAACATTTTGACGAAGGAATCTGTCTTATAGACACCTAGACCCTTGTACCTCTCTATGCTATACTGTGCTCAGACAAGAAAACAACGAAATGTTCCACACAACATTGTCTGAGCAGAGTTTTGTTCAGCCCCTTTTATTTCACTGGTACGCGCAACAACGCGCATTTTCATCCATTTAGGCTAATATTCGGCTGTTACTTTGCATAATTATGCCCTTTTCTGTACAATGCCAACACTACCATTATGTTAGCTGTAGTACATCATGTATATATATCTTATATGAAATGGATATGTAGTAGAAGTTGGGACTCATCGACTGGGAAATGGTATTTCTTCACATTGCTTGAGGAAACATTTGCTTTCGTCCGCGAGGAGAGGAGAATTTACACATGGCAGTAGTAGAAGCACAAATATTAGAAGCATCAGAAAAAATAACACCCAAAAGCGTATTGCGACATAGACCTATAGGAAATGGAAATAGTAAATTACCCACTGGAAGACATTCCGTTGTTACAACTGCGACAACGCCAACAGTACAGAGAGCATCCCGCCCCCGTTCAGCGGAATACCAGGATGACGTACATGAATGGAAAAGAGCAGATGACAAGGGAAAAGACACAAAATCAAATCCTCCTAAAAATGCACCAGGAGTAAAATATTCCCCTTTAGCAACAAAACCAATACCAACTATTGCGCGACCTTTACCGACGACGCCGCGTCCCAAACTGGTATTGAAAAAAGCTCAAGCGACGCGACAGGCCCATCCTCTTTTATATCTTGGTATCGGTATGATTGCAATGTTGCTACTTTGGACAATCCTAACCAGCATCTTCGGCTGGTTTACTACGACTATGAATGACTTACGTTACGGTCGTCCACGTACTTATCAAACTGATTTCTTTGTTAGTCATAGTGAGCAGGGTGGCACTCCAAGTCACTTCATTGCCATCAACCTGAATCGGCGTATCGAGATAATTGAGTTGCCAGGCGGTGACGCGACACATGCTAAAATTTACCTTGGCCCTCAGCTCTATGGCGCAAACGATGACCTCACTCCTGTGACTTTGAGCTTTGTAGATGTGAACGGCGATCATAAACCCGATATGATCGTAAATTTCCAGTCGTCGCGCATCGTGTTTATCAATGACCAGGGGGGCTTTCGTCCATTGCTTCCTGCTGAACGCCATTCGGTCGAGCAGTTTCTGAAGCGTGCGAACTTGTCGTCTTGATAAAAGACAAGGCGAGTTGATACACTTCTTCGCGTTCAACACCCGTCGTGATAACGTGATCGGACTCTTCGAGCCAGTGCAACGATTTTGAGGGGGCAGAGGTTGTGAGTCGGTATAATTCTTCGGCGCACTTTGGCTCGACGGTCCGATCACGTTTGCTTTGTATGATGAGTAGTGGAATGCGTAACTTACTGAGATTTCTTCGCGTCTGGTTGATAAGAGCGATGAGTTCTGCGATAGCTGGTACAGGGATACGAATAAGCGTCTTGATATGATTGACAACTTGAGCGTCGTTGAAGTCAATGGTAGTAACGGTTGCATCGCGTAGTTGCGCCTGCTTGAGAATTTCAGCTTGCACTTTAGGATTGTTAAAGTTCAAGGCTTTGAGTGGATAGAACCATTTTACAAAGTAGCGAGCAAGTGGCACAAGCCGGGTTTGTATATTGCTATCCAATCGTGTTGGCGTGGACATAGCAATAACACCCGTAAGACGCTCTGGATGACGAATAGCAAGATTTAGCGCAAGCACACCACCCATAGAAAGTCCAGCAACAAAGACGGTTTTGTAGGCATTGAGTTGTGCCAACCCCTCTTCAACAGATGTAAGCCACGTCTTACGGCCCGATACGATAAGTTCTTCCGGGTCCCCATTATGTCCCGCGACAAGAACTCCATAGACGCGTATTCCTTGTTCGGCAAGCGCGTCCCCTAAACCTTTCATCTCTGTTGGCGTGCCACTAAAGCCATGAATGAGTAGACAAGCTACCTCTGCGTCCTCTGGTCCAATCATAAAAGGAACATTGAGTTGTTGTGCCACAATTCTCTCCTGCTATCCAATACAAAATCTCTACTAACCATAGCATGCTACGATGGAACGTATCAAGCACTACGAAATTCAATATCCCTTTGGACTTATTTATTAAATTTTTAGGCACTTTGTTCGTATTAGAACATTCTTATAGCCATAGAATACATAACAAGCATCCCACAGGCACTAGGGCGAGACTTTTAACACACAAAACCACACTAAACGACAAGAATCGAGAGTATGCCAAACTCATTACGCGAGAGAAATTTGCACACCTGGTGAACCGCAAAAAACAACTCTCAATAGTTTCCCTAAACTGGATAAGGCAGTACATAGATAGTCGCTTCACTATGCGAAATTGCGTGACTTTGCGTGCGTCGTTTTTGGCCTTTCCGATTTTCCTTCGCGCAAAGAGAATGGACTGATATCTTCTCGCGAGGCGCGCGAGAGAAACAGAACAATTGAAAGGAGTTCTTAGGATGAACGAACCCATCACCACACCCGACACACGACACGGCGTACCACGCGGAGGGGTTACTCCATGGGAGGAGACGCGTCGGGTATTGGAAACAGCCGAACTGTTCTGGCTCTCAACAGTGCGGGATGACGGTCGCCCTCACGTCACGCCGCTCGTGGCCGTGTGGCACGACGGAGCCATGCACTTTACCGCTACCGACACCGCACAGAAGACGGTCAACCTGCGTGGAAACCCGCACGTCATTCTGACGACCGGCTGCAACCAGACAGAAGGACTCACCGTGGTGGTTGAGGGCGACGCCGTGCGGATCACCGAGCAGGACGCGCTCGAACGCGTAGCCGCGGTGTGGGCGACCAAATGGGATGGAAGCTGGCCATATCAGGTACGCAACGGGTATTTCTACCTCTACGATGAAGATGAACAGAGAGTTCTCACAGATTCAAACCTCGTGTTCTCCGTCAAACCCACCAAGGTCTTCTCATTCGCCATAGGCCGTAGCCAAACCCGTCACCAGTTCTAACTGTTCGCATAAGGTGACAAAGAGATTCTCAAAGGACAAGGAGAGAATATCGGAAATACACAACACATATTCTCATTATCTATTCAAAAAGAACAGGGCACACATGATATCAGAAAATCAGCACTAGAGTCGTTGAGACCTCTTAGCGGCTCTTGAGCAAGGGTGGAATCAGTATCTCTCACGGCTACACGAGGTATTCAGAGAAAGAACAAACTCTCTATGCACAGGCACTAGGAAATGCTGACCGTATATAGATGAAGATTGAAGAAACAAACCGCTGTGTTGTATTGTTCTAGTATGTGAAAGGAAGTGTAGTCATGAGTGATCTAAAAAACAAACCGGAATCGTATTGGAAAGAAAAGTTAACGCCAGAGCAATATAGAGTTGTACGACAAAAAGGAACTGAGCGAGCCTTCACTGGAGCCCTCTATAACAATCATGAAAAGGGTGTCTACGAATGCGTTGCATGTGGGCATCCCCTCTTCTCGTCGGATGCCAAGTTCGAGTCTGGAACGGGCTGGCCTAGCTTCGACAGTCCTGTGAACTTAGAAAACGTGGAATTGCACGAGGACCGTTCATTCTTTATGCGTCGTACTGAAGTAATTTGCAAAAATTGTGGTGGACATCTTGGTCATCTTTTCGAAGATGGTCCAAGAAAAACTACTGGTATGCGCTATTGTATCAATTCTGCCTCTCTAAACTTCCGCCCAGAGGACGACAAGGCCCAAGAAAAGTAGCCGTCTCGCTATACAAGCTACATGCACACAAAGAAAATGACCCTTCACGAAGGGTCATTTTCTTTGTGTGCATGTAGCAGAGCCAATTGCATTATTGGAGCAGAATGCAAGTCTATAGAATTTCTTGAGTAATATAGACTGTCGTTATATTACTTCACTACATTCCGTTTGCTCTACTCCTCGCTTGATATGCATCTATATACTTCGTAGTCTCTGCTTATGTTGATATCCAAATGGTGGAGGTACAATCGCTGTAGCATCCAGACCAAGTTGTTTTACCGCATTGTGGATGATCCTGTCTGCTGCCTGTTCTAAGAACACAATATCGTCTATTTGAAATGCATCTAGATGGTTAGAACGAAGGAAAAACCAAGGGTCCTTTTCAACAAACCCATGAATGCATGAGCGAATGCAAACAATAAGACATAGCGTGAGTAAAGAAAGTGTAAGCAATGGAACACTATATTGCATAGTGAGAGATGATAAAAGTGTGCTATAAAATGAATCTCCTGCATAGGAGTAAGGAGTGTAAGCAAACGATTGCATTGAGGCTGAGAGTACAAAGCCGATAAAAAGAAGAAATAACAACACACTCCAGACAGTGACTCTTACGGAACTTATGACTGGCGAAATTATTGTAGTGCGCGAAATGGACAAGTCTCTTCCGGCAGGAGCAATATATAGAAAGATAGCAGAAATACCTCGCTGCACAATAATATATTCTCGCTCTTCAAAAAGGCCATGTGCCCAAATTCTCTCCACGTTTACCTTGAGACCTGGAAGTGTGTTTTGACGAAATAGACTCATTGCAGCACTTCGTATGAGCAGAGCCTGCATCTGTTTTCCTTCTAGTAACCAAGAATAGTGTGTCGTTATGTATCCACGTCCCAGCAAAGCATGACGTATAGATATAGGTTTGGAAGCCGTCTCTACTTTGTTCTGATAAAAAGAAACAGGAATGGGCGTCGCGCCATTTTGCTGTTGAGTCGTGGCAGGAACTGTAAAGAAAAGAGGCTGTTGTGATGTATACACTGGTGAGAGCGTGTTTACTACAGAATGGTTGTTCGCGCTCTGCATAAATTGACCTACTTGTCCATTTAAAATAGTTTGTTGCCACAGGAGGAACAGAATGCTGATTGCCTAGGATTTCGGGAAGAGCATCGAGAACATATTGCACTCATACGCAAGTCTCCTTTGAAGTTTTTTATTATATATTATAATACTTTATAGCATAATTTTTACTATATTCATAAGAAAAAGTCAAGAACATTTTGTTTTTTAATTAATGATTAAAGAGTCATTATTACTATAAATAAGAGTTTGACAAAAGATAGATGACTAGTAAGAGAGTACATACAGGTATGTTTACCAGGGAGTTAGTGCTATAGATAACTCTTGCAACATATTGAATGCAACGCTGGGAACTGGCCCTATAGCATGTTGTGTATGATTGATGATAAGCACAATCATGATAATGATCAGAATAATCAGAATAATGAGTACTGCTATTACCAGCCCCGTACTAATTGTGAAGCCAGATGGTTTCTGTTGTATAACCTGTTTAGATGATGTATTAGTATTTGTTCTTGTACTAGATGAAGGCTGCTGTGGCACGACCGGAGCCGTGTTCCAAGGCGAAGGATGAGTAGGAGAGGGAGTATTCTCAGGGAATGCCTGTGGTGTTGATGTCGGGACGGGAGTGTATGTTCTTGGCATTTGTGGATTATGTGGTGATGTCGTAACTATTGAATCCACTGCTCCAACCTGTTCCTGCTGTATTGGGTCTCTTCCCGTAGCAGATGTATTATCAGGTATATGTGTGTTACTTCCTCCACTTTGTTGGTTTGGCATCAGAGAGAGCCCACAGTTTGGACAAAATGTTGCATTTGCCATAAGAGTTGCATTACATTCAGGACAGTGAGATGCAACGTCGTAGGCTGAACGAGGTGTCTGAGCTACATTCTGTATGTCCATACGTTCAGCCATTTTCGCGTTTTGCATGGCTTCGTACAACTTTGGTAAATCTGGTTGTGTGCCGTAAGGACTAGGTGTAGCCTTTGTTTCAGATGTGATCAAGTCTAACACATGTTTCAAATCACGGGCGAAATCAGCAACAAACTGGTAACGGTCCTTAGGTCTCATTGCCATTGAGCGTTGAAGAATTGCATTCAACTGATTTATTGAAGCGGGAGAGAGTGCCGCAAGTTGTGCAACATGGCGCGAGTGACGAGGTGCTGGTTTTGTGGGTTTTGAAACTCCTAGACGAAATTGCTTGGCAGCATTAGCCTCTGGATTATCTTTAAGTGGATTTTGCGCAAGTACATCCTGCAGCGATGGCAGATCGGGTTGTCCTTGCTGTAGTGCTTGATTACGTGTTGACACGCTTGGAGGCTCATGTGCAGTAACAGCGAAATACAGCGTTGCCCCTAATGCATAGACATCGGAACGCGTGTCGGTACCACTGCCACCAGGGTACTGTTCGGGTGGCGCATAGCCGGGAGTGCCTTGATGACGAATAAATAAGAGGGTACGTGAGCCATCAGCAAATGCTTTGGCATTGCCTAGGTCCACCAGAATTGCTGTTCCATTCCGCATAATACGTATATTATCCGGCTTGATATCTCGATGAATAACAGGTGGATGCTGATTGTGTAAGAAAAGTACCGCATCACATGTCTCCAACATCCATCCCATAAGCTGTGGAAGAGCAATAACCTCATTGCGACGTTGTGTCACGCGAATAATATCAGTCAGGTCTTCGCCTTCGATGTAGTTTATAATGACATAGTAGCGCCCACGTTCATGAAATGCATCATGGAAGGCTGGCAAATTGGGATGGTGAAGTTGACTCAGGACATTGGCTTCGTGCATGAGTTGCTCTTGTCCACCTGGACCAGAGACTAAATATTCCTTCAATGCATACTGCTGATTCGTCGAGAGGTCTACTACCAAATAGACATGTCCAAAACCACCACTCCCCAGTACGCGGTCGATACGATAGCGTCCATGCAGTACCGTGCCCGACGGAACTGTTTCAATCATCAAGAGTCTCCTTTTGTCGTCGTCTCATCGCATACGTCGGCACGGATACTGAAACAGATCGTATATATACGTATCTGAACGCCATGTATCAAGTTTCCAGAGATCTTTCGGCTCTGCTTCAATAGCATTATAGCATGCTGTGAGGGGCGGTGTACATTAAATAGACTGTAGATTTTACGTGTTTGAACGAGCGGCGGGAGATGATGGTACAACTTGTGCTTGTGACAAGAACGCCCAGTCATTTTGTTTGTATACGCGCAAATACATATACGTCTCAGCCTGCTGTACACCTTGTACCTTGTACAGCTTTTCAGTAAGGAACTTCAGAAAGTGGTCGTTGTCCCGACACACAACTTCTGCAAGTATATCAAAGCTTCCCGCACACAGGATAAGATAGATCACTTCGTCGAAGGCTGATATCTCCTGTGCGGCCTCTAGCAATCGTTCGCCAGAGATGCGAATGCCAATCATACTTGCCATTGTAAAACCAAGCTTGACTGGGTTTGTGACCGCTACGATTTGCATAACCTGAGTATTGATGAGGTGGGCTACACGTTGCCGTACACTTGCTTCGGAGATACCCATATCTGCTGCAATCTTTGTAAAAGGCCGTCGCCCATCTTGTTGCAACGCTTCAATAATGCGCTGGTCTATCTCGTCTACACTACCTTTGTTGGAATGTTGGTCCATGATAAAATCCTATCGTGTCATGACGGTGCAATTCGTTATCCTTGTATTGTATGATAACAAAATTAAGAGTAGTCTAATATAGTAAACGCTGTAGGTGTTGAAAAGGAACGCATAGCTATGTCTCCCTCCTTTCGTACAGGTCTGGTGTATGATGAGCACTTTCTTGCTCACGATACTGGTACTGAAACACACGTCGTGACACGAAACGGCACATTTGAACTTTCACCTGAACCACATCCTTCGTCGGTAACTATTATCAGGCGCATTAAAGAATTTCTTGATGGCTCTGGCTTAACTGAACAGATGTTACCGATTCCAGCGCGACCCGCAACAGAAGATGAGCTTACTGCCTATCACACAAAGGAGTACATTGCGGGTATTCGCGCGTATGCTGCGGGTGGCCCTTCACAAGGTCCATGGGGAGATGTAGATGAAGAAACTGTACTCGGCCCAGGTTCATTTGAGGCCGCTCTTTATGCCGCAGGTGGTGCGATGAATGCCGTCGATGCAGTGATGGACGGCAGAGTACGCAATGTGTACGCGCTGTTACGTCCCCCCTGCCATCACGCGATGAGCAATCATGCAATGGGGTTTTGTGTCTTTAACAATACTGCAATTGCCGCACATCATGCACGAAATAAATATGGTCTTGAACGTATCATGATTGTCGATTGGGATGTGCATCATGGCAATGGTACGCAAGATGCTTTTTACCAGGATTCAGGAGTGCTCTTTGTCTCACTCCATCAGCAAAATTGGTTCCCTAAACTTTCAGGTGAGTTAGAGCAGGTGGGAACGGGTGCAGGTGCTGGTTATACTGTCAATATTCCATTACCACCGGGAACAGGAGACAGGGGTTACCGTGCGGCATTCGAGCAACTTGTGGTACCAATTGGACAACAGTTTCGCCCACAACTTCTTATCATTACTGCAGGACAAGATGCAAATTGGCTTGATCCGCTAGCACATATGATGGTGACAAGAGACGGTTTTCGCTCTATGTCACAACTCATGCTGGATTTAGCTGAGGAGGTATGCGACGGACGACTCGTATTGCTTCAAGCAGGGGGATATAGTACAGCCTATGTACCCTATTGCACAGTTGGAGCTATTGAGCCACTTGTAGGTGTCGATCTCGGCATCGTAGACCTTTATAATGCATCTTCCGAGCAAGACCGATGCCAAAGCATTCTTTCAGAAGAAACATTGGATGCAATAATAACAGCTCGCACATGGCATAAACAATGGTGGAACATTTAAAAGAGAGCCGTGAAACGCACCATCGGAGGTTGTATGGTATTTCTGTTCGATTTAGATGGAACATTGATTTCGTCCTACATGGATACTCCAAATAAAGACTATACTCAATGGCACTTGCTTCCATGGCGAAAGCAGGTAATTGAGAAACTCGTGAAACAAGGACACGTGATTGGCATTGTCACGAATCAAGCCGGTGTGGGCCTTGGATATATTACAGAACAACAGGTTCAAGAAAGGATGACTCGTGTCTTACACGAATTGCATATCCCAGAAGCACCATGGGAAGCATGTTTCGCCCACAAAGCCGCACGATCTGCAAAATACAATAATCCAAAGGAACTTGCCCGTCGGAAGCCAAGCGGGGTAATGATTCGCGAACTTTTGCGTCGTTACCCCGACCAAGCTTCACAAGGAGCGATTTATGTTGGTGACAGTCCAACAGATGAGCAAGCCGCGCGCGATGCAGGCGTTCGCTTTGAATATGCTGACTCTTTTTTTCATCACACATATGAGGAGACGTATAGCAGCTTCACTTCCAGGTCGTAATTCGCTTTCTTCACGAGGAGTACTGTGGTGTCAGCAGGAACAATCGTATCCACACCTTGTAGAGGTAGGCCGAGGACATTAGCAGAAATAAAATGGGCATTTTGGTGGGCTTTATTTCTGCTAATGAAGCTTTGAAGAAATGTCTTTACGACAATAGCACGTGTAAAAACAACATTTTTACAATAAAAAATGTATCATAGGCTACACAGGCTCATATAGCTGTCCCAGGA
>CAZZVE010000049.1:0-13496 GCA_964657325.1 uncultured Ktedonobacterales bacterium
TGTGCTGCATTATGTCCAGGCGCACCCATGACACCACCACCGGGATGTACACCAGAACCACACAAGTACAGTCCTTCAATAGGAGTGCGATAGCGAGCACATTCTGGCGTAGGTCGAAGCGAGAATAACTGGTCAGGGGTAATCTCGCCGTGGAAGATATTGCCATTCGACATGCCATAACGTTGTTCGATATCAACAGGGCTGAGAACTTGACGATCAATGATGGCATCGGCGAAGTTTGGTGCAAACTCTGTCATGGTCGCAACGATACGATCCGCCATTTCGTTCTTCACTTCGTCAGACCATGCCCGTCCTTTAAGATGATAGGGAGCATATTGGCAAAACATAGAAATCGTGTGTTTGCCTGCTGGAGCGATAGTCGGGTCGGTTGAGGATTGCATGTAGGCTTCGATATAGGGTTTGCGTGACAGCTCGCCGTGCGACGCATCCTCGTAGGCATTCTGTACCCAATCGGGAGTTGGGCTAATTTCGCATGAGCCTGCATGTTGTAAACCAGGCGTTGTTCCTGGCAAACAGCGAAAACTTGGCAACTCTTTGAGTGCGACATTTAGTTTGATGACGGCACTGTCTGTTTTAAACTGTGAAATACGTTTCAAAAACCCTTTGTCCAGGTCGGCGTCAGCACAGAATTGCAGAAATGTTCTTTTGGGATCGGCATTAGAAAGCACTGTTGCGGCACGTAGTTCTTCCCCGTTTTCTAAGCGTACACCCTCGGCTTTGCCGTTATGCACAAGTATTTTTGCGACACGAGTATCTGTACGAATAACGGCTCCGTGTGCTTCTGCGGAGGCCGCCATTGCGAAGCTAATACGACCCATACCGCCGCGCACATAGCCCCACATACCTTGTTCGCCGTTGACCTCACCAAACATATGGTGCCATGCAACGTAGACCGAGCCAGGAGTTTTTGGTCCGATAAAGGAACCTATGACACCTTGTCCGGCCCAAGCAGCACGTAGATAATCTGACTCAAAATAGTCTGCCAGCATATCGTACAGGTTGCCGAACATCAAGTAACGATAAATTTCCTCATCTTCACCACGAAAACGCGCCGCGAGATCAGCAACCGAGGGTGGCTCCTCTAGCAAAATAGGGTTGAGAATTTCAGAAGCGCGATCAAAGAAACGTAGGAATTTAGGATATGCTTCGGCATCATGTGGTGAAAGCTTGCGAATACCTTCAATGGTTTTTTCAGTGCTGGCACGGAGGAAAAGATAGTTTCCATCTTGATAAGGTACAAACATCTGCGGGTCTTTAACGTAGGCATCGAAGCCATAGCGATGTAGTTCTAAATCGCGGATAATCTCAGGACGAAGCAAACTCACTACATAGGCACACGGTGACATCGTAAAGCCAGGAAATGGCTCTTCTAATGTGCAAGCTCCTCCAACTCGGTCTCGCTGCTCCAAGACGAGGATTTTCTTTCCCGCACGGGCTAAATAACCTGCAGCGACAAGTCCGTTATGTCCTGCCCCAATGATAATTGCGTCAAATTGCTCTGTGTGCTGTTGCATGGTGGTATCGTTTCCTTTGAAAATAATAAAGAGTATGTGGTTACAGGATAGTATATCATCTTGAATTCATGTATCTTATTTCTTTATGTGGAGTCACGGAAGGATATTGAGACGTAAGGTGTACAAATCCTCTTTGGAGGTATGATAGCACACTAAACACATCTGCGCTAACAACTCTGATCCTAAGTAAGTGTCCTTAAAATCATACTCAAATACTTTTGAGCAGGTTGTCTTAGTCTGTAAGAACAAAGTTGCTTCTTATAAAGCACTGCCAGTGATGATACAATAGAGACATCCTTACATGTAAGAGTGCTGAGTAAGAAATGATTGGCTATGCGTATTTCACTATTTATTACCTGCTTCAACGACACGCTGTTTCCTTCTGTGGGGAAAGCAACGGTACAGTTGTTGGAGCGGTTGGGGCACACAGTCGAGTTTTCTTTAGATCAGACGTGCTGTGGACAGATGCACTATAACACGGGCTATCAGGATGATGCACTACCCTTAGTCCGACACTTTGTCGATGTATTTGAGAACGCTGAAGTTGTTGTTGCGCCTTCTGCCTCCTGTGTTGGCATGGTACGAGAACTTTATGTGCGAGCCGCAGAGAGTTCTCACGATAGTTCATTACTCGAACGTGTACAAGCACTGGTTCCTCGCGTTTTTGAACTCACTGAATTTCTCGTGTACCAACTCGGTATAGAAAAAGTTGGTGCATATTATCCCCACCGAGTGACCTATCATCCCACGTGCCATTCGCTCCGCGTCCTCCGTGTCGGCGATGCTCCAATACGCCTTCTGCGCGCAGTACGAGGCATTGATCTGGTCGAGTTGCCTTCGGCACGAGAATGTTGTGGCTTCGGTGGAACCTTCGCGGTGAAGAATGCCGACACATCGCTTGCTATGCTTAGCGACAAACTTCGCTGCGTACTCGATACACGCGCCGAGGTCTGCGCATCCGCCGATACCTCGTGCTTAATGCACATAGGTGGCGCGCTTTCTCGACAACGCGCAGGAGTGCGTACCGTGCATATCGCGGAAATACTCGCCTCTACAGAGTCGGTTGCCCTACAAACTCGATAACGTGTTGCCGTACAAGAAAGGAAACATCATGAGTACCGAGACGCGACGAAGAAAGCCACTGCCTCTATTTCAGACAACCGCAAAAATTGCACTTGCCGATACACAACTACGACGCAATCTCAATAAAGCAACTCAAACAATTCGCGGAAAACGTGCCGCAGTCGTCGAGGAGATGCCCGATTGGGAGGAGTTACGTGAGGCCGGGCGCGCTAGTAAAGAACATACATTACGCCATCTTGACACCTACTTGCTACAACTGGAGGAGGCTGTACAACGTGCGGGCGGTCATGTGCACTGGGCGCAGGACGCAGAGGAGGCAAACCGCATCATCACCGAGATTGCAATACAGCATAACGCACGTGAAGTCATCAAAGTCAAATCGTTGACGACGGACGAGATACACTTGAATGAAGCACTTGCTGCGTCAAACATTACGCCGGTTGAGACCGATTTGGCGGAACTTATCATACAGCTTGCAGGTGAACACTCCTCACATATCCTTGTGCCCGCCATTCATAAAAATCGTTCGGAGATACGCACGTTGTTTCAATACATGTTGGAAGGCAACGAGAATATTTCCGACTCCCCAGCCGCATTAGCCGAAGCTGCTCGTAAGCATCTCCGTCGTATTTTCTTACGCGCTCCCATTGCTATTAGTGGTGCGAACTTTGCTGTTGCTGAAACGGGAACGATTTGTGTTGTGGAGTCGGAGGGCAATGGACGTATGTGTTTGACTCTGCCTCCCGTTCTCGTCACGGTCATGGGAATTGAAAAGGTCATACCTGCATGGAGAGACCTCGAAGTTTTTCTACAGTTGCTGCCACGCTCCTCAACGGGTGAGCGTATGAACCCCTATACCTCGCTCTGGACGGGCGTTACCGAGGGCGATGGTCCACAAGAATTTCATCTAGTGTTGCTCGACAACGGGCGAACGAAGGTGCTAGCAGACATGGTGGGGCGTCAGACACTCAACTGTATTCGCTGTAGCGCATGCTTAAATATTTGCCCTGTATATGCGCGAACGGGTGGTCACGCCTACTCGTCCGTCTATCCTGGTCCCATTGGTGCAATTCTTACCCCGCAATTATTAGGTGTGGAACAAGCAAGCTCCTTGCCCTATGCTTCGACGCTCTGTGGTGCATGTTATGAAGTATGCCCGGTAAAAATTAATATTCCCGAAGTGTTGATACACCTCCGTGGGCAAGTCGTGCGACATAAGAAACACACGCTGCTTGGACGTATGGACCCGGAAGGAGCGGCGATGAAAATGGTCGCTTATGCCTTTGGCAATCGAAGTCGTTATGAGCGAGCGCAGAAGCTTGCACAAGTTGGCCAATTGCCATTTGTGCATCATGGCGTCATAGAGCAACTTCCCGGACTGCTCGCAGGATGGACTGCCCTGCGCGACCTGCAAAGCATTCCACAACAAAGTTTTCGTGAGTGGTGGCAAACACGTGAGGTAGAACAGGGGGAGAGCAATGAGCCGAAGGAATAGGCAGAAAACATCGCGTGAGATAATGCTTGAACGTATCCAAACGGCACTCCGTGATGTGCCTGAAGGTGAGCAGTCAGATGAGCTTTTTGTAAAAAGAAGCTATCGATACAGGGAAACCGTATCTGATGAAGAGCGTATCGAGCGTTTTATAGAACGTGTGACAGACTATAAAGCTGTTGTGCATCGTGTGCAAGAACATGAGTTGCCATCTGCCATTGCCGCTTGTTGTGCCGCTCGCTCTCTTCATCGCCTCGTTGTACCAACAGATATTCCTTCAGCATGGTTGCCCGAAGGCATTGAGATACTCAGTGATACTAAGGCACTGCTTACCTACGATCAACTTGATGGTAGTGATGGTGTATTGACGAGTTGCGCGGTAGGTATCGCGCAGACAGGGACAATTGTGCTGGATGGTGGGAAGATGCAGGGGCGTCGAGTACTGACATTGTTACCTGATTATGCACTATGTCTCATTTGGGAAGAGCAGATCGTGAGTCTTGTGCCAGAAGCAATTCAACAGCTAGAAGAGAGTGGTCGTACTCAACAACCACTGACCTTTATCTCTGGACCATCTGCAACTTCTGATATTGAGTTGAGCAGAGTCGAAGGTGTACATGGACCTCGCACACTTGAGGTGCTTGTTGTAAAGGGTACTGATGTAACTTGATACACATGTAGGGACCGATGTATCGCGTCCTCGTCGCTTTTCGAGTACCGACGAGGACGCGATACATCGGTCCCTACATGTGTATCATTTTGGTGCGGGTGATGGTGTAGTAAGCGAGCGTTTTCTCCATCGGAAGACAAACCATGCGAGTATCGCCAGGGGTATGAGGTAAACGCTATAGGCTAAGAGCCAGACCAGGAATGTAACCATGCCTTGCGCGAATCCGAGCGATGCTGCGAATGCATCGTGAAATGTTTGTCCAATGCTCCAGCTTGCTGGTGCTGGTGAAGATGGTATAACAAGTGCTAATGGTTGGAGTGTGATAGTAACGGTGTAATATGAGACCTGACCGTTTAGTTCCTTGAGATGTGCCTCTATCGTCTCGATCTGTCCTTCAATATCAGTCAGCTTATCCTGGATAGTGATGATATCTCCAAGGGCCTGCGCGTGACCAAGCAAGTTCAGCAAGCGCGTTTGTTCGGTGCGTAAGTTAGTGAGGCGTGACTGTGTGTCAATGTAATCGTTGGTAACGTCTTGCACCGTTTCGTTAAGTGAGAGTAGTTGTCCGCCATTTTGTGATGCATAGTCTCGCAGGTAATGTTCAATTTGTGGATAGAGCGTTGATCGGACTGAGAAGGTAAGTGAAACATTATAGAGATTATTGTCTGCCTGCTCATACGTAATACCTGCGGAAGACGCGCTTGTGTCCGTTGTGGTAATCCATGTTTGTAAAGCGTCCGCAGCTTTGGTTGTGTCTTTGACATTCATGCTTACTTTTAACGTCTTTATTAAGTATTGTGCAGGCTGATCTACATTCTGCTTCTGCTGTCCCTGCGTAGAACTTCCTGTAGTGGAAGGACCACTCCCACTTGAAGATGTGCCACCACTCCCGCCTGATGTATTACTTGTGCTTCCTGCTGTAGCGGTAGAGAAACCTCCACCACAGCTTGCTATAAAGAGGGTCAAGAGTAAAAGGGTAAGCGGTAAGAAGTAGCGTCGAAGAGATGCAAAAAAAAGTCTTGTAGAAGGCATAGACAAGCTCCTTTGAACATGAGCATACGAGCGTTAGAAGACTACTTATTTTCTTGCTATGTAGGATATGTAGATCAGAGTGTTTTTCTCTCTGTTCACTCTACTACACAGGGAGACGCCAAAAGAGGCGTAATAGTTCCTCTACTTGTTGTGTCTATGCAGAAGTGCTTATAGAGCATCAACCATCTGTTGTAACTCATTGACATCGAACGGCTTGCTGATGAATGCCTTGACGCCCATACGATCCATCTGCTGCTTTGTGAACACGTCAGCACTCATGACTATAATCGAGAACGCTGTGTTCAGCCCTCGACTATGCAGTTCATTCAGCAATGTATATCCACTCATCTGTGGCATCATCAGATCAAGAAGCACAATATCTGGTTTCACCTCGGCTTGGAGTTTCTCTAGCGCGACCTGACCATTTTCCGCGCTATCTACCTCGTATTCAGAGGTTTCCAGCAGAGCTTGGATAACTGCCTGGATATCTTCTTCATCGTCAATAATTAAGACTCGTTTTTTCATCGTATACACCTCTTTCTAACCAATACTACGGAGTCTACAGCCTGAAAGACTCAAACACCGGTCTATCATTGCGTGTCAAAAGCGCAAAGGCCGCTTGTAGTATGCGAGTCTGTAGTGGGCTATTATTTGGTGCACCAAGCGGATAGCCAAGCGGAAATGGGACAAATAACGCACGTGGTGGTCGAATTTTTTCTGTGATCTCACGTAACAGCGAAATCGAGACTGTTGTAATACCTGTAAACTCAATCTCTCGTTGAATCAGCCCCACGGACTGATTACACATAGGTCAGACAGGTGTGAGCAGAACAACATCAACTTTATCATGGACAAGACGACGTGCAACTTCAGGCGCGCTCTGCTTCATCAGTTTCGATGGCCCTATAATTGACCCCATAAAACTATAGTGATGTGGCGCGATAGACCCGATTTCTCCACGATTCTGCATTTCGCGTAAGCGGTCCAATGGCATTACAAGGTTGCGATCACGCAAGACACCCGTTTGATCAAAGGACCAGCTACGATGGTTCATTTCCAGCAGTTGTGGAGAGATATCCCCTGAAAACTCACGAAACGAACTGTCTCCCATTCTAATCGAGGAATCAAATGGAGGCTGATTGGGCAAACTCAGCCCTGCGGTTGTCACTATTGCTACTGTACACTCTGAAAGTGCTTTTCGCAGGGGTGTTAATGCCACCGATGCAGGATTTTCAGGGCGTGGGCTATATCTCTGAAAGGGGTAGCCCTTGACAAAGAGACGCTCTACAAGCTCGATATCATCGAATTGAGCCACAACTATTTTGCTCCTTATGCATATCTTTAGATACGTATAGATAGTATACCATCGCTATTTCTTTGCGCTATTCACAAGGTAAAGATGTGCTAATGGTACGTATACGTTACTTCTCCTCTCTCCTCAACGTTTCTTTTTAAGAGATGATACAGGCTACAGCTTGTACCCTTACAACACGAATTTACTAGTGGAGCCTTTTTCATGCAAACACTTCCATCACACTCTGTGATGTTCTTTTCACATCGTTTCGTTATTCTGCTTTGTTGTATGTTATTGTTCTTAACAGGTTGTGCTGATGTTACAGGCATAACTTCCAGTACTTCGGGAAGTACTACCGTAAGTACATCGCCAGCACATCCGAAGTCAGATATCAATGGTATTGAGACCGAGGAAGCGTTGCGAGCGCGATTGACTAAAGTTGATCAGATCATGCAGGGAATGAGCCTCGATGAGAAGCTAGGGCAACTCCTCATGGTCGAATTTTTTGGCTCTGATTACCAGAGTACCGAACTTCCCTATATGATCTCACAACAGCATGTTGGTGGTTTTCTTTATCAACCCGTCAATCACAACTTTGAGGCACCTAATAACACAGTTGATGCCGCAAGCCAGTTTCCTGTTAAAGCGAATGCTGATGCGAAAATTCCTTTACTGGTAGCAATTGACCAAGAGGGCGGGTTGGTAAGTAAACTTACTGATGCGGGCTTCTCAGGTGATACACCTTCTGCCAACGCTATGACTGCAACGGGGGATACAAATGGAGTACAGCAACAAGGGGTACAGGCTGCGAAATTGATGCAATCATTAGGCATTAACACAGACCTTGCTCCCGTTGTTGATGTTGGTCCTGTTACTAATCTCCTCGATACGCGGCAGTTCAGCGATGATCCTAAGACGGTCGCAACATACGCAGGTGCATTTCTTAACGGTTTACAGAGTACTGGTACAATTGGCTGTCTCAAACATTTCCCTGGTCTAGGGACTGTTTCAAAGCAATTCGATCCACATACAACATTGCCAACTGTAAACGAGAGTATGGCACAGTTAGAGAGTACAGATTTTGTTCCTTACAAAACGATGATACAGCAAAATCATCCCGCGATGATTATGTCTACTGATGTTGTCACCACTGCCATTGACCCCGACCTGCCAGCAGAACTTTCGCCAAAGGCCATTAATGGTGTGTTGCGCAAAGAACTAGGCTACAATGGAGTCGTGATTACTGATGGTCTGTATATGGGCGGCATTCAGCAAAAATGGACAATTGCTCAGGCATCGGTGCTAGCAATCATTGCGGGCAACGATATCGTCGAGGGTCCATACACTGCTAGTCAGGTAGCAGGTGTGATTACTGCGCTAAAAGACGCTATTCAACAAGGACAGCTTAGCATGAATCAGGTGAACCAGTCAGTGCAACGTATCTTGCTTATGAAGATACAATACGGTATTATGAAATAACTACTCGCAGTTCGCTTAGTGAAAGAGTAAGTGTATCATGAGTACAAGTACGCATCTGAATGTTCAAGAGGGCTTTGTGCCCGTGGAGGATGGTTTTCGCGTCTGGTATCGTAGCATTGGTGGAGGTGCAGAACACGAATCTATACCTTTGCTTTGTCTGCATGGTGGCCCTGGTGTTCCTCATGACTATATAGAGAACATGGCATTGATGGCCTCTGAGACGCGGCGCGTTATATTTTATGACCAGCTGGGATGTGGCTTCTCCGACCTGCCAGAAGACACAGCCCGTTGGCAAATTCCACGTTTTGTAACAGAGCTGGCAACTGTTCGTAAAGAGCTTGGCCTAGAACGCGTCCATATCCTGGGTCAGTCCTGGGGCGGAATGCTGGCTATCGAGTATGCGTTGACGCAGCCACAAGGCTTAGAAAGTCTCATATTAGCAAACACCGCATCAAGCATGCCTCTATGGATTGCCGAGGCAAATCGGCTCCGAGAGCAACTACCACCAGAAGTGAATGCCGCATTACTCAAACATGAAGCCGATGGCACAACGGATGATCCTGAATATCAAGAGGCGATGACGGTATTTTATGATCGGCATGTGATTCGTATTAAACCGATGCCAGAATTTGTGCAGCGTGGCTTTGACAGGTTAAGCCAACCTGTGTACTACACGATGAATGGACCAAGCGAATTTCATGTCATAGGCACGATTAAAGATTGGGACCGCACCAACCGACTCGCGGAAATTCATCTACCAACGCTAATTGTGTCAGGTCGCTACGACGAATCGACGCCTCCAATTAACGAGATTATGCATAAAGGTATCCCTGGTTCAGAATGGATTGTCTTTGAGCAAAGTTCACATCTAGCCCATGCTGAGGAACCAGAACTATACATGCAGACCGTCTTGGCATTTCTCGCTCAGGTTGAGGCACAGAAAGCGTGAAGACGAAACCTCGTCGGCGTATTCTAAGATGGGTGCTTCTCGCTGTGCTGTGCGTGTTACTCATCACTGTTGCAGGCACAGCATGGTGGTTGCGTCCCTTTCCAGCATCAACACAAGCGATAGATGCGTTACAAAATGGGGAGGGCGTCACCGTCACGACGACAAACGATGACATCGTATTTATGCCGAAACAGCATCCCATTGAAGGCATTATCTTTTATCCAGGTGCTCGCGTTGACCCTGATGCCTACTCACGCTATATGCACACCTTCGCGGAACATGGCTATGCCGCGTTTATCGTCAAAATGCCCCTCAATATCGCATTGTTAGGCACAAATCTTGCAACCAATGTGATCACTGCGAATCCTTCAATTAAGCTGTGGGTTATTGGAGGACACTCGCTTGGTGGTGTCAGTGCGTGTAGCTTTGCGCTGCACAATGCTGTCATAAAGGGGTTATTGTTGTATGCTTCCTATCCAAATGAGGACCTCTCCAAACAAACGCGGCTACATGTTACATCAATTTCTGGTACCAATGATGGTTTAGCCACACCTGCGAAAGTAGATGCCGCAAAACCACTTCTGCCTCCAACAACGGTCTATGTTACAGTTCAGGGAGGCGTACATGCCTTCTTTGGAGATTACGGAGTGCAAGATGGCGATGGACAGCCTACTACGTCACGTGAGGTTGCTCATACTGTAATCGCTGATGCAAGTGTTATGCTCTTGGATACAGTGAAAAAAGACAGCAATGAAGAGACACAATCGTAATAGAAAAAAAGCCCTCGATGTCCCCAAGTTCGGGTTTGTCTGCATTTGAGGTAGGGCTAGGATCACTGTAAAAACTGATCACAAAACAATTTGTTCTATTCAAGAAAAGATGAATATCTTCGAGCCGCGCACTGGCGCACTCTCATTGCGTTTTTGAACAGGAACAAGATGCGAGTCCCTTCGCTCAACCCAACGAAACGTTCTAGCCAGAACGCCATCACGTTCGCCTGCAGGCCGGTTTAGGTAATGAATACGTGGAAATATCGGGTCAATTTTTCTTCCAATACTCTCTGCAATAGCTTTACCGCTTTTGATTGGCTACGTGAGAATAGCTCGTTGCGAACATTTGCAATTTGAAAGTACATTACTGCGACCTTCCTTTTCAGGAGAAAAACGTGAGAAAACTCGTTGCTTCGATGCTCATGGCTCTGGATGGTGTTGTTGAAAATCATCATCTGTGGACTGTTCAATTTCGGAGTGAAGAATCACAACAATATAAATTTGATGAGCTTTTTGCCAGCGATGCACTCCTTCTGGGGCGCAGAACCTATCAGGGATTTGCAGCCGCCTGGCCTGGTGCTACTGGTGCATATGGCGAAAGAATAAACAGGATGCCCAAGTATGTTCCAACCACAACTTTGCAGGAAGCTGAGTGGAATGCCACCTTTATCAAGAACAATGTTGGAGAGGAAGTTACCAGATTGAAACAGGAGTCTGGTCAGGACATAGTGATCTTTGGGAGCATTGAACTCATTCACTCGCTCATGCAAGAGGATCTCATTGATGAATACCGTCTCATGGTCTTCCCCATTGTCGTAGGAAACGGGAAGCGGCTTTTTCATGGTGAGAGCCAGCAAAAGGAATTCAAACTTGTTCAATCGCAAACATTCAGCTCTAGTGTAGTGGTACTCACATACGAGCCACATCGAAAATAAATCTGAACACTCGAAGCGCACTCCAGCTTGGGTCATCCCGTTCTTCCCGCTTTTACATAACCTATCTTAATAGTTACGGTTTGTACAGTGATCCTAGTCCTACCTCCATTTGCTTCAAACAGGAAAAGGTTCAAAGATTTTATGTGTGTCACGTCGTCACCTCCTATCTTGCAATTTCTATGAAAGTATGTTATATTGCTTGCATGAGCAAACAACATGGTTTAGATGAACAAGCTGAGGACCAGCAAAAGACGAGAGAACGCATCGTTGCCGCAGCCTCTAAGGTGTTGGCAGAGAAGGGCTATGACGCGACAACGCTGAGGGAAATTGCACGCGAAGCTCAGGCTGCGCCTGGACTCGTGCATTATTACTTCGGTGGCAAGGACCAGTTGCTCGTTGAGGCTCTACAAGCCGCTGGTCAGCATTTCCATCAAAGAATGGAACACCTTGTCCAACATGTGCCTGGCGATCAGGCTCTCGAAGCATTATTGGCCCAACTGCACGAACGTGTTGAGCAGGAACCTGATGTGTATCGTCTGCGCTACGAGTCGTTCTCGCTCGGCTTGCACAACCCCGTCATTGCGCCTGAGGTGCGAGAACGGCTTGTACAGAGGCGAAAGGAACTTGGCTCTGTAATAGCAAAAGTCTTGGTGAACGCGGAGCATACCGAAGAGGGCACACAACGTTCCTCTCCTGATCCAACGATCCTGGCTGCTCTTCTGCTCTCTCTTTTCGATGGATTGGCATTGCAAAAGATTCTAGATCCTACCTTTGATCTCGATGCCGCGTATCAGGTTCTCGCTCAGATGCTGCACTGTTTTCAAGTACCGAATTGATACAAAATTTTTAAGTGTATTTGCTTACTCGAGCAAGCAACAAAAGGGAGTATATAATGAATGCTATCATACTACAACCCGGCGGTGGTCGGTCAATCACTATGGGTCCCATTCATCTTACCGTTTTAGAAGATGGCACAAACACACGAGGCACAATGGCAGTTGCTGAATTTACGTTTCCACCACATTCACCGAGTCCATTTCCTCATGTTCATCGTGCTCACGAGGAGGGATTCTATGTGCTGGAAGGCGAACTAGAGTTCAAAGTGGACGGAGAAACGCTTCATGCAGGTACGGGGAGTTTTGTGATGGTCCCGATTGGTGTGTCGCATACATTCTCGAATCCAGGCGATAAACCTGCTCGCTTCCTTAATACATTTACACCTCCTCAGTACATCCACTACTTCGAGGAAATGAGCGAACTAGTGTCCACATCTGGCCCACCTACTCCTGAGCAAGGACGCGCTATCATGGCTCGCTACGACACTGATGTTCTTGTATAAGCAAGAACTCAACTTTTGCTGTTTAAAGAAATGTATACAACTGAAAGGATAAATCCCATGAGTACTTTACCTTCTTCAACCCCCACGACCCGCAGAGAGTCCTTCGTAGACGGCTTAACTGTGCGTATCGATGAGCAAGGGAGCGGTCGTCCCATTCTCGTCTTGCATGGTGGTGGTGGACCACTAACAGTAGCGGGTCTTGCTTCGGCACTGTCAGCCCGAGCACGTGTCCTGGTGCCGACCCACCCTGGCTTTGCGGGTGAGCCTCGGCCAGAATGGTTCGACAGCGTTGATGACCTCGCCATTACCTACCTCGACCTTCTTGAACAACTCGACCTGCGTGATGTCATGGTCATCGGTTCCTCACTTGGTGGCTGGATTGCAGCGGAGATGGCTGTGCGAGATACGACACGTTTGAGTAGCATTGTTCTCGTCGATGCCGCGGGCATTCAGGTTGAGGGGCATCCCATCGTTGATGTCTTTCCCCTGGCTCCTGACGAGTTGTCAGCACTCAGTTACCACAATCCGGCGGCCTTCCGCATCGACCCCGCCACTCTCACCCCTGAGCGGATCGCTGCGGTACGTGCGAACTTTCAGGCACTCAAAGTGTACGATCAAGGGCAAGGTATGCATGATCTGAAGTTGCGTCGCCGACTTGGGCGTGTCAAGATTCCTGCACTCGTCGTCTGGGGCGAGAGTGATGGCGTGATAGATCCCGACTATGGTCGCGCCTATGCCCAATCGTTGCCCAATGCTCGCTTTGAACTCATCCCAGAGGCTGGGCACCTTCCGCAGATTGAGCAGCCTGCGCGTCTGCTCAATGTCGTGGAGGAGTTCGCTGACAGCATCACGGTTAAAGCATAGGTCACAGGCTCGTTTGAGGAATATCAACGCTCTTTACCCATGATAGAGGGCCAG
>CAZZVE010000049.1:13596-27478 GCA_964657325.1 uncultured Ktedonobacterales bacterium
TAGGAGAGTGAAATGATATTTGCCATGAACATTGATGTGTTGGAAATGCAGTAGAGCGAGGCGTTCCACATCCTCTGATCGAACCTCTTGTCCCAAGGCACATTGTGCATCAAGAGCATCTTGCATATACTCTGTGCAAACCCAGCCAGATGCTCCTTGGCGCCCGTGAGTAATGAGGATGGCACAAAAATGAGTGTTTGGAGCACTCCTTTTGCCTTGTTTACGCTCAAAACCCAACAGCGTCAAGTATCTCTTGGCGGAGTTTGCTCTGTGCTTTCTATTTTCTAAGAGATATGTAGACCGCCACTGCTCATCTTCGACAAACTTACTTCCAAGCGACTTTCCAACCAGAGTCGCTAGGAAGTATTCTTCGATCTTTCAAGAGAAGAACTATGAAGTTCATCCAGGGAAGGGCGAGGAGATCAAAACCGTTTCAAATTCATTTCTACTCATCGCTCTGCTTGAGTGGTTCGATGACTTCGTGAACTACCTGTGAAATGACCATCTCCCGTTGAAGGATCGCATTGATATTCAGTACAATATGGGTTGCCTTCGCCTTGATAAAGCCTTGCGCGGTCTCACGTGCCTGGCGAAAATCTGTATCAGCCGGACTGACCAGAAAGGAGATGACGCGTTCCAGTGTGCTGGGGTCACGCCCAATGGCTTCACAGTCCTGTGTTAGCTGCGCGTTCTTCTCGCCAAACTCCTCAACTGTTCGGGCTGTAGAACACCATAGGTTTGCATGCTTGGCAACGACTCGAAGCATAGTGTCGCCTCCTGCGGCAATCATGATCGGAGGACATGGCTTTTGCACAGGCTTGGGTTCGCTAGGAGCCTCACGCAACTGGTAGTAACGCCCTTCAAAGCTTGGATTCGTCTGTGTCCAGAGGTGCTTGAAAATCTGGCAGGCTTCATCGAGCCGCCTGACTCGTTCGCCAGCACTCGGAAAGTCCAGACCATACCCATGATGTTCTCGTTCATGCCAGGCGGCTCCTATTCCGAAATTGAGCCTCCCGTTCGAGATATGGTCCACCGTGACAGCTTCCTTGGCGAGAATAGCGGGATTACGATAGGTCACGCCCGTTACCATGTTTCCCAGGCGCACGCGCTCTGTCTTTGCGGCAAGGCCAGCGAGCAGAGTCCAGCTTTCAAAACAGGGACCATTGAGATCTCCACTCAAAGGCATGAAGTGGTCGAAGAGCCACATATGCTCAATCAGGGGTTCATGATCTGCCTCTTGCCAGAGATCAAGGAGTTTCTGATAGCTCACCTGTTGTTGTGCAGTTTGAATGCCAAAGTGTAACTGCTTGTTCATTGATTTTTTCTTTCTCTAGAAGCGTTACTTGGATTCGATTCGACCCAGTGGATTGGGAGTCTCTGTGAGAGCGTTGCGTGCAATCGACCAACTGGTATCATCAGGGTAAAGCGCAGTGCGAAGGTACGCCCAGGTGATGCGCTGAACCAGGGCGACTCGCTCCGGGTTCTCGTCGGTTGTTTCTGTGACGCTGTACCCAGTAATTCCACCAAGTCCATGTTCTGCCCCGAACAGGGTAAGTAAGCTCTTAGGAGCTGGACTCAAGAAGTACGGGTCAGTAAACCAGTCAGGTCCTCGAACTGATAGAAGGGACTGGTCTCTATCTCCCGCCACCACGAGAGTTGGTGGAGTCATGTTCGCGAAGCTCGGCTTCATAAACGGGAAGTGTTCAGCTGCAAAGGGCGTCAGATCGGCTCCCCCTTGACCGGTCGTGGAAAGCAACACACCTGCTTTAATTCGGGAATCGGACATGTCCTCTCCAGGTCTCCCATCGGCATCGAGGACTCTTGCGCCCAAGAGCATACTCGCCGTCTGACCACCCCAGGAGTGTCCTGCTATGGCAATGCGGCTTCGATCAAGGCGTCCACGAAGACCGGGAACGGAAGCTTCAAGGATGTCAAGCCCATCGAGAATTCGCTTCAAGTCCTCGACTCGTGAGTGCCAGATCAGTGGGGTACGGGGGTCATCAGGAGGAATACTCAGTGTGCTTGAGTCAAGATGGGTGGGCTGTATGACCACGAAGCCATGAGCAGCCCAGAAGTCGACCAGCGGGTCGTAGCTGCGTAGTGACAAGCTAAAGCCGTGTGAAAAAACAATAATTGGCAATTCGCTTCCGATCCCAGGTGCAGACACGCGCACATGTACATCCTCGCCACGGTCAGGAGCGTGTAGCACAATCGGCTTCACGGAGATGATCGAAGTGGAGGCACTGCCAACCGAATCTACTGTGTTCATAGAAAGATCTTCCTTCCAGTTCTTTCGCGTATGGTATACTAAGAAGACGGAACAACGTTCCAATAGGATTATACGGAACATTGTTCCTTTTTGTCAAGCCCTTGTGTAAGAGAGGATAAAGCGATACCTACCATCGAGGAAGAATCTGGGCAAGCAGCCCGGCGTAAACAAGCCCGAAAGATTCGAGTCGACGCACAGCGCAACGAGCAGGCGTTGCTTGCCGCCGCCGCTTCCATGTTTGTCACGTCCGGCGTTGAGGTGCCGGTGCGTGACATTGCGGCGGCGGCAGGCGTTGGGATAGGAACGATCTACCGCCACTTTCCGACGCGCGCGGATCTCGTGGTTGCGGTGTACCGTCATCAGGTTGAGGCATGCGCCGAGGCTGGTCCAATCCTGCTGGCGAATGCCGACTCGCCACACGCTGCCCTGAGTCAGTGGGTCAATCTCTTCGTTGATTTCCTGGTCACGAAGCATGGACTCGCCGCAGTCCTGCAACCCAACAGCACTGGCTTCGACGCGCTGCATGCGTACTTTCTTCATCGCCTCGTGCCCGTGTGCGCTCAGTTGCTCGAAGCCTGCGCCCACGCTGGTGAGATTAGTGCCGATATCGATGCCCTCGAACTGATGTACGGTATCGGCAATCTCTGCGTTGGTGCTGACGACGACCCTCGTTACAATGCTCGGCATATGGTCAAGCTCCTCATAGCGGGACTTTTCCAATCGAGTTCGACGTGATACTGATCTTGCTTGGCCCAGAACTACGCACGCTGTTATGAAGCGCAAAGGAAGAAGCCCCAAAGAAACATTCCATCCGCTAAAGCATGTTCTCTCCTGTTTCTCATTCATAGCTTCTCTCAGAAGCAGTCCATTTTTGTGAATACTGCTTACAAGGAGCGGAAGGATAGTACAATGAGTGCTCATAGTAACTTTTTACCCGTCAATCAGCTTCTGCTCAGAGGTGGGCGCAGAGACGATCCGTATACTCTTGAAGAAAAGGAGCCGATCATTAGTTTTCATTAGACAGAACAGGCATAGGCAAGACTATAATACAGAGTATTGCATGTACGACGAGGTACGTTTCTACAGAGTGAGAGGGAAAATAGTATGCCACGTGCCATTGACTTTCATGTCCACTTGCCTACAACGGAGTTTATGCAGGTTACACTTGGTCCATATGCAAAGGCCGCTGAACGCTTCTTCCGTACAGAGGTCAAATTAAAGGACATCGAGCAGATCGCCGCAGATTACGCAGAACTCGATATGATTGGCGTTCTACTGGCCTGGGATGCTGAAACAGCTACAGGTTTACCACCACTAGGCAACGATTATGTTGCGGAAATTGTCAAACGCTATCCGCAGCAATTCATCGGCTTTGCCAGCGTCGATCCCCATAAAGGTAAGGTGGCAATTCAAGAGATTGAGCGCGCAGTCAAAGACCTGGGATTAGCAGGCGCGAAGTTTCACCCCGGTGTGCAGGCATTTTACCCAAATGACCCTACTTTTTATCCGTTGATGGAGAAAATTCAGGAATTGCAGGTGCCCGCGCTTTTTCATACAGGCACAAATGGTTTAGGCGCGGGTACACCTGGGGGCATGGGTATTAAGCTCGATCATACGCGTCCCATCTATCTTGATGCGCTGGCGGCTGATTTTCCTGATCTCACCATAATTGGAGCACATCCTTCCTGGCCCTGGCATGAGGAAATGCTTGCCTCTATGCAACATAAAACAAATGTATATAACGACCTTTCTGGCTGGTCCCCAAAACGTATTCCTGAAACACTGCTACGTGAGGCAGCCACACGTATGCAAGACCGCTTCCTGTTTGGCTCTGATTACCCCTTCATCACGCCGCAACGCTGGCTCAAAGATTTTGAACCGCTCACCTACTTTACACCAGAGGTACGGGAAAAACTTCTGTGGCGCAACGCCCAAAAACTTCTAGCCCATACTGCCGTGAGTACAATGAATTTCACTGGCTAAGTATTTTGAACTAAAAACCTGTGAAAAAGTTTTACTACTTTGCCTGAAAACGAGCGTCTCTATGGTGGAACGCTCAAAAGAAGTGTTCTCCTTTCCTGTCCTTTGTGTGCAACCTCCGTTACGGGGAAGAACGGAACTGATACACACAAAGGAGTTGACAGCAGTTCCTCGTGAAAACAAAGTGTTCTCACCATGAGAAGAGGAGAAAACAGGCAATGAATTCTAAGAAGTCTCTCACAATCTTTGCCCGTAGCATTCTAGTGACGATTGGGCTACTCGCCCTCATCGTCGGCTTCGCGGCACAATCGACTTCCGCTTCTGCGCATTGGAATGGCAAGGCTTATGTGCGCGTTGTACATGCATCACCTGGAGCAGGTCCCGTTGATGTGTATGTAGATGGAGCCAAATTGCTCAGCGATTTTAAGTTTGGTACAGTTACAGGCTATGTCGCTGTTTCGGCAGGCAAACATCGGATTCAAGTCGCACCTTACTGGGCACCTCGCAAAGATTCCGTTATTGATGTAACGGTTAAACTTAAAGGTGGCACATACTACACCGTTGCCGCGCTTGGCACAAAGGACTCTGGTTTCTCGCTTGCTGCATTCGTTGACAACAACTCCGATATCAATACGAAGGCAATTGTACGGGTATATCACCTGTCGCCTAACGCAGGTCCTGTTGATGTCTCGGTTGGTGGCACAAAAGTTATCTCTGAATTGACCTACACACATGCAAGTGGCTATCTTGCCGTCAATCCTGGTACATATGTCTTTGACGTAACCGCCGTTAACGCCGGTGTCACGATCCCCTTAAAAGTAGACCTCAAGGCTGATCGCGTCTATAGCGTATTTGCTATTGGTCTCTACAAAGGTCAGCCTCCTCTGCAATTCGTTGCAGCAGCTGTCGATGTGGACTAAGTAAACTCTCTTTCACAGAACTAACATAGAGGTTCTCTAGTAAGCATGCTTGCTAGAGAACCTCTATGTTAGTTCTGTGATCTTGCATCTTTCTTTCTTTGCTGCTCAACTTTTACCACTGTTGTGCCTACCGCACGCCCTATAAGCAATGGAGTCTCTAACACATCGGCGGCAGAATCGCTAATGTCTCGTCGAGGAGTAATCACCTTGTATGCTTCAAATTCTAGTCGTCGTGATGTGTGTCCAATTTTTGTAATTCGTCCAGTTGCTTCGACGAAATCACCAGCGTAGAGCGGGACAAGAAACTCAATGCTTTCATATCCCACAAGCAACCCTTCATCACCATCACAAAGAATAGCAAGTTCAGTTGCTATATCCCCAAATAAAGAGAGCATAAACGCACCATTGACGAGATTACCACCATAGTGTGCATCACTAGCACGTAAGCGTAAACGTATCGTTGACGTAAATTCTGATATGTTCGACATATTTTTTCACTTTCTAAAGGTGCCAAAAATCCTTGTAAGGGTTACAATAGTGTTATGACAATCCTGTGTAAATCATCTTGAGGAAAACTACTATGAAAAACTATACCACAGCACCAGCATTAACCGAAGCATACATTTCCGAGGTATGGGAAACATTGCCAACTCATATACGTCCGACAACATTTATACCTTGTCCGTGTCCACCACTTTCAAAACAGTTCCATTGTGATGTTACTATCGCCAGCGAGACCTTTCAATATACTGGCAGTTTCAAGTTTCGTGCTGCGTATAACTTGCTCTCATCAATTCCACAAGAGCGTGTAGTGACTGCCTCATCCGGCAACTTTGGGCAAGCCATTGCGTATGCGAGTACACTGCTTGGCAAGACATGTACCGTCGTTATGCCTTCCACCTCTGCGCAGGTCAAGATTGCGGCTGTGCGATCCTATGGTGGTCACGTTGATCTCGTTGATGTGCAGCGTATCGGACGCGCTGAACGTGTCGCTCAACTACTACAAGAGCAACCGGATGCATTTCAGGCGCAAGCGTATGATGATTATCGCGTTGTTGCGGGCAATTCAACATTGGGCAAAGAGATTTTTGATAGTGCCAACTTCGATATTGTGATTGTTCCCATCGGCGGTGGTGGCCTTTCATCGGGTATCGTGATTGCACGCGAGTATCTTGGCAAAACAACAGAGGTTATTGGGGCAGAACCGCTTCCAGGCAATGATGCGGCTCGTTCGCTGCGTAGCGGTCAACTCGTTCGCAATGAACAAGAGCCAGCCACAATAGCTGATGGAGCGCGTACTATTAGTTTGGGTCATTTGAACTGGGAAATACTACAACATGGGATCGCGGATATTATTGAGGTGCCAGATGAACTAACACTTCAGGCAACACAACACTGCTTTCGCTACGTTAACCTGAAAGTGGAGCCAACAGGTGCTCTCGCTATTGGTGCTCTCTTCTCCAACCCCGCGCGCTTTGCGAATAAGCGTGTGTGTTGTATCGTAAGTGGTGGCAACGTTGATCCAGGTGTCTACGCAAACATTATTGCCGGGTAACAATGCTGCTATTTTTGTGCTGAATAGATCACAAGATGCGAGAATGTTGCGACAACTACAGGCGGAGCCTTTTGTAGATTCGAGACAAACAAGGCAATACTACCACTTGTATAGGTAGTATCTGAAACAGTGCTCAGGATTTGTCCATTGACAATAAATTGGAGGCTAGAGCCTTTTGCGGAAATAGTGATATGATTCAGACTTCCCTGTTTCTGAATTGCAGAGTTATTTGTGTAGTCAACAAGGCGTGGAGTGGTTGCTGTACCGTTCGTGTCTGACGTACCTTTAAAGATTGCGAACGAGCCATCGCCGTAGAGTTCAAAGCGATAGAATGTAGTAATTGAGGAGTTTTGACTGAGCGCACTGCGAATGTACACACCGTAGCCGTTCTCTTGAGACCCTTTCGAGAGAACGGCATCAACAGAAAGCTGAAAATCTCCATACTTCTTATCGCCTGGGATAAGCTCCCACAACAATTTGTTATTGTCATTTTCCAGCTTCAATGTGCCATTTCCCAATGCAACAGAAAACTCACCAGGATAACTTTGAATACTCCATCCATTGGTATTGTTCATGAACTGATCTTGAAAAAGAGCATTCCCTTGTGGAGTCGGTTGGGGAGTTGAAGGGCTATGTGATGCATCGCCAGTAGTGGCTGCTTGTTGCGTACTTTTATGTGAAAAAAAGAATGTATACGCAAGAAAACTTCCAGCTATAAATACAAGTAGCAACACAAGGACGCCTACAAATTTTCCTATCCGAAATTGTCCCCGTTTCTTCGGTTCCTGATAGAACGAATGAGCTGCTTGTGCATATGCAGGAGGTGGCACTTGTTGTGGAGATGCTCTAAAACTGTTAGGCGGCGTGGTAGGGCCAGTAGAGTACGGAGAAGATGCCGTAGCATATGGCCCATTCTGGGCGTAGCCTCTATTGTTTAAAAGTTGTCCAGATGGATGCGAATACACATTCCCGTTGCCTGACATCTGTGGTGGTTGAGCAATAGGACGAGACAAGTCTGGTTGTGACCAGATCGGAGGAGGCATTGTGTTCTGAGAAGGAACAGGTGGTGCAGCTTGAGGCTGCTGAGCAGGCATAATATAGTGATTGCGTTGCTCATTTTGTACAGGATAGCGTTTAAGCAAGCCACCTTCCGTGTGTGATCCTGTAGGGTTAGGTGAAGTAGTCTGCTCGTATTGTCCTGGTTGAGCTGACAAATTCCATGGTGTCGCTACTGATGGTTGCTGTTGGTGTGACACATTAGTCTCAGGAAGTGGACCGTTAAAATACCCACAGTTCGCGCAACGAGGATCCTTGAGTGCCAGTGATGCTCCACACCGTTGACATCTGGGAGCATTATTGTATGACGAATACGTAGACGACATGCCGACCCCTTCTTCAATCCAACAAAAGCTTATCTATAAAAGTATCTCATAAATAAGCCCTTCTGTCTAATGTTGTGTTTCACGATAGCATTTTCGGATACTTAAGCTTTTTGTGTCTCTGTATATATCATACTTCTTTGTAACAACTAGTTTCCATATGTTACGACGAGCGGTGCGGGGTTGAGTGCAAGTACTTCCGCAGGCGTCATAAGTCGTGTTTTGGCCTCGATATGATAGAACAGTTTGAAGCCTCCATAACGGAAATTCGCATAACGGATCATGTCCTCTTGTACCCATTGCGTGTACTGCTGTGTTTTATCAGCGATATCACCAACATAGCCACCAACACTATCAACGTGAATGACGACATCCACTCGCGTATCAGGTTGGAGATTGCGTTTATCGGCAATCTCTGCCTGTCCAGCGTCCGTTGGATTTGCCGTATAGTCACCGCTTGGTCGGTACTCGTGGATAATCAAAATCTTGCGTGGCATGTGGTATTTCATGGGAATATCGCCGACAGCTTGAATAACAGGGTTCAAATCCGAGGCACGTACATTACTCAAGTTGGTGCCTGGAATACCATCATGACGCGGAAACATCCACTCAGGGTCAACTGCCATATGTACAAATGTGTACTTCTCTAAATAAGGTAGGAAGAAATTGACTTCGGGCATAACAGGTGCCCATCCAAAGTTTAAGTCTAAGAATAAGAGCAAGTTATGAGTTTGGCAATAGTCAACATACGACTGAATGGTATCTGCATCAACGTGATGGCTGTAGTAGCCGTTTGGTCCTGGGAAACCGTCGGGAACACTTACCACCAGATCAATACCGAGCTGTACCGGATGCGCTGGATCAAGCCTCTGATAGGCTGCACCTTGTTGCGTTAATTGGTTGAGCATGGCATCACTGAGCTGGTAGGCTGGTCCTGTGGGTTCAGCACCGGGTACCGCGTAAAACGCAATAACGCGATGTGACGGAAGAACTGCACCAACGCTGGAATCAAATACAGGTGTTGGCGTTGGTGTTGGTGCGGATGTCACCAATGCGGTTGGCTTCGTAGTAGTAGGAGTTGATGATCCTGAGGCACCAGAAACAAGACTTGTCCTGATCATTGCCACACCTATAACAATAAGTACGGCCGATAAAGCCAGAAGTACTGATGTAATCGTTACAGTAATTCTCTTGCGCTTTGTTTGATTTCTTTGCCTTTGCATATTGCTAAATATCGCGTCTTGTGGAGGCTCTTGCATTTGCTCATACCTTACTATTTAGAACCGTACAGAAATTGATCGTAGACATATATGCTTATTTTTGAGATACACTTATTATTGCTCATAACTACTTAGCAGTGTCAACATATATAACGTTTGGGCTATTATTTATAACGAAGAACAGAAAACTTGGTGTTTCACTTATTTTGACAACCATAAGTCTGGTAGTGAACGTCGTACGCGGCTAAGCCATGCAGGAAGTGAAGAAGCCCATGCAAGGTTCTCCATGACATCATCTATAAGTGCGGTGTCAGGTTCTTCCTGAATATAAAAAAGAGCTTCAAGAGGGCCATTTATTGTGGCGATAGGAGCGATAAGCATCAGTGCATCTGCGAGTAGTTCTGCCTCACCAGGAACGGGTGGATACACTTCCGCGTAGGCTTGTAGAAAGCGTCGAGCGCGTTCGGGATCGAGGCCGCGTTTGACGAGCGGGCGTGTCTCACCACTTCCAGCTACCCAGGACAACGCACTAAAAGAAAAAAGCCCGTTCGCAATCTCGAAGAGACGTTTTTCCCAGCGTGATGCTTCCAGCCCGATAACTGATGTGACGCCGAACGAGCCGAAACGCAGGTTGAGCGCGTGATAATCGCCGTGAATATGAAACGTTGGCAGTTCTTTTCCAGTACCAATGGACATCATTGCAGAGGGTAAGACAGCTTCCCACTGGTCAACCCAGTTGGAGAGGGCGGCAGCAACAGCCTGTATTTCGCTTGTGTCAGCTCTTGTACGGGCAAGGTTGAGCCAACTTTGTACAAGGCTTCCCATCTGCACTTCAGAAGGCCAGCGATGTATAGGACCAGTGTACTGTGATGAAGCGCGATGAATGCGACCAAGCATAGTTCCCGCAAATGCAACCCACTCTAGGGAGCGAGGATCAGCAGTACTAAATAGCTCACCACTTGCCCATGGTTGTACCTCAAAAGCATCTTCACCGCTGATAACAACTGGCTCACCCTTTGGTGTAAGAAGAAGTGGCGGAATAGGTATCCCTGCGCGCTGAAGGTAGCGTTGAAAGTCATAGCGATGAGTCAAGTCTTCATCAACTAAACCTTCTGGTCGCTCACGCAAAAGATACCGTTGTCCGTCAATCTCGATCAGTAGATTCAATACTTGCGTTTGTGTATCGTCTGCTGCTCCAAGATTCTTCCACTCATCCACACCAAAAGCATGCATAACCGTATTAAGATCAAGCAAGTCTTCACCCTCTAGTTCAGAGTGTGAAGAGTCAGAGTCATGCATCGTCATAATTTTTTTACAACTCTACAGGCAGGTCTTGTCGCTTGCCCCATTCATTCCATGAACCATCATAATTTGTAAATTGAGGATAGCCCAACATTGCAAGCGTGAATAGAACAGTAGTCGCAGCTACGCCTCCATTGCAATAGGCGACAACCTGCTTCTGTGGTGAGACACCAGCAACATTGAGAATGTGCGATAACTCTTCGTTGCTACGAAACGTGCCTGTCGAAGGATCTATAAGCTCTTCGCGTGGAAGACTAAGTGCACCAGGGATGTGTCCTGCCCTGCTGTGCCCTCGCACAATCGCACCTGTATATTGGCCTGAATCACGTGCATCAACTAATGTAACATCTTCTCGTTCGAGAAAGTTGAGCATGTCTTCGGCTGTAGCGCGCAGTTGAGGTTGTACTTCTGGCGTGAACGTTACAGGGTCGTATGCGGGTACAACTGTGTCCAGAGGTAGGTGCTCACTTTGCCACTTAGGAAGGCCGCCGTTCAGGACGACAACCTCTTTATGACCATAATAGTTGAGTGCCCACCATAGACGGGTGGCGAATTGTGAGGCAGGATGAGCGTCATAAACGACCACAAGGTGTTGATCGCCTATACCCAGATGTTCCATAACCTCTGCAAAGCGTTTGGCGGGAGCAACTTGCGCCTCTACATCTTCATTAGGATCAACAATATCGCTGCTCCAGTCAATGTAGAGCGCACCAGGGATATGACCTTGTAGATACTCGTCACGTGCGCCCACGTAAAGAGCGTCTGGTACGCCATCTTTGACGACATTACGTACATAGCCGCGCATATCAACGACCCGTAGATGAGGATCATTCAAATGCTCGGCAAGCCAGGAGGTCTCAACCAGAAAGCGGCTACGGTCCGATGACATGTTTTTATCCTTTTTGTTATGAGAAAAGACCGGCGGCATCAGGGTTGTCGGTATGAACAAAGTGCGCAGGAGAACCGAGCACGGTCATTGGCGACACCTTGACCACGCGCATCGAAGCGTTTGGTGTTTGCGTGGTAATATAACGCTGTACTGTGAGACCTAAGGGACGAGCAAGCACCAGTGCTGCCGTAGATGCAGTGATGACATTGTTCGCGCTCCCATAAGGGCGGCGTAATCGTGCAACTGCCAGTGAGGATAAGCCTGTCAATACACCAGCGACAGCGAGGTTCGTGCCGCAACGTGGGTTGATCGCAAGTTCAGGATTTGTTGTGCGCAGCACATTGAGAGCCTCTTCTGCGACAGGCAAAATCTCCTCGGTTGGCACCTCACCAAAGATGAAGAAACCAACGGCAGAAGATACGCCAGAGAGACGCACATCAAGCTTTTTCTCAAGCATCACAATTGTAGCATGTTCAAGTGCATGGTTTTGTTTTACTGCACCACCTAGTAACATCTGCTGTGCTACTGCAACGGCGGGATTGATTGAACTCATGGAAACATCCTTCCTTATCTCATCAAGTAGCGAGTTACCGCTATTTCTTTCTTATAGTAAACATACGGATTAGAGAGTGTTTTGTTCTTAAATTACGGACTATACACTATATTGAATACGACGGCCTCGTCACCAAAGTGGATTACATCGCCGTCGCTTAAGAGCATTGGTTGTACGATGCGCATACCATTAAGCAATGTTCCATTCGCGCTTCCTAAGTCTTCCACAAACCAACGACCATTATCAAACCAGAGACGAGCATGTTTGCGTGACACGGTAGGCCCAATAATAATCAAATCGTTGCCATTCGTGCGACCAATGGTCGTGACCACTTGATGAAAGCGGTAGGAACGTCCACCCGCGCTTTGCATAGTTAAATGTGCAAGCACAAGGCGTCCATTTGCACCACGGAAATGATCGGCATTCGCCAGTTTATCAGAGAGTTCGTAGCCACAAGCAACACAGTACACTTGCGAACTATCACTCAAGGCACCACAGCGAAAGCACACCAACTGCACTCTCTGCTGAATACTACCGTATCCTGGATTACTTGGTGTACTGGCACGCCTATTTGCATGTGCGAGTTGGCCTGATGGAACACTCTTTGGCTCCGCAAATGGCCCCGACGGAGCCATACCAAAGCGCATACGTGGCATTGACAAATGAGACTCATCTAATGCCTGCGTAAGAGCGTCGATTACAGCCTCCGCAGACTGATAGCGTTCGTGTGCATTTTTCGCTGTCATTTGTAATACGACTTGCACGATAGGGTTGGGTACACCCTCAGTAAGCAGACGCTCGGTAGGAAGCGGATCATGAATATGCTTGAGCGTAATCGACAATGGGCTATCGGCAGCAAAAGGAACATGCCCAGTCAAGCAATGGAAGAACACGATACCCAACGAGTAGATATCACTGCGTCTATCGACACCTTGTCCTGTTCCCTGTTCAGGAGACATATATTGCGGCGTTCCAATACCAGTGCCGACGCGCGTGAGGTTCGTGGTGCCTTCAAGAATTTTGGCGATGCCAAAGTCAGACAGGAGCAAATGTCCATCTTTGCGTAGCAGCATATTGGCCGGCTTTACATCACGGTGAATAATGCCGTTACGGTGCGCGCAATCAAGCCCTTCGGCGGCCTGAATAATATATCCTGCCGCTTCAGGAACAGGGAGTGCGCGCTTGAGGCGATCTTTCAGCGTTCCGCCCTCAACATACTCCATGACAATGTATGTCAGGTTGCTTTCTTCTTCCGACGAACTGAAATCATGAATTTGCACGATATTGGGGTGTGTCAGTTTGGCAACAGATCGTGCCTCTTGTACAAAACGTTTCACAAACACCTGATCGCGTGCATGATGTGGCGGTAAGACTTTGATTGCGACATAGCGGTCTAGCGTTGGCTGATATGCCTTGAAGACCGTCGCCATACCTCCTGCGCCAATACGCTCTACAACGCGGAACTGGCCTAGTGACTTGCCTACAAGCGAACTCATATCATCACTTGTTTGACGTGGATACATATTTTCCGGTTGCATCACCATGAAGACCCCATATCATTTTCCCTTTGATGACTTGTGTTACCTAGATTATAGCATGGCTCGTAAAGACTCTGTTGGCATATCATGCATCTTAGTGGTTAGACAACTTCTCTACTCTATAAGACGCGTAGTGACTCGTCAACGTCAAAATCACTTGTGACTTTAGTAGGATCGTAGGACATGTTCACCTACTCGTATGTAAAAAGAGGAACTTTTAGGAAGGATATTTTCAAAGGAAGCACACATATGAACGAGGCTCACGTTATTGGCAATA